>NZ_JAFL01000027.1:0-34637 GCF_019633685.1 Paracoccus sp. J56
GCTGCTGCTGCGGATCCCGGCCTGTCGTCCTGGGTCGGCGACGAGGTGGCGCAATCGGACCGCCCCGAGCTGACCTCGGCGAAACGTGTGGTCTCGGGCGGTCGCGGCCTTGGCTCGAAAGAGAGCTTCGGGATCATCGAGGCGCTTGCCGACAAGCTGGGCGCCGCGGTCGGCGCCTCGCGCGCGGCGGTGGACTCGGGCTACGCGCCGAACGACTGGCAGGTTGGCCAGACCGGCAAGGTTGTCGCGCCCGAGCTTTACGTTGCGGTCGGCATCTCGGGTGCGATCCAGCACCTCGCGGGGATGAAGGACAGCAAGGTCATCGTCGCCATCAACAAGGACGAAGAGGCCCCCATCTTCCAGATCGCAGACTACGGCCTCGTCGGGGACCTCTTCTCAGTCGTTCCAGAACTCACGCAGAAGTTGTAAGTCTCTCTCGTCGCCCGGGGGGATCCCTCTCTCCGGCTAAAAGGACCTGAAAACCGCCCGGCAGCAAACCGGGCGGTTTTTGCATTGAACCTGCGCCCCGCTTAAGCCTATCGTCCCGCCTGACCGACGAAAGGATGAGATTCATGGCGATTCAATCGGTGGGCGTGATCGGCGCAGGCCAGATGGGCAATGGTATCGCCCATGTCTTTGCATTGGCCGGATATGACGTGTTGATGACCGACATCTCGCGCGAGGCGCTGGACAAGGCGCTGGCGCTGATCGATCGCAACCTTGAACGTCAGGTCAGCCGCGGCAAGATCTCGGCCGAGGACAAGGCGGCCGCGCTGAAACGCATCACCACGACGATGACGCTGGCCGATCTGGGCCAGACTGATCTGGTCATCGAGGCCGCCACCGAACGCGAAACTGTCAAGCAGGCCATCTTTGAGGATCTGCTGCCGCATCTGAAGCCCGAGACGATCCTGACCTCGAACACTTCGTCGATCTCGATCACCCGGCTGGCCAGCCGGACCGACCGGCCCGAGCGTTTCATGGGTTTCCACTTCATGAACCCGGTTCCGGTCATGCAGCTGGTCGAGCTGATCCGCGGCATCGCTACCAACGAAGAGACCTACAAGGCTTTGGTCGAGGTGGTCGAAAAGATCGGCAAGACTTCTGCCAGTGCCGAGGACTTTCCGGCCTTTATCGTGAACCGCATCCTGATGCCGATGATCAACGAGGCGGTTTATACGCTTTATGAGGGCGTTGGTTCGGTCAACTCGATTGATCAGGCGATGAAACTGGGCGCGAACCACCCCATGGGCCCGCTGGAGCTGGCGGATTTCATCGGCCTGGACACCTGCCTCGCCATTATGAATGTGCTGCACGAGGGGCTGGCGGATACGAAGTACCGCCCCTGCCCGCTGCTGGTGAAATATGTCGAGGCGGGCTGGCTGGGCCGCAAGACCGGGCGCGGCTTCTATGACTATTCCGGCGAAACGCCGGTCCCCACGCGCTAAGGCGCTGGCGCAGGCAAACTCGTACAACAACAGGAAGGGGCGACGCAGAGATACCGCGCCGCCCCACAAGAAAGCGCCAAGAGGGAAAGCCTGGCGATGCTAAGGCAACGCCGGGACCTCGGCTGGGGTTCATCACAAATCCTCGATCCCTGCAATATTGCGGCGGCTTGCGTTGCGCACGCAAACGCGCAAGCCTGCATCCGGCCGAATTGGAGGACTTTTTCATGACGAACCATCCGACGGATCTGCGGCTTTTGCTCCGGGACCCCACGCTTTTTGAAACGCGGGCCTATGTTGCTGGCGAGTGGATCGCGGCCGCTGACGGCAAGACCTTCCCGGTGGTGAACCCGGCGCGCGGCGATGTGATCGCCGAGGTGGCCGACCTGTCGCGCGCCGAGGTCGCCCGCGCCATCGAGGCCTCGGCTCAGGCGATGAAGGGCTGGGCCGCCCGCACCGCCAAAGAACGCGCACAGGTGATGCGCAAATGGTTCGACCTGATGATCGAGAACCAGGACGATCTGGGAAAGATCCTGACCGCCGAACAGGGAAAACCGCTGCCCGAGGCCAGGGGCGAGATCGCCTATGGCGCCAGCTTTATCGAGTGGTTCGGCGAAGAGGCCAAGCGCATCTATGGCGAGACCATTCCCGGCCATATGCCCGACAAGCGCCTGACCGTGATCCGCCAACCGATCGGAGTGGTCGGCTCGATCACGCCGTGGAACTTTCCCAACGCGATGATCACCCGCAAATGCGGCCCGGCCATCGCCGCCGGCTGCGGATTTGTTGGCCGCCCCGCCGCCGAGACACCGCTTTCGGCGCTGGCGCTGGCCGTGCTTGCCGAACGCGCGGGCGTGCCCAAGGGGTTGTTCAGCATCGTGACCTCGTCGCGATCGTCCGACATCGGCAAAGAATTCTGCGAGAACCCGCTGATCCGGAAACTGACCTTTACCGGCTCGACCGAGGTGGGGCGCATCCTGCTGCGTCAGGCCGCCGGTCAGGTGCTGAAATGCTCGATGGAGCTTGGCGGCAACGCCCCCTTCATCGTCTTTGACGATGCGGATCTGGATGCCGCGGTCGAAGGCGCCATGGCCTCGAAGTTCCGCAACAACGGCCAGACCTGCGTCTGTGCCAACCGCATCTATGTACAGGCTGGCGTCTATGACGAATTTGCCCGGCGTCTGGCGGCGGCGGCGGACAAGCTGCGCGTCGGCGACGGGCTTGAAGACGGCGTCACCACCGGCCCGCTGATCAATCAGGCTGCGGTCGAAAAGGTGCAGGAGCACATTCAGGACGCCCTTGAAGGCGGCGGACAGGTGCTCACCGGCGGCAAACCGCGCGAGGGGCTGTTCTTTGAGCCGACCGTCATAACCGGGATCACCGACAAGATGAAGGTCGCGCAGGAAGAGACCTTTGGCCCGCTTGCCCCCCTGTTCCGCTTTGACACCGAGACAGAGGTGATCGAGCGCGCCAATGCGACGATCTTTGGCCTTGCGGCCTATTTCTACGCCCGGGACATCGGCCGTATTACCCGGGTTCAGGAGGCGCTGGAATACGGTATCGTCGGCGTGAACACCGGGATCATCTCGACCGAAGTCGCGCCCTTTGGCGGGGTCAAGCAATCGGGCCTTGGCCGCGAAGGCTCGCGCCACGGCATCGAGGACTATCTTGAAATGAAATACATCTGCCTCTCTGTCTGAATCCGTCAGAGCCAGAGAAGCGGAAAACCCCGGAGCATCGCTCCGGGGTTGCCGGGATCAGCGATCCTCGTCTTCGTCGTCGCCATCCGCATCGGGCAGGTTGAAAAAGCTGTCCGCATCCAGATCTTCTGCGGGCTTTTCGTCCTCATCGTCCCGGGTAAGGGTGAAATTCTCAAGCCCCGCGATGGACGAGGGCAAGCGCGGCTCATCCGACATCGCAAGCGAAGTCTCGGTCGACAGCAGTTTGCGACGTTCATCATCGGTCATCATGCCGCCCTCAGCAGCCTTGCGCTTGGCTGCCTTTTGCACGGCAGCATCAAGCTCGGACTGGCGGCAAAGCCCCAAAGCAACAGGGTCGATGGGCTGGATGTTCTGGATGTTCCAATGCGTCCGGTCGCGGATCGACGCGATGGTCGGCTTGGTGGTGCCAACCAGCTTGGCGATCTGCGAATCGGCCAGTTCGGGATGGAACTTGACCAGCCACAGGATCGCCGCCGGACGGTCCTGACGCTTGGACAGCGGCGTATAGCGGGGGCCGCGGCGCTTTTCCTCGCCCTCGGCGGCGGGGTTATGCTTGAGCTTCAGCTTGTAGGCAGGGTTCTTTTCACCCTTTTCAATCTCAGTGGCGTCCAGCTGGTTCGAGGCAATCGGGTCGAATCCCTTGACGCCAGCCGCCACGTCGCCATCGGCGATGCCCTGAACCTCAAGCTCATGCATACCGCAGAAATCGGCGATCTGCTTGAAGCTCAGCGTCGTATTGTCGACCAGCCAGACGGCAGTGGCCTTGGCCATCAGCGGCTTGTTCATGACCTTCTCCTTAACAATATCTCTTCCGGCCGGAGAAAACGGCTTTCGGCGGGTGCCATTCCATTTTCGGGGGATTGACAGGTTATATAGGGCCAGAAAGGGCCAAAATAAAGTCTGAATTTCGTAGCGTGACACCAGGCGCAACGCTAGGTTCGCGACCATGAAGCTTATCTCCGTGATCGCCACCCTGCTGCTCACCCCCGCTGCCCAGGCCCAGGACATCCCGGGACGTTTCGATTATTATGTCCTGTCGCTCAGTTGGTCGCCAAGCTGGTGCCGTGCCGAGGGCGAAGAAAGCGATGCCGAACAATGTGACACCGGTCGACGCCTCGGCTTCGTAGTCCACGGCCTGTGGCCGCAATATGAACGTGGGTGGCCATCTGATTGCCGGACCGACACCCGCGATCCCTCGCGCCGCGAAACTCGCGCCATGGCAGATATCATGGGGTCGGGCGGGCTGGCTTGGTACCAGTGGAAAAAGCACGGTCGCTGCTCAAGCCTATCAGCGCAGGATTATTTTTCCCTTACGCGCAAGGCGGCCGACAGTATCATCGTACCCGAAGCCCTGCGCCACCTCGGCAGGGACATCGCCCTGCCCGCCCGCGTGGTAGAAGATGCTTTCATCGAGGCGAACCCCACCCTCACCCGTGACGGTATCACAGTCACCTGCCGCAACAATGCCCTCCAAGAAGTCCGCATCTGCCTGACCCGTGAGCTGCAACCCCGCGCTTGTGCTCCCGACGCGCAGCGCGATTGTCGTGGGGACTTCCTGCTGCCAGCGCCCCGCTGATGGGACTGTTGTGATGCCTCCGGCGGGGATATTTAAGCACGCAAGAAAAGCACACACCCCGCCTGCCGGAGCTGAGGCCAGGGTGTGGCTTCTTCCGTGACGGTCATCGGCGTCCCCACCTGTACCGTGATTCCAGATTGCCCTAAAATCCTTGCGATTCGGTTAACGGCTTCTTTCGTGTTCAAATATCCCCGCCGGAGGCGCCGGGCCGGGCAACAAGGATTGAAGCGTTCATTCCTTAGATGAGACCTGCAACAGGATCTTTCCGATATGGCTGCTGCCTTCCATGCGGCGATGCGCCTCGGCGGCCTCTCGCAGAGGATAGGTGCTGTCGATCAGCGGGCGTACCGCCCCCGCCTCGATCAGCGGCCAGAGCCTCGCTTGCAGTTCATCCGCGATACGCGCCTTGGCAAGGTCAGATTGTGGGCGCAGGGTCGAACCGGTTACCGTCAGCCGTCGGGCCATGATCTGGGCAAAGTTGATCCCGGCCTTGGGCCCGGCAAGAAAAGCGATCATTACCAGCCGGCCATCATCCGCAAGGCATCTGATATTGCGGGCAATGTAGTCACCGCCGACCATATCAAGGATCAGGTCAGCTCCCCCAGCCTCGCGCAGCAAGGTGACGAAATCCTCTTCGCGATAGTTGATCGCGGTTGCGCCCAGTTTTGCACAAGCTGCGCATTTCTCGGCCGAACCTGCGGTCGTCCAGACCCGCGCTCCCAATGCCCGTGCGATCTGGATCGCCATGGTGCCGATGCCGGAAGAGCCGCCATGGACCAAAAACCGCTCACCCGGTTGCAGCCCACCGCGCATGACCACATTGGACCAGACGGTAAAGGCGGTCTCGGGCAGAGCTGCGGCCTCTTGCAAAGACAGCCCCTTGGGAATGGGGAGTGCGTGTTCAGCGGGACAGCTGGCATATTCCGCATAGCCACCCCCCGGCAACAGGGCGCAAACCCGGTCGCCCGGCTTCCAGCGCGTCACGCCTGGGCCCACCGCCGCGACCTCTCCGGCGCATTCCAGCCCCGGCAGGTCTGATGCCCCCGGCGGTGGCGCGTAAGAGCCGGCGCGTTGCAATACATCGGGGCGGTTCACCCCGGCCCATATGATCCGGATCAGGATCTGACCATGACCTGCCACCGGGACCGGACGGTTTGCCGGGCGCAGCACCTCTGCCCCACCCGGTGAGGATATTTCAATTGCCTGCATCATATCGGGAATCACCCATCGCCTCCCTTGGCCCCGGCATGCCGGGTCGTGAACAGCTTTCCGGGCAGATTGCGGCTTTCCGGCCGCCGGATCCAGCCCGTCGCAAGCCGCGTGAGCGTCGGGACACCTGGCAAGGCCGAGGCGCGCCCCTTAAAGGTTTCGAACCGCATCACCCCCTCGATACGCCGATCAAGAAAATGGCGCGTCTCTTCAATCTCGGGCGATTCGTCGCCGAGCCAGTAAAGCGCCGTCGCACCATAAACCGCCGAGAGGGTCGCGCGCTTGGAATACCAGTTGACGTCCCCGGAGCGGTCGCCAAGCCCTTCCCAGATCGCATCCGCTGTCTCCCATATCAGCCGGGCCCCAAGGGGGGCGTTCTGGGGCAGCGCCAGAACCGACGCCGCCGAGCGCGCCAATTCACGGTTGCTGAGTGACAGCCGGTGCAGCACTGCGGCGCAGATACGGTCGCGGAACCGGCCTTCTGGCGGGTGTTCGGCCAACCAGGCACGCAGTCCGGCATCCCCCCTGCGATGATAGGCCGCGGCCAGATCGGCCCCGCCACGCGGCAGATAAACCCGTGCCAGTGCCGGCGCCATGCCGATGTCGCGCGCGCCCTCGGCGATCGCCCGCTCACCCATGCCTTCGAAAACGACATGAGGCAGGGCCGCCTCGATCAGCCTTTCCCGTTCATCCGTCATGGCAGTCTCCTTTCCTCACGAGGGCTCTGGCCCGGAAAATCTGGACAAAGCCGATTCGCCTTGCTAGAAGGTCGCGTCCTGCAAATCAGATCAACTCTAACTTAGGAAGGTGGTGACAACCACATGCAGGTAAGTGTTCGCGACAACAACGTCGAACAGGCGCTTCGTGCTCTGAAGAAGAAGCTTCAGCGCGAGGGGGTGTTCCGTGAAATGAAGCTCAAGCAGCATTTCGAGAAGCCCTCGGTCAAGAAGGCCCGCGAAAAAGCCGAGGCCATCCGCCGCGCCCGCAAGCTGGCGCGCAAGAAAGCGCAGCGTGAAGGCGCGCTGTAAGGCGAGCGATCACATTGTTTATGAAAACCCCCGCCTTGCCGGGGGTTTTCTATTTTCAGGGCATCAGACCGGCAGCGCCGTCGTAAAGGCCACCGTGCGCAGCGAAAATGACGAATGCATCTGCTGCACCCCGGGCAGTTTCGCCAGCCGTTGACGGTGGATACGGGCAAAGTCGTCGGTATCCTGGGCAACGACTTTCAACAGATAGTCAGCCGAGCCCGCCATCAGATGACATTCAAGCACATCGGGAATGGTGCGCACCGCACGCTCGAATGCTTCAAGCAGCTCATCCGCCTGACCTGAAAGCGTGATCTCGACAAAAACCGTAGTCGGCCGCTCAAGCTTGCGGGCGTCGAGCAGGGCGACATAACCACGGATCACCCCCGCCTCTTCCAGACGCTGGACGCGGCGGTGACAGGCGCTGGGGGACAAGCCGACCTCAACCGCCAGTTCGGCGTTGGTCATGCGCCCATCGCGCTGCAAGACGGACAGAATACGACGATCCGTTGCGTCAAGCTCGATCATCCAGGCGATCCTTATGTCGCAAGCGCGTTACAGCGCCGGTTTCTGCGACGATACCGCCCCCGGGCCCCGGCGATAAGCAAAACCTTGAGCTCGGGAAAAAACAGCCTGCAGCGCGGGTCAAACGCGGCGCGCGCGCAGTTCGTCCCGGATCTCGGTCAGAAGCTCTTCTTGCGTCGGACCGGCAGGTGCGGGCTCCTCCTCTTTCTTGCGGTTGGTGGTGCTTTGCACTTTGTTCACTGCCTTGACGATCAGGAACACCGCCCAGGCGACGATCAGGAAGTTGATGACCGCCGACAGGAAAGCGCCCCAGGCAAAGATCGAGGCACCGGAATCGCGCGCGACCTGCAGGCTGGCACCCGGGGGAACTTCGCCTTTGAGCACCAGATAGTGGCTGCTGAAATCCGTGCCACCGGTCAGCAGACCGATCAGCGGGTTGATAAGATCCGTCACCAGCGAACTCACGATTGCCGTGAACGCCGCCCCGATGATGATGCCGACAGCAAGGTCAATGACATTGCCCCGGGCGATGAATTCCTTGAACTCCTTGATCATGGGCTTACCTTTCAGACCCTGTTGCGCGTGTTCCGGCAAAGGCTGCCACATCACGCTCGCTCCTTGCAATATGAGACAGGAAACGACATGGGAACACTATCCGACTTTCCGATCACACGGCGCTGGCCGCCGCGGCGCGACGATGTGCTTCAGCTTTACACGCTGAACACGCCAAACGGCATCAAGGTTTCGGTGATGCTGGAGGAATGCGGCCTTGAATATGACGCGCATCGCATCTCGATCGGTGACCCTGAAGACCAGTTTACGCCAGAGTTTTTGTCGCTGAACCCCAATAACAAGATCCCGGCGATCGTAGATCCGGACGGCCCCGAGGGCCAACCGATGGGTCTGTTCGAAACCGGCGCGATCCTGATCTATCTGGGCGACAAGACCGGCAAGTTTCTGCCGAAATCCGGCGCGGCGCGCTATCACACCATCCAGTGGCTGATGTGGCAGATGGGCGGCGTCGGGCCGATGTTCGGCCAGGTCGGCTTTTTCCACCGCTACAAGGGGCGTGAGATCGAGGACCCGCGCCCCCGCACCCGCTATTACAACGAGGCGCGGCGGCTTTTGGGCGTGCTGGATCGCCAGCTTGAAGGGCGCGACTGGATCACTGGCGAATATTCCATTGCCGATATGTCGGTCGGCCCGTGGCTGCGTACCGTGCGCGTGAACTATGAGGCCGAAAAGGAAACCGGGATGGATACGTTCCGCAACGTACAGGCCTATCTGGACCGCTTCCTTGCCCGCCCCGCCGTTCAGCGCGGGATCGAGGTCGGTGCAGCCTGACCAGCCACAGCCCCGCCGCGACCGCAGTTGCGGCGGGCAGCATCATCAGCGCCCGGCGTCAGACCTCGTGCCGCTCAAGAAACCCGCTAAGCACCGCCGCCAGACGATCAGCCCACAGCTGCTGGCCAGCTGCGTCGGCGATCAGGTCGTTTCTGACCTCGATCAACACATTCGGGCGGCCGTAAGCAAGCGCGTGGCGGTCGATGGAATCACCCTCCAGATGGCCGGAATAGGGCTCATTCTCGCCGGTGATCCAGCCCTGATCGCGGCATTCTCGCACCAGTGCCGGCCCCAGCCTTTGATCGCGGTGCGAAAACAGCACCCCCACCGCCCATGGCCGACGCGGTCGCCCGCGCAGCTGGCAGGTAAAACTGTGGATCGCGCAGATCGCACGGCGCGGATGTGCGGCCGCCAGCCGCGCGTAAGCGTCGTGATAGGGGCGGTAAAGCAGCGCCAACCTCCGCTCTCGCTCGGCGGCGTCTATACGGCGGTTCGCTGGAATAACCGTGCCGTCATAGATGCGCATGATCAGCGTCGGGTCATCCTCGCCCCGGTTCGGGTCGATCACCAGACGCGAGAAATCGGACAGGATCGCCGGGGCCTCCAGCCGCTCGGCCAGCGCCCGCGCCAGGGCGGCCGCGCCGATGTCATAGGCGATGTGGCGCTGCATATCCTCGGCCGAGATGCCCAGATCGCCGCCACCGATCCAGCCCGGCACCCGGTTGGTCGCATGGTCGCAGGTGATCAGCCAGCGCGAAGGCCGATCCTCTCCTATGATTGAATAGGGCTGTCCCGTCATTCGTCCGTCGCCTTTCCGCTGCAAGCTTTAGGCAATAGCAAGACCAAGCGCCAGTTGCCGCAGGCCAGCCAATAGGCCATAAATGCAGAGACGATAGCGCAAACATGCACGGAGAGACGGATGAGACGGCATCGCAAGGTCAAGATCGTGGCAACTTTGGGTCCCGCCTCTAGCGATTTCGCCACTATTCGCTCCCTTTTCGAGGCCGGCGCTGACGTCTTTCGCCTGAACATGAGTCATGGCACCCACGAAGAGCAGCGCGCCCGCTATGAGATCATCCGCCGGGTCGAGGCCGAATCAGGCCGCCCGATCGCCGTGCTGGCCGACCTTCAGGGTCCGAAACTGCGCGTGGGCACCTTTGCCAACGGGCCCCACGACCTGACCGAGGGGCAAAGCTTCCGCTTTGACCTTGACCCTGCCCAGGGCGACGCAAATCGCGTGCAGCTGCCCCACCCCGAAATCTTTGCCGCGCTGGAACCGGGGGCCGAACTGCTGGTCAACGACGGCAAGATCCGCCTGCAGGTGACCGATTGCGGTCCGGACTTTGCCGATTGCATGGTGACGGCGGGTGGCGCGATCTCGAACCGCAAGGGTGTGAACGTTCCCGATGTGGTGCTGCCGCTGGCGGCCCTGTCTGAAAAGGACCGCGAGGATCTGGAATTCGCCTGCGAATTGGGCGTGGACTGGCTGGCGCTGTCCTTTGTCCAGCGTCCCGAGGACGTGATCGAGGCGCGCGAACTGGCCCGCGGCCGCGCCGCCATCCTGTCGAAAATCGAAAAGCCCGCCGCTGTCCGGGCGTTCAGCGAAATCCTCAAGGTCTCGGACGGGATCATGGTGGCGCGCGGCGATCTGGGGGTCGAACTGCCGGTCCATTCTGTTCCGCCGATCCAGAAACGTCTGGTACGCGCCTGCCGCGCCGCCGCCAAGCCGGTGATCGTCGCCACCCAGATGCTGGAATCGATGATCGAAAGCTCGATGCCGACCCGGGCCGAGGTCTCGGACGTCGCGACCGCTATTTATGAAGGTGCCGATGCCGTGATGCTGTCGGCAGAAAGCGCCGCCGGTGCCTATCCGGTCGAGGCGGTCGCCACCATGGATAACGTCGCCCGCTCGGTCGAAAGCGATCCGACCTATCGCGATATCATCGAAAGCTCGCGCAGCGCCAAGCGTCAGACGGTTGCCGATGCCATCGTCGCCGCCGCGCGCGAGATTGCCGAGAATACCGATATCTCCTGCATCTGCGCCTTTACCCAATCCGGCACCACCGCCAGCCTGACCGCGCGGGAACGGCCCCGGGTGCCGATCGTCGCCATGTCGTCCGAACAGGGTACGCTGCGCCGGCTGTGCCTGACCTGGGGGACGCATTGCGTCAAGACCCCCTCGCTTGAGCGGTTCAAGCAGGCCGTGGTCAACGCAGCCAAGGCAGCGCGGGATTTCGGCTTTGCCGATGAGACGAACCAGATCGTCGTCATGGCCGGGGTGCCCTTCAATGTGCCCGGCACCACCAACATTCTGCGCATCGCCCCCTGCGACGAGCGCTTGATCTATCGCACCGATCCGGAATAAGCAGCACGATCAAACAGATCCGAAACGGAAAGGTGATCCGATGATCGACATCCTGCTGCTGGCCGGCGTGGCGCTGTGCGCCCTCTCGGTCCTTTTGGCCATCATTTCGGTGGCTCGCACGCAGGCTCCGCGGGGCGCTGCCGTCCTGCTGGTGCTGGGTATCGTGCTGCTGCTTGTCGGCGGCTGGCGCGATGACCGTCCCTTTGGTTTGGAAACGCTGAAGGAAAGCTGGCAGCGACTGATGAAGGGCGAAGTGAGCCTCAGCACTGATCCGGTCACCGCTCCTGCGCCGGCAGAACCTGCAGCGACCGAAGCCGTGCAAGAGCCTGCCGAACAACCCGCCGCGACCGAGGCGACGCAACCCGCTGCCGAAGAGCCTGCGGCTGAACAACCCGCCGCGACCGAACCGCCTGCCGCGCCTGCGGCTGAGGAACCCGCTGCCGAGCAGCCCGCCACAGAGGGAACTGCGACGGAAACCCCGGCCGGGGCTGCGCCCGAGGGTGAGGCCCAGACCGATGGGCAAAGCCAATAAGCCTTGCCAATTCGCGCACGCCCGCTTATAGGGCGTGCTTCCACCCGCGCGGCCGGCCAGAGGCATTGCCGAGTCGTGCGTTCACTCTGACCGCAAGGAGAGTAAAATGCCGAAGATGAAGACCAAATCGGCCGCAAAAAAGCGGTTCTCGATGACGGCCACGGGCAAGGTCAAGGCCGGCCCGGCTGGCAAGCGCCATGGCATGATCAAACGCTCGACGAAATTCATCCGCGACGTGACCGGGACCATGATCCTGTCCGATGCGGACGCGAAGATCGTCAAGAAATACATGCCTTATAACCGCTAAGGAGAACCGGACATGGCACGAGTCAAATCGGGCAAAGTCACCCACGCCCGCCACAAGAAGGTTCTGGACGCGGCGAAAGGCTATTACGGCAACCGCTCGCGTAACTTCCGTACCGCGACCCAGGCCGTCGACAAGGCCAATCAGTACGCGACCCGCGACCGCAAGACCCGCAAGCGTAATTTCCGCGCCCTGTGGATCCAGCGTATCAACGCTGCGGTCCGCGCTGTCGACGCCGAGATGACCTATTCGCGCTTCATCGCCGCTCTGGCGAAAGCGGGCATCGAGGTGGACCGCAAGGTTCTGGCCGATCTGGCCATCCACGAACCCGAGGCGTTTGCCGCCGTGGTCGCCCAGGCGAAAGCTGCTGCCTGATCCTTGGCGACAGGCCGAAACGGATAAAACCCGCGCTATCTGGCGCGGGTTTTTTCTTGCGTTCTCCGGATAGGCCAGCGGGCAAGACGGAACCCCGACCACGTCTTGCGGGTTTTGCCTATGATGCCTTTTGACCGTCAGCCCCTTTACCCTGCCCGCGTCGCCCTGCATCGCAAGCCGATGGGCGTGATTGTCAGTGCGATGACCGCACGACGCAATGTGCTGGAGCTGATCCCCGAAATCGCTACCCGGCAACCCATGGTTTCCGGCAAGACTGGCAAGCGCTGGCATATGGTCATGGACCCCGATGCCCTGCGCCGTGTGCTCAAGGACCGGGTCGAGGACTATCCGAAATCCATCGTCACCCGGCTGATTCTCGAACCCGCGATCGGCAATTCGATGTTCGTCGCCGAGGGGGCGCATTGGCGCTGGCAGCGCCTTGCCGCAGCCCCGGCCTTTGCCCAGCGTCATGTCGAGGCGCTGGGGCCGGTGATGACCGCCGCTGCAGAGGCCTCGGCCCGCCGGCTGGCCAACGCGCTGGGGCCGGTCGATGTCTTTGCCGAAACCGTGGCCGCAACCTTTGAGGTCATCTCGGAGGTGACGTTTTCGGGTGACGAGGGCTTTGACCGCAGGGCGGTACACCATGCCATCGACGCCTATATCGCCGGAACCGCGCGGCTTTCGGTCATGGATATCCTTGGCCTGCCGGGCTGGATTCCGCGCCCCGGCAGGCTGTTTTCCGGCAGCGACCTGCGGCGGATGAAGCGCGTCGCGGATGAGGCGATCACCGCACGCGCCCGCTCGGGGCCGCGTCAGGTACCGGACCTTCTGGACCTGCTGCGCGCGGGCGAAGACCCCGAGACCCACCGCCGCATGACGCCCGCCGAGCTGCGCGACAACCTGCTGACCTTTATCGTCGCCGGGCATGAAACCACGGCGCTGACGCTTGCATGGGCGCTTTACCTGCTGGCCTTTGACCCGCAGGTGCAGGCGCGCGCGGCGGATGAGGCTCAGGCTACGCTTGACGGTCGCGCCGCCGCCGCCGCGGATCTGCCCCGCCTGCCCTATATCCGGCAGGTCATCGAAGAGGCGCTGCGCCTTTATCCCCCCGCCGCCTTCCTGTCGCGTACCGCCCGTGCACATGACATGCTGGGCGGACGCGAGGTACTGCCGGGCGACACGATCATGTTGCCGATCTATGCGCTGCACCGCCACCACCTGCTGTGGGAAGACCCCGACCGTTTCGACCCCGAACGCTTTGCCCCCGGCACGACCCGCGACCGCTTTGCTTTCCTGCCCTTTGGCGCCGGACCCCGGATCTGCATCGGCGCAAGCTTTGCCCTGCAAGAGGCGGTGATCATCCTTGCCACGCTGGTATCGCGCTTTCGCTTTGACCTGTCCGCACGCCAGCCGCAGCCGCGCATGATCCTGACGCTGCGCCCGCATGGCGGAGTGTGGCTAGCGGTCTCGGATCGCTCTTGAAAGCGCGGACAGGCCGGGCCAAAGTCGCGCCATGATTACCATTTATCACAAGCCGACCTGCTCGACCTCGCGCAAGGTCTTGCAGATGATCCGCGATGCGGGGCATGAGCCCGAGATCATTGATTACGCCCGCGAAGGCTGGACCCGGGCCCAGCTTATGGGGCTTTTCGCCGCTGCCGACGTGACCCCGCGGCAGGCATTGCGGGTCAAGGGCACCGATGCCGCCGAACGTGGGCTGACCACGGCCAGCGATGATCAGATCCTTGCCGCCATGGTTGAAAACCCGCTGCTGGTCGAACGGCCGATCGTCTGCGGTCCCGGCGGCGTACGCCTGTGCCGCCCGGCCGAGCTGGTGGCCGAGACTTACAGCCGCTAAGGCTTTTCCCTGCGCCGCCCGCGTGCTAATCGGCGCGGGCAAACCGCAAGGAAAGCCCGCCATGTCCGACCTGAACGCCCTTCGCCAGTCCTATCTCGACCGTATCTCGACCGCCGCCGACGCCGAGGCGCTTGAGCAGGTGCGGCTGGCCGCCCTTGGCAAAAAGGGCGAGATCAGCGGCATGATGAAGGAACTGGGCCGGATGACGCCGGAAGAGCGTCAGACCCGCGGTGCCGAGCTGAACCGCCTCAAGGACGAAATCGACGCCGCCTTGCGCGCCCGCAAACAAGGGCTTGAGGATGCGGCGCTGGACGCCCGGTTGAAAGAGGAATGGCTGGATGTCACCCTGCCCGGCCGCCCGCGCACGCAAGGCACGATCCACCCCATCAGCCAGGTCACCGAGGAGGTCACCGCGATCTTTGCCGATATGGGCTTTCGCGTCGCCGAAGGTCCGCAGATCGAAAGCGACTGGTTCAACTTTGACGCGCTGAACATCCCGCCCGAGCATCCCGCACGACAGGAACACGACACGTTCTTCATGGCCCGCGCCGGGGGCGACAGCCGCCCGCCGCATGTGCTGCGCACCCATACCTCGCCCGTACAGATCCGCGCCATGCAGGCCAGCGGCGCGCCGATCCGCGTGATCTGCCCGGGCCGCGTCTATCGCATGGACATGGACCAGACCCATACGCCGATGTTCCATCAGGTCGAGGGGCTGGCACTTGGCAAGGGCATCTCGATGGCGAACCTGAAATGGACGCTCGAAGAGTTCTGCCGCGCCTTTTTTGAGGTGGACGAGGTCGAGCTGCGTTTCCGCGCCAGCCACTTCCCCTTCACCGAACCCTCGGCCGAGGTCGATATCCGCTGTTCATGGGAAGGCGGCAAGCTGACCATCGGCCAGGGCGAATCCTGGCTTGAAATCCTTGGCTCGGGCATGGTCCACCCCAAGGTTCTGGCGGCGGGCGGCATCGACCCCGAGGAATGGCAGGGCTTTGCCTTTGGCATGGGTATCGACCGTATCGCCATGCTGAAATACGGCATCCCCGACCTGCGCGCATTCTTTGAAAGCGATCTGCGCTGGCTGCGGCATTACGGCTTTGCCGCAGGCGATGCTCCCAGCATCTCGGGCGGGCTCAGCAGGTAACCTGCCCGCTGCACAGTATCTGAAAACGCCCGTCAGCAGGCCCGCTGGCGGGCGTTCGCAGTTCACCCGCCGCGCACGGTCCTGTCAGATGACAGCCCGTGCGCGCGTGGCTATCCTGCGCCCCAAACCACGCCAGCAGCTAAAGGGCCAGCATGTCGCAACCGACCACGCTAACCACCTATGCCACGGCCTTCATGGCCTCGATCAGCCTTTTCGGCCTTGTCGATGCCGCACAGGTGAACAGCGGGGCGGCCGTCGCCCCGGCCATCACCCGGGCCTATCTGCTGCCGGTGCTGGGCATCGCCTCGGCAACCTTTCTTGCCGCGACCATCATCACCCTGTCGCGCAGCTATCTTGCCCGTCCGCAGATATGGAACGACGAAAAGACCGAGCGCCGCGTGCTTGAGGTCGGCCTTGCCGCCACCTGCTATTTCGGCCTGCTCGCGCTTATCAGCTTTCTGCTGGCGGTGCTGGCACCGGACTGGGCGACAGGCATTGCGGTGGGACTTGCGCGCCACTGGCCGTGGCTGCTTGCCCTGCCCTGTCTTGCCCTTGGGGCCTTTGCCGCGCGGAACAAGCCCGCGTGGCTGGTCGCGGGGGCGATCTTTGTCACCATCGGGCTGTTTACCGGCTAGGCCCTAGCCCAGCAAAGAGCCAAGGCGGCGGCGCAGATCGTCCTTGTCATCCTGAATCATGCCGGGGATCAGGAACAGGTCGATCAGCGCCCACAGGCAGACAAAGCCAGCGATGGGCCAGCCGATCAGCACCGGCACCAGCAGCCAGCCAAAACCCCAGAGCATCAGCATGAAGATCCCGCTAAGCCAGCGTCCCAGATACATGCGATGCGCGCCAAATCCCCACAGCAGGATCGCCAGCAGATAGGCGACCAGCGGCGATTTGGCGTCATTCGCGACCCTTTGCTCGATCAGCAGTTCCCTTTGTGTGTCCATCCGATGCGATGCCTATGTTAATCTGATTAACATATAGGGCGCGCCAGAACGGCAACAAGGGGCGCACCACCCTACCAATTCGCCGCGCCATGCGCTAAGGGACGCGCAAACGTGACGGAGCCGTCCCCATGAAGTTCACCCTCTCCTGGCTCAAAGAGCATCTCGACACCCAGGCCTCGCTGACAGAAATCGCCGAGGCGCTGACCGACCTCGGGCTTGAGGTCGAGGGCGTCACCGACCCCGCCTCAAAACTGGGCACCTTTACCATCGCCAAGGTGCTGCATGCAGAGCAGCACCCCGATGCCGACCGGTTGCGGGTTTGCCGCGTGCTGACCGATGAGGGCGAAAAGCAGATCGTCTGCGGCGCCCCGAACGCCCGCGCCGGTATCACAGTGGTCCTGGCCAAGCCCGGCGACTATGTCCCCGGTCTGGACGTGACGCTGGGTGTGGGCAAAATTCGTGGCATCGAAAGCCATGGCATGATGGCCTCGGAACGCGAGCTTGAGCTTTCCGATGAACATGACGGCATCATCGAGCTGCCCTCGGGCGAGGTTGGCGACAAGTTCGTCGACTGGCTGGCCGCGAACCGCCCCGAGGCGATCGATCCGGTGATCGAGATCAAGATCACCCCGAACCGGCCCGACGCGCTTGGCGTCCACGGCATCGCCCGCGACCTTGCCGCGCGCGGTCTGGGCGTGCTGAAACCGGTGCAAGAGGCGACGGTCCCCGGCACCTTCGCATCGCCCATCGATGTCACCATCGCGGCAGAGGTGGCGCAGAAAGCGCCCTTCTTCTCGGGCCGGCTGATCCGGGGTGTGAAAAACGGACCCTCGCCCGAATGGCTGCAGAAACGGCTGGTCTCGATCGGGCTGCGGCCGATCAATGCGCTGGTCGATGTCACGAACTTCTTCACCTTCGATCTGAACCGGCCGCTGCACGTCTTTGACGCCGACAAGATCCGGGGCAATCTGACCGTCCGCCCCTCGACCGAGGGAGAGGAGCTGCTGGCGCTTGACGGCAAGACCTATGCCTTTCCCCCCGGCACCATGATCATCGCCGACGAGGCAGGCCCCGAAAGCATTGCCGGCATCATGGGCGGCGAACATAGCGGCTGCTCGGAAGAAACGGTGAACGTTTTTCTGGAAAGCGCCTATTGGGACCCGATCGCCATTGCGACCGCTGGCCGGGCGCTAAAGATCAACTCGGACGCGCGCTACCGCTTTGAACGGGGCGTCGACCCGGCCTTTACCCAGCCGGGGCTGGAGCTGGCGACGCGGATGATCCTTGATCTGTGCGGCGGCGAACCCTCTGAGGTCGTGACCGCCGGGGCGGTGCCCGACACCACCCGCAGCTATCGCCTTGATCCTGCCCGGGTCAGCAGCCTCGTGGGCATGGACATCCCCGAGGCAGAGCAGCGCGCCACGCTGACCGCGCTTGGCTTCCGGCTGGACGGCGATCAGGCATTCGTCCCAGGCTGGCGCCCCGACGTTCAGGGCAGCGCCGATCTGGTCGAAGAGGTCGCGCGTATCGCCTCGCTGACCAAGCTGCAAGGCCAGCCCTTGCCCCGCACACAGGCGGGTGTGCCCCAGCCGGTGCTGACGCCGCTGCAACGCCGTGAACAGGCGGCGCGGCGCATGGCGGCAAGCCTTGGTTACAACGAATGCGTGACCTACAGCTTTATCGACCAAAAGGCGGCGGCACTTTTCGGCGGCGGCACCGAGGCTGTGCGGATCGAAAACCCGATCAGCAGCGAGATGACGCATATGCGCCCCGATCTGCTGCCGGGTCTGCTGTCGGCAGCGGCGCGCAATCAGGCGCGCGGCTTTGCCGATCTGGCGCTGTTTGAATGCGGACCGGTATTCAACGGCGGCGAACCGGGCGAGCAGGACCTGTATCTTTCGGGTCTGCTGGTCGGCTCGAACGCACCGCGTGACCCCTATGGTTCGCGCCGCAAGGTGGATATCTATGACGCCAAGGCCGATGCCGAGGCGATCCTTCAGATCATCGGTGCCCCGGCCAGGGCCCAGATCAACCGTAAGCTGGACGAATGGTGGCATCCGGGTCGTGCGGGAAATATCGCGCTTGGGCCGAATACGCTGGCGACCTTTGGCGAGATCCACCCCCGCGTGCTACGCCATTTCGGCATCAAGGGCGCGGCTGTCGGCTTTACGGTCCGTATCGCGGCCGTCCCGCTGCCCAAGGTCAAGACGCCCTCTCGTCCGGCGCTGGTCCTGTCCGACCTGCCGGCGGTCGAGCGCGACTTTGCCTTTGTGGTTGACGCTCAGATCGAGGCGCTGACGCTGGTGAACGCCGCTGCGGGTGCCGACAAGGCGCTGATCGAACGGGTGACGGTCTTTGACCAGTTCACCGGGCTTGAAGGCGGCAAAAAGTCGATCGCCATCACCGCGCGCCTGCAACCGCGCGAAAAGACCCTGACCGATGCCGAGATCGAGGCCGTCAGCGCCAAGATCGTCGAAAAGGTCAGCAAGGCGACCGGCGGCGTCCTGCGCAGCTAAACCACGGGACGACCGGGGCCGCGCCTTCGGCCATATCCGCCCGGCAGGCGGTTGGCGTCGGGCCTTGCAGTCAAATAACGTCATGCGGCCTTGCAAATGGCAGGCCGCATGACAAGCGGATTGGCGATCACGCCGCGCGCTCGTAGCGGGCTTTCTGAGCAGGCCGGCAGATATAGATGTAATGCATCGCATCGACGCGCCCCGGGATCAGGGCGATGTCGTCCCGTTCCCATTCCCAGCCAAAGGTATCCAGCGCCTCTTCAAAGCCGGGGCTGACGGTGGCCGACCAAAAGGCGACAACGCCTTTCGTCATGGTGGCCGCGTGAACCGCCTGCATACCGTTTTCGCCGTATATCTCGGTATTTTCGGGGCGGATCACGATGTCGGGGCCGTTGTCGGTATCAAGCAGGACAAGGTCATATTGATCCGAGACCCGCTCCAGATGGTCGCGGATATCGCTGACCACCACCTTTACGCGCGGATCATCCAGCGGATGACCGGCCAGATGCGCAAGGGGCCCCCTGTTCCACTCGACAATCTCGGGAATAAGCTCGCAAACGGTGATCTCGGCATCCCGCCGCGCCACGTCCAGCACAGCGCGCAGCGTATAGCCAAGGCCCAGACCCGCGATAAGGATCTTTCTGGCACCAAAGTTCATCCGGCGCAAAAGACGCAGGGCCAGCTGATCCTCTGAATGATGGTTGATATTCGACATCAGCTCGATGCCGTTATAGCGGATCTCGAAAATCTCGCCACGCTGTCGCAGATGGATATCGTCGCCGGTCGCGGTGTTCACCCGCGAGATCGTCTGCCAGAGGTTCATGAATTTCATCCCGAATAGATCATCCACCCCGCTCAAGGCAGGGTAATCAAAGCGTCACATGTCATTCAGGGTTGCCGGCCTTAGTGGCGCAGCAACCCCAGGACATTGTTCGCCCTGGTCCCGATAAGGATGGGATGAAGAGCCGTTATGTTGAACAGAAGCTGCGACAACTTGATATCCGGGGTTACGGCTCACGAGCGGGCCATTATGCACCACAGGAATATTTTGACAACCTTGGGGGGCGGGACCGTGCCCCCGGGGGCAAGCAATGCGGTCCGCGCTGGTAATCTGTAATGGGCAAGGCCTGATCATCAATGCACATGCCGTGGGCGACGTGATCCATCCCGGCGAACCGGTGCGGAAACATGTCGGGCCTGACGATGGCAAGGCCAAAGCCCCCGTCGGGCACGCGGACAGGCTGCAAATCAAACCCCTGCAAGACGGGACACGGCTGATCGCCCGTGTCCCGATGGGCCCTCACGATGGCGAAACAGTGGCAGAGGCAGACAGTGTACCGGAGAGCGTCTGACGGATCGGCAATGGCCCGCTGGCCCGCGGGTTCTCGGATCATACCCCGGCCGAGCGGACAGGCGTTCTTCACCGGGTCCGACCCGGCGCAAAGGGGACGATCAGGTCCGCCGCCCGATCTGCCCCCATGCCGCTTAAAACGCTCAGGCGTCCAGCCAGCGCTCGACCAGCCGCGCCCATAGCGCCGCACCTGTCGTCAGGCTTGCATCGTTGAAGTCATAGTTCGGGCTGTGCAGGATGGCCGAATCCTCGCCGTTGCCAAGACGCAAGAACGCGCCCGGCTTGTGCTCAAGGAAATGCGCAAAATCCTCACTGCCCGGGATCAGCGGGCACAGGCGGACATTTTCGGCCCCGATCAGTTCCCGCGCGACCTCTGTGGCGAATTCGTTCTCGGCCTCGCTGTTGCATACGACCGGGTGCCCTTCGTCATAGTCAATCGTCGCAACCGCGTCGAAGCCCTGGGCCACGGCCTCGACGATCGCGGTGATCCGCCGTTTCAGGGTCGCCCTGACCTCGGGTTCAAAGCTGCGGATTGAGATGGCGAATTCGGCGGTTTCAGGGATCACATTGACCGCCTCACCCGCATGGATGGTGCCGACGGTGACGACCGCCGCCTTGGTGGGATCGACGCTGCGCGACACCACGGTTTGCAGGGCGACAACGATCTGACAGGCGACGACGATCGGATCGACCGTCAGGTGCGGTCGCGAGGCATGGCCGCCCTTGCCCTTGATCCGGATCACCGCTGCGTCGCTTGCTGCCATCAGCGGGCCGCTGCGGGTCAGTATCGTCCCCGCTGGCGCGCCCGGGTGATTGTGCAGACCAAAGATCGCATCGAACGGAAATCTTTCAAACAACCCGTCGGCGATCATGCGCTTTGCGCCGCAATCGTCGCCAGCCTCTTCCGCAGGCTGAAAGATCAGCGTGACGGTGCCGTTGAACCGGCGGGTGCGCGCCAGATACTCGGCCGCCCCCAGCAATACGGTGGTGTGACCGTCATGCCCGCAGGCATGCATGACGCCGGGCACGCGCGATGCATGGCCTGCCCCTGTCGCCTCGGTGATTGGCAGCGCGTCCATATCTGCCCGCACCGCGATCGAGCGCGTACCCGAACCCGCCGTCATCCGCGCCACAACCCCATGGCCGCCGACGCCCCGTGTCACCTCGTAACCCCAGCTTTCCAGCTTGCCGGCGACAAAGCGGGCGGTTTCAGCCTCTTGATGCGAAAGCTCGGGGTTCTGATGCAGATGATGGCGAATTGCCGTCAGTTCGTCTTTCTTGTCCTCGAAATCCGAGAGCCGCGCATAGGCGTTGTCTTTGAGCATTTGGGTTCCAGTCAGATTGGCGCCGCGCCATACCGCACGGCATTTCGTCAGATAAAGCGCGACAGAAAGGCCTGCGTCCGCGGATGGCGCGGATTGACCAGCACATCCCCGGGGCGGCCCTGCTCGACCACAACCCCGCCGTCCATAAAGACAACGCGGTCGGCGGCCTCGCGTGCAAAGCCGATCTCATGGGTGACCACGATCATGGTCAGGCCCTGCGCGGCCAGATCGCGCATAGTGGCCAGAACCTCACCCACCAGTTCGGGATCCAGCGCCGAGGTCGGTTCATCAAACAGCATAAGCTTGGGCCGGATGGCCAGAGCACGCGCGATGGCGACCCGCTGTTGCTGCCCACCGGAAAGCTGTCGCGGATAGGCCGGGGCCTTATCGGCCAGCCCGACACGGTTCAGCAGCTGCATGGCATGGGCTGTGGCATCCGCCCGGCTTTCCCCATGAATGCCAACCGGTGCCTCGATGATGTTCTGCAGCACCGTCATATGCGGGTATAGGTTAAAGCTTTGGAACACCATGCCGATTTTACGCCGCTGGCGCGCAATCGCGTTCTCAGAAAGCTTTAGCAGCTTGTCGCCCTGCAGCCGGTAGCCCATCTGCTCTCCATCAACCAAAATCGCGCCTTGCTGGATCGATTCCAGATGGTTGATGCAACGCAGAAAGGTAGACTTGCCCGAGCCGGACGGCCCCAGCATGACGACCACCTCTCCGGGGGCGACATCAAGGTCGATGCCTTTCAGGACCTCTAGCTGATCATAGGCTTTGTGCACATTGCGGGCCTGTACGATAGGTTGTGTCATCACACCTCTCCTGTCGGCTGCATGGCCGCAGCCGCGCTGTTGCGGCGGTCGCTGCGGCCATAATAGCGTTCGATATAGCCCTGCCCGATGTTCAGCACCGAGGTGATGATCAGGTACCAGAACACCGCAACCAGCAGCATCGGCACGATGTCAAAGGTGCGGTTATAGATAGACTGCACAGCATATAGCAGGTCCGACATGGCAATCACGCTGACCAGCGAGGTCGCCTTGACCATCGAAATCAGCTGATTCCCGGTCGGCGGAACGATGGCGCGCATGGCCTGCGGGATCACGATACGGCGCAGCGCGCGCCCCCGGGTCATGCCGAATGCCGATGCGGTTTCCGCCTGCCCCTTGTCGACCGACAGCAGCCCGCCCCGGATGATCTCGGCCATATAAGCGGCCTCGTTCAGCGCAAGACCAAGGATTGCGGCCGTCAGCGGGGTAATGACGCTGTTGGTGTCCCATCCGCCAAGGCCGAGACCAAAGAGGTTGATCCCCAGCGTCGGGAAAAGCGTCGAAAGGTTATACCAGAAAATCAGCTGCACCAGCAGCGGCGTTCCCCGGAAAAACCAGATGTAGATCCCCGCCAGACCATTTGCCAGACTATCGTCGGACAGCCGCATGACCGCAAGGATCAGTCCAAGGATTGTCCCCAGGATCATGGCAACGACCGTCAGGCCCAGCGAAACCCACAGACCGGCGACGACCTCGGGGTGAAAGAAATACTCGCGTATCGTGGCCCAGCCGAAATTCTCATTATTGGCGATGGCCCAGAGGAAATCAGCCGCCAGCAGCACGACAATCAGCCACAGAGCCGTCTTGCCCCACCTGAATTGCTGGTGCGCCGTAGACACGTCGCGAAAGGTGACGTCCCCGGCTTTGGCAGAGTTTACCCTGTCTTTGCCGATCATCGCGGAATATCTCCGCCCAGGTTCATGCCGGGGGTCTCGATCATGTTATTCTCAAGACCCCATTTGCGCATGATCGCCTCATAGGTGCCGTTTTTCATCAGTTCGGCCATGGCATCGGTCAGGACCGGACCCAGCTCTGACCCTTTTGGAACGACCGCGCCCTGAAAAATGTCGTCAAAGCCGTTCGATTGGCCAACGCCCGTCAGCTCAAGATCTCCGCCAGCCTGCTGGACGAAATAGGTCAGCGGCGCTTGCGAGGAAAAGAAGGCGTCGGCACGGTTCGACCGCACCGCCAGGACCGACTGGGGCTGGTCGGTATAGGACTGGACCTTGATCGCGTCCTTGCCCTCTTCGGCGCAGCGGGCGCTTTGGGCTTGGATCACCCGTTCAGCCGAGCCGCCCGCCATGACCGAGATACGCTTGCCACAGGCGGTATCCAGCGAAACGATGCCATGCGGATTGCCTTTTTTCACCGCAAAGACCACGAACTCCTGAACCCAGTCCACGAAATCGTTGTTCTCTTGACGGGGTTTGTAATCCCCCACCGGGCCGAAAGCGAACTGGTATCGGCCCGAGTTCACCCCGGTCAGCAGCGCGGGCAGGCCGCCCACCGTTTCATGGCGGATCTCGACCCCCAGCAATTTGCCCAGGGCATCGGTCATGTCGGCGCTGGCCCCGGTCATTTTCGTTCCCTCGACGATTTCATAGGGAGGGAAAGAGCCGTTGTTCACCGAAATCATCGAACCGGCGTCGCGGATTTTCTGCGGCAACCGGTCGTGAAGCGACTGATCCATGGTGACTTCAGGCAGATCCTGAGCAGCGGCAGCAGATGCCAGTACAGCACCCGAAATCAGGGCAGCGGCGAAGGTTTTCATTGTTTCTCTCCTGTCAGACAAAACGGGGAAATAGTTCAGCGGCGCTCAGCACGCGGGGCATGATGCCCTGCTGATGCAGCTCTTGCGCAAAATCGTTGATCATCCGCATATTCTCATTCACGCCACTGGCGTTCCAACCCGCGGGAAGGTCGGCTTTACAGCGGCGCAGCTCGTCAAAAAGCCACGGGGTCGTATCCGCGTATTTCTGGCGCTTTTCATCCCAGATACGCTGCGAGGTATCGAGCATGTCCGAGATTTCCTGCGCAACCCAGGGATGGGCATCGGCGATCCCGGATTTGATGCTGATCAGATGCATGCCGGGGACATATCCGACATCATCCAGATAAGCCTTTTCCGCAGCGCGAAAATCGGTCTGGACCTGACGCAATCCGCTGTCGGGCGCAAAAAACCCCGCGGGCATGAAGGGGGTGAAAATCGCGTCCAGAAACCCCTCTCTCAGCAGGTCGGCCATAGGCCGCTCATCGGGGCAAGCCTCGATACGCCCAGGGCGGCCAAAGCCGTCCAGACGATCGGTGATCGGATGTGTTTCGGTCAGCCGCCCCGCATACCAGAACGCATCCTCGACCCCGACGCCATCACGGCGCAGCACGGCCCGCGTCCAGGTATTGCCACTGTCGCGCCAGCCGGTGACGCCGATACGGCCCCCCTTCAACTGGGCAAATGAGGTCGGGCCGTCATTGCGGGTAATGACGCAGCGATTACGGAAACCGCGCATGATGAAATTGGGAATGCCGGTGATGCTGTCGTCGCCGTCGTGGCACAGCTGCGCGTAGCGGCTGAACGAAGTCTCGGCCACGTCATAATCGCTGCGCCCGACATGGGGCACCAATGTGCCGACACGATCGACGATCAGTTTCAGCTTTTCAGAAGCAACCTCACCAAGAACCAGAGGCGTAATGTAATCCCAATCGCGAAGGGCGATGCGCAGTGTCAGCAAGATGTGGCCTTTCTTAATTCCTCCATGAGTATTTTTTGTTTGACTGCTGCTGATCAATAGATTTTATGTTACTGAACATTTAAAGACAGAGTTTGGCTTGTGGAAGAACCGGTTGCGGTCGAGAAAATTGCCCAAAATCTGGGCGATCCATCAGCTCGTGGCATTGCCATGCATGTTCGCGCCCTGATTCGAGCGGGCGTTATTCCGCATGGCGCGCGCCTGCCCCCGGTCCGCGACATCGCCTTTGTGCTGGGGATCAGCCCGGCGACCGTCTCTGCTGCATGGAGCGATTTGCGTAAGCGTTCGGTGCTGGAGGGGCGCGGTCGGAATGGCATCCGCGTCGCCGATCGGCCGGTGATGACCCAGCCCACCCGCTTTGCCTCGGCCGGGCGCTATGGCTCCGGGGTGCTGGACCTGTCTTTCGCCGTTCCCGACACAGCCCTGTTGCCGCCGCTTGAGGCCGCGTTGGCTTATGGGGCCCGGGCGCAGGGTCTGAACAACTACAGCCGGGTTCAGGTGCAGCCCGAACTGGAAGAGGTTCTGCGAAACCAATGGCCCTATCAGCCAGAGGCGATGCTGGCTGTGAACGGCGGCTATAGCGCGGTTCACATGGTTCTGGGTGCCCTGAGCCTGTCGGATGCAGTTGTCGCGGTCGAGGACCCGACACCGATGCGCCATCTGGACATTCTTGAACATCTGGGCGCGATCATCGTGCCCGTTGCCAATGATGGCCAGGGACCCCGGCCCGACATGCTGGCCCGCGTGATGGAAAAGCGCCCTGCAGCTTTCCTGTTCCAGCCCAGGCTCAACTCTGTCACGGGATATGAACTGACGCCCCAGCGGCTGCGACAGCTGGGCGACGTTCTGGCGAATGCGGACACCGCGATCATCGAGGATGACGGCCTTGGGGGGCTGTCCACCAACCCGCCACAGTCGTTGGGCAGCCGCTTTCCGGACCGCACCACCCATATTCTATCCTTTTCCAAACCATATGGCCCCGACCTGAGGCTTGCCGTGCTTTCGGCCAATGCCGACCTGGTGGCGCGACTGCGCGCCTATCGCAGCTTCAATTCGGGCTGGACCAGCCGCATCCTGCAATCAGCCACCGCCTGGCTGCTGCGGGACTCCCAAACCGCCGAGGTAATCGCGCACGCCAAACAGACCTATGCCGAACGCAACCGCACCCTTTCCCACGCCCTGCAAACGCGGGGGATAACGCATCGGCTTGGCGCAGGGCTTGCCACTTGGATGCGCGTGTCAGAAGAATCCTTTGCAATGATCACGCTGGCCGCGCATGGAATTGCGGTCATGCCGGGCAGCCGCATGTCTTTGCGCAACGAACCTCATATCCGCGTGGCGACCGGGATCATCTCAAAGGACTATGACCGGATCGCGGACGCGCTTGCGCTGGCCTGCGGTCCTGCCGGCTGATCGAGCAGAAAGGGCAGGTCTGCGCCTTACCAGCGTATTTGCCAGAATATCAGCGGTAATAGAACTGGCCAAAGACCCCGAAAGCAGGCCCCCCGGCCATCGCACCCTTGGTCAATGCGCCATCAGACTGTCCATCGCGCCGGGCTTGTCGTGAATGGCAAGCTTATCCACGATGGTCTCAGAGGCTTGGTTCATGCCGACAACCTCGACCTCTGCCGCGTTACGGCGGAACTTCAGGATCGCCGAGTCCAGCGCCTGCACCGAGGAAGTGTCCCGGATATGGGCGCGGCTGATGTCGATGATCACCTTTTTTGCCGCTGCACCAAGGGCAAGGCATTCATGAACGCTTCGACCGAACGGTAAAGCAACCGGCCCTCGATCACATAGCCGCGCACCCGGCTATCCGGGTTGAGTGGTGACCCGGAACAGATGGGCGATCCTGGCAGCAAAAAATATCCCAGACAGCAGCACTCCGATGGCAAGGTTATAGGTCCGGACCACCGCCGCCATCATCGCCAGCATCACCACAGAAGAGGACCGCGGATGGGTTCTGAGGTTCCCAAGCGACGACCACGAGAATGTGCGGGCCGACACCACGATCATCACGGCCACCAATGCGGGCATCGGGATCTGCGCCACCCATTCCCCCAGAAAGGCCACAAGAATCAGCAGCACAAACCGGCGACAAAGGGCAATAGCCTGCCGCGCCCGCCGTATTTCACATTGATCATGCTTTGCCCGATCATCGCACAACCTGCCATGCCACCGATAAAGCCGGTAGCGGCATTGGCGATACCCTGCCCGATACATTCCTGATTGCGGTCGGATCTCGTATCGGATCAGGCTCTGCGTCATCAGGCTTTCCGGCAGCCCACCACGGCGATGGCTGCCGAATAGGGCGGGATGATCAGCAGCATCTGCAGCGTCAGCACCCGTGATCGCGTACGAGTGTGACCATCAAAACCGCCGTCGCAGCAATCGCGGCCGAGATCATGCCCGACCGGCCACCGGCAGGGGCGATCAGCACCGCGATGGAAAAGCTGGCGTAAACCCCCATCTTGGGGTCGACGCCGGCTATGGTGGAAAAGGCGATGGCCTTGGGGATCGGCGCCAGTGCGACGACCGGCCCGGACAGCAGATCGCCCCGGACATTGCCGGACCATTCAGCCCGGTAAGTGCCAAAAGCAAGCATGTCATCCGTTCCTGACCGATCAGAGCCCCGGAACGGGCCATGTCGATATCCAGTCCTTGGTATAGGTTCGGGTTGTCCGGCGGACAGGCGGCCGGAAAACCCAGCCGGAAATTTCACCCTGCTCCATGTTAAATGGCGCACCGCATAAAGAATGCCGGCCAGAATGCCAGGACGCGAAGGCAGCACCAAAGCCCGGGTCAGCGATGGCGCGCACCGACCATCCGGCTTAAAGAGCTTGTCGCGAAACCAACTGCCGGAGCCAAGGCTTTGCCATTTACCGCCATCATAAACAGCGTCAGCTCACTGCTGTTCATCCTGCTGGTCGCGCATACAACCGCCTATCAAGAGGCAAACTGGCCCGCGGGCCGCGTCGTCCATGTCCGTGAATGGGTTGTCTATGCCGCCTATGCGCTGGGGGCGGTGTTGCTGTGGCTGACGGTCTTTCCGTTGAAAGATCAGCAACGCCGGGCAGCCCTTGCCGCATGGTACCCATGGGCATGCTGGGCGCTGCTGATCGTCGGTGTCGTCATCATGCCGATGTTTTTTCCCACCCGATAACGAGCTGCACACCGATCTGCAGCAGGTGCTTACCCCGTTACGCGGCAGGCTCATACCTTACAGGTCCGCGCTTGCCGGCCCGTTATGGTTCACGGAATACCCCCGGTGCCCGATCGGGGAAAATGGCCGACGCCGATTCGGACAGAGCGCCGCGTGCCCGGTCTCACCCCCTGTCCGTAAGGTGATATTGGCAATCACTGGCCCGGGCAAAAACCGGGCAAGACAGGCCGCGCTGTCCTGACGCCGCCGTGAAAGGCCACTGCCGGTACGGGCATCGAACCGGCAGCAGCGCCTTGGCTTACGAAGCGGTCCGGACCACGCCCGCCGGCTCTGCCGTCAGGGCAGAGAGGCCCGCCAGATCTTCGGCATCCTCACGCTCGGCATTCGAAAGCTCACGCGCATCCGTTCCGGTCATCCGCAGCACGATCAGCACGCAAATCAGCGACACCAGCGCATAGCCGCCCGAAACAATGGCGACCGGGATGATGCTGCCGGTCTTGTTCAGCAGGAACTGCAACAACACGGGGGTACCACCGCCGACCGTCACCGCGCCCAGCTGGTTTGCAAGCGACAGGCCCGAATAGCGCACCCGGGCAGGAAAGGCGCGCGCCAGCACGCCGGCAATCGCGCCATAGTACATGCCGTGCGGAATGGTCGCGAGCGCCATGGTGATCATCGCGAACCAATAGTTCATGCTGTAGATGCCGTAAAACATCAGCGGCACCAGAAAGAACTCGGGCACAGTGAACATCAGCACCGCCTTGCGCATATCCATGCGGTTCATCAGGATCGCGCCAAAGGGCTGAGTGATGCACTGCACAATCACCGCGACCGAAATCAGGCTTAGGAACGTGCCTGAATCATAGCCCAGCGTCTTGGTCGCCCAAGACAGCGCAAAGCTGGTCTTGATATATGTCACATAGATGATCGGCAGCGTGCCCGCGCCAAGCAGGATCAGCGGCCAATGACCCCGGATCGCCTCGCGTACCGGCTGAACATTCTGCTCGCGGTTCTCTTTCAGCAGCTTGCGCACATCCTGCGCATCCTCGATGCTCAGCCGGATGATCAGGCCGATCGCGATCAGGACCGAAGACAGCAGGAACGGAACGCGCCACCCGCCGTTCAGCAGGAAATCGGGCGTATCAGCCATGCTGAGCAGGAAGAAAACGCCAATCGCCAACAGGTTCCCTGCCGGAGCACCCTGCTGAGCAAAGGCGGAATAAAGCACGCTTTTACCCTTGGGCGCGTTCTCGCTGGCGATCAGAACCGCACCGCCCCATTCACCGCCAACCGCAACGCCCTGGATAAAGCGCAAGAGCACCAGCAGCACGGGCGCCATGACCCCGATCGAGCCATAGGTCGGCAACAACCCGATACAGGTGGTCGCCAGCCCCATCATCAACAATGTGATGACCAGCGTCGTCTTGCGCCCGATCCGGTCGCCCAGATGACCAAAGATCACCCCGCCGACCGGACGCGCCAGAAAGCCGACCCAAAAGGTCACAAAGGACATCAAGGTCGCAACGCCCCGGTCCATATCGGGCGAAAAGAACAGATCGCCAAAGACCAGCGAGGCTGCCAGACCATAGATGTAAAAATCATACCACTCGATCGTCGTTCCGACGAAGGATGCGATGCCAGCACGCCTGGCCTTGATGGCCTGGGTCTGGGTCTGGGTCGGGTTACTGGTCATGGGCGCATCCTCCTCCTCAAGCGCGATGGGCGGGTCGGCCTGCGGCTTCCAGTGCCGCAAGCTGAGAACATTCCTGTGGTGGTGAACAGCGTTTATCTGCGGCGGGTCGGGGCCACGCCGCTGTCCCGCAGCTCTGTGATCTGCTGATCAGAAAAGCCGTGTTCGCGCAGGATCTCGTCTGAATGCTGCGCAAATTCCGGAGGCGCGGCGCGGTAATCCGGCCCTGTCCGGGTCAGCTTTACCGGGGCGCCAAGGCCGCGATAGCCGTCCTTGCGCACCACCATGCCGCGATGTTCGGTATGGGGCAGCGCCAGCGCCTCGGCCACGTCCAGAACCGGCCCTGCAGGTACGCCCGAAGCGATGAGATGAGGGGCAAGTTCCTCGGCCTTGAACCCGGCCAGTGCTGCCTCCAGTTCATGGCGCAGGGCGTCCCGATTGATGAGCCGGTCGGCGTTGGTCGCAAAACGTGCGTCCCCGGGCAGTCCGGGCACACCGATCAGTTGGCAAAGCTTGCGGAACTGTCCGTCATTCCCGACAGCCAGATAAAGCGGCCGCGTCCCCGTCGCATAGGTCGAATAGGGGGCGATGTTGGGATGGCTGTTGCCACTGCGCTGCGGCACCTTGCCCGAAAGGAAATAATTGGCCGCATGGGGATGCAGCAGCGACAGTGAGGTATCAAACAGCGCAGCCTCGACATACTGGCCCTTGCCGCTGTGGTTGCGTTCATGCAGCGCCATCATGATGCCGATAACCGCGTTGAGCCCGGTCACCATATCGACAACCGGCAGCCCGACCCGTGTCGGCTCTCCGTCAGCCTGGCCGTTCACGCTCATCACCCCGCCCATGGCTTGCAGGATGGCGTCATAGCCCGGCAGCCCGCCAAAGGGGCCGTCGGCACCAAAACCCGTCACACAGCAATGGATCAGGCGCGGGAACCTCTCGGCCAGCACATCGTGGCCGATGCCCCATGCCTCAAGCGTGCCGGTCTTGTAGTTTTCCAGCAGCACATCGGCATCTTCCAGCAGGCGCAGCAACACCTCGCGCCCCTCGGGCTTGCGCAGGTCCAGCGCGATCGCGCGTTTGTTCCGGTTCAGCCCAAGGAAATAGGACGCGGTATCCCCCTGAAACGGAGGGCCCCAGGTCCGGGTATCATCGCCTGCCGGCGGCTCGACCTTGATAACGTCAGCGCCGTGATCCCCAAGCACCTGTCCCGCATAAGGCCCGCCGAGGATCCGGCTGACGTCGATCACGCGGATCCCGTGCAGCGCACCGGTCATTCTGCGGCCTCTGCGATTTCGGCATCCCCAAGCGTCGTGTACACCAGCGAGATCAGCTCGTCATCCGCGGCGCCCTGCACCGTATCCAGCGGATCGCGGCTGCTCAGCTTGTGGCGCAGCACACCATGGGCCAGGGTCAGCCGGTCTGTGCTGCGCTCATTTGTCATTTCCGACTGGCGGGCGCTTTCCCAGGCCATGACCACAGACGAGGTGGCGTTATAAACCGCGCTGGCGGCCTGTCGCGTTTCGATCTCGCGCGCGGGATCATGGGCAACGGCATGCAGCAGGTCGGCCGAGCGTTTAAATGCATCGGTGATGGCCGGTTGCGGACCAAGGATGGACTGCGTTTCTTCGTTCAGGCCGGTGAGATAGCTTTCAAGCGCGGTCAGGGCGTCCTCGCGCCGCACCGCCCGGGCCACATCCAGCGCGACGATGTTGCTGGTCCCTTCCCAGATCGAGCCAAGATGCGCGTCGCGCAGGACGCGGGCATCCGACCATTCCTCAATATAACCACAGCCGCCGCGCACCTCCATTCCGTCGCCCGTCACCTTGCGGGCATCGCGGCAGGTGCGGAACTTGACCAGCGGCGTCATGATCCGCAGCACCTTGGCCATGTTCTCGGCCCCACGGTCGGCTGCATCCAGAACGCGCGCAGTGTGGAACACCATCGAACGGCCCTGCTCTGCCGTCAGCAGCATCTTGCTGAGCTGGCGGCGCATCAGCGGCAGGTCGATCAGCCGCTTGCCGAACGCAGTACGGTTGGTTGCGATGAACACCGCCTCATTCACCGCACGGCGCATCAGCCCGGCCGAGCGGACACCATTCGCCAGCCGTGAATTGTTGATCATGTCGGTCATGTGCTTAAAGCCACGGCCGGGATCACCAACGATATAGGCGGTTGCCCCCTCAAGCGCAATTTCGCCGCTGGCCATCGAGCGGGTGCCCATCTTGTCCTTAAGCCGCAGGATCCGATAGTCGTTCTTGCGCCCGTCCGGCAAAATGCGCGGCAGCAGGAACAGGGTCAGACCACGCGTGCCGCCCTCGCCGCCCTCGGGACGCGCCAGAACCATCGCCAGCGCGGCATCAGGGTTCGAGCAGAACCACTTGTCGCCGTAAAGCTTCCACTCACCATTCTCTTGCCGGGCAATGGTGTCGATCGCTCCGACATCCGACCCCGCGATCTGCTCGGTCATGAACATGGCGCCCTGAAACAGCTCGTCCATGTCCTGACTGGTCAGCTGGTCGAAATAGCGGTCGATCAGGTCCTGAGAGCCGAACTTGACCAGCGTGCGGGTCAGGGAATCGGTCATCGACAGCGGACAGCAAAGCCCGAATTCGGCCTGCACGAACAGATAGACCAGCGCATATTTGACCAGCGGCGGCAGTTTGGTGTCGAGCCCGAAAACACCCGGGCGATGCGACATCGCAGCCAGCCCGAACTCGCCAAAGGCGACATCCTCAAGCGCCTCATAGGCGGGGTGCTTTTCGATCCGCTCGACCGGGGCACCGTTGCGGGCGCGGATATGCAGCACCGGCGGGTTCTTGTCGGCAACCAAAGCCAGCTCTTCCAGCCAGCCACCGACCAGATGGCCCATGCGGTCGGCCTCACGCAGGACGGTGGGCAGGATGTCCGACGGCAGATAGATGCGCAGCAGGTCCGCCATGGCCGGATCGGCGGAAAAGACGTTCATGCCAACACTGTCAGGAATATTGCGGTAGATTTCGGCGGACATCACAGCCTCCCCCCATCGAATTCAACAAAGAAGAGCCATAGCCGGGTATATCTTTTCTAATACTATTTACCTAATATACGATACGTAAAACCATATCACGGATCAGGCATGACCGTTACCCTGCGACAATTGCGTTACTTTCTGGTTCTGGCCGAAGAGCTGCACTTTGGCCGGGCGGCCGAAAGATTGCACATTTCTCAGCCACCGCTCAGCGCGAGCCTCAAACAGCTGGAGCAAAAGCTGGGCTTTGAACTGCTGCAACGGAATCAGCGCGGCGTGCGGCTGACACCGGCGGGACGGCTTTATGCCCAGAATGTGCGACAGATCCTTGCCCAGCTAGAAGCGGCTGAGGTCGAGGCCGCGCAAACCGCGCAGACGATCTCGGGCCGGCTGACGGTGGCCTTTGTGCCCTCGATGCTGTTTCGCAACCTCGACACGACGCTGAAAGAGTTTCACGAGGCCTACGTCGATGTCGAGCTGCAACTGCGCGAGATGAACACGATCAAGCAGATCGAGGGGCTGATGAACCGCAGCATTGATCTGGGCTTTGTCCATTCGGTCAGCCTGCCCGATCAGATCGCGGAACATGTGCTTGAGACCGAGCGCCTGATGTGCTGCGTTCCCCGCGACCACCGCCTTGCGAGACGCGGGCGGGTCCGGCTTGCTGATCTTGAGGGGGAGCGGGTCTTGCTGTTTTCCCGCGAATTCGCGCCGCAATTCTATGATAAGATCGTCAGCCTGCTGGCCGGTTGCGGCAACCAGCCCTATTCCAGCTACCATATCCAGCACTGGTTTACGGTGGTGGCGCTGGTCGGTCGGGGCATGGGTGTCTCACTGGTGCCGCAATCGCTAAGCCGGTCCAGATTCAGCAATGTCCGCTATATCGAAGTTGAAGAGGCCGAGGCCGAGCACCGTGTCTCGATGCTATGGCACCGCGACAATCGCAACGAGCTTGTGACGCTGTTCAGCAGATTTGCGGCCGAGCGGGTGAGTTAAATGGCGCGTTTTTCCAACCCGGCATGCGGGGTGGGCTATTACGCCAGAAAGAATATTCCATTGCGCTTGGATCATCTGGCGGAGCCATTTTCCAGATCGCCTGGGCAAACCTCTGCATTCAGGTGCCGCCTCAGAAAAATGGGCCAGCGTCAACGCCGGCCGTAGCTGACAGGTCGCAATGCAGCGAAATTCCAGCCGGGGTACCATGTTCGGGCCTGAGGACGGATAGATCCTGGCCAGCAGGATCCGTGCTGGCAACGATGTCTTTTCTGGTTAGGGTCAGGACTCGTTGAGCTATCATAGCCAGAACATGACGGTCGCCGCTAAGGCGATGGCGGAGAGGAAGACCTTCGGACAGCGGTCGTATCGTGTTGCCACACGCCGCCAATCCTTGAGCCTGCCAAACATGATCTCGATGCGGTTGCGGCGTTTATATCGGCGCTTGTCGTATTTCACCGGTTTCTTTCGCTGCTTCCGGCCAGGGATGCAGGCGCGTATGCCCCTGTCTTTCAACGCTTCCCTGAACCAGTCGGCGTCATAACCGCGGTCCCCGAGCAACCAGTCGACATCCGGCAGGCTGCTCAGCAATGCCCGCGCACCGATGTAGTCGCTGACCTGACCGGCGGTGACGAA
>NZ_JAFL01000028.1:0-33052 GCF_019633685.1 Paracoccus sp. J56
CAACCTGTTCGTCAGCGCCGGTCAGGTCAGCGACTACATTGGCGCGCGGGCATTGTTGAGCAGCCTGCCGGATGTCGATTGGTTGCTCGGGGATCGCGGCTATGACGCCGACTGGTTCAGAGAAGCATTGAAAGACAAGGGGATACGGGCGTGTATCCCTGGTCGAAAACAGCGGAAGATGACGGTGAAGTACGACAAGCGCCGATACAAACGGCGCAACAGGATCGAGATCATGTTCGGCAGGCTCAAGGATTGGCGGCGTGTGGCAACCCGATATGACAGATGCCCAAAGGTCTTCCTCTCAGCCATCGCCCTCGCCGCAATCGTCATTTATTGGTTATGAGTCCTGACCCTAGAGCATCTAGGGTCCCGAATGGCGTTGTTGCACTTATCAGTGAGGCGGATTCACGTGGTGAATCCTGAGTGTTAGCTTCGTGTCATGGCGAAGCCTTCTTCTCTCCACTACCGCGCGACGAACTGGCCCGACTATAACGCCGCACTGCGCCGCCGCGGCTCGCTCTCGATCTGGTTCGACCCGACGATGGCCTGGCATGTAGCGCAGACCGGGAAGCGCGGTCATCCGGAGACGTTCTCGGAGAGCGCGATCCAGACTTGCCTGACGTTGAAGGTGCTGTTCTGCCTGCCGCTGCGGCAAACGGTTGGGCTAGTTGCCAGCCTGATCGAGATGGCGGGGCTGGACTGGCCGGCCCCGGATTATTCCACGCTCTGCCGACGCCAGGCACGGCTTGTCGTGCAGATCCCTTACCGCCGCCCCGGCGTTCCCGTGACCCTGCCCGTCGATAGCACCGGCATCAAGTTCCGCGGCGATGGTGAATGGCTGGCGCGCAAGCATGGTGCGTCCCGCCGCAGGCAATGGCGCAAGGTCCATATCGGCATGGATGCGCAGACCGGTGATGTTCGAGCTGTCGAATTCACGTCGAGCCGGCAGGGCGATAGCCGGTGCTGCCAGACCTGCTGGCGCAGCTCCCCGAAGATGAAGAGATCGGCTCGGTCACGGCCGACGGTGCCTGTGACACCAGACGATGCCATGGCGCGATCGTCGAACGGGGGGCCGAAGCGCGTATACCCATTCGGCGGAACGGTCGCGCCTGGAAAGAGGATTGCCCGGCCGCCCGCGTCCGCAACGACATCCTGCATGAGACGCTGCGCCTGGGACGGGCCAACTGGAAGCGTTCGGTCGGCTATCATGTCCGAAGTCGCGTCGAGGCGCGGATGAATTGCCTCAAGGCGTTCGGCGAGCGCATCGCCTCATGCGACCCGGATCGACAGACTGCAGAAATCCAGATCTGCATCGCCATCATGAACAGATACAACGCCCTTGGCACCGTCGAGATCATAGCCGTTGGCTGAACGAAAAGAGGAAAAGGGTCATATCGGCCTGCAGCCGATTAGCTCAACAACGCCCAGGGGGCAGGTCAAAGCTCAGAGGGGGGAGCGGCATGGGCCAGAAGTTCGTACCCGAACTGCACGACCCGGATTGCCGCCGGGCTGTGCGGACGAAAACCGCGGACCTCTCTGAGATCGTATCTGACGCGATCATCGCCCGGATGGACGCCGAAGAAAGAGAGCCAAAGTGGCGGGATTGATACATGCACCTGCTCAGGGATCTCCTCCGCTATGCGCCTGCGGGATTAGCGTTTGTGCCCTATCAGAAAGCCGACGCCGCCGTTGATAGAAAAAGGGCCACAGTTTTCACTGTGGCCCTAAAGACAATGTTGATGCGCTGATCAGCACACCATCGGGCGATGGTGCTGCCGGTGGCGGACGGTCAGCTTGCGCGCCTTGCGGCCCGAAGGCAGCATGCGGGCGGGTTCGGGCACGAAGTCAGCGTCGCTAAGCTGGGGGAACAGGGCAAAGATCTCTTCCCGCGCTGCCTTGCCGACGGATCTGAGTGCCTGCGGGCCGGTGTAAAGTGACTCGGTCAGCGCGCCGTTCGAGTTCACCACCTCATGCCGTTCAAAGAGGATGTGGAAATACTCGACCTCGGCCAGATCAGTGGCGATGTCGACACCGTCAAGCTGCAACAGCTGCTTGGCGGCCACGAGAACCTCCATGGTGCCGAACATCTTTTGCGCTATTTTTGAGCGTACCAGAACCCGGTGCTGCGGCGAAACCAGCAGGTCCGACGAAGGCACCCCGTCACCCAGTGCCCCGGCGCGGATGCGAATCGGCATCAGCTTGGGGCTGGCCTTCAGCGCGGCGGCCTTGAGCTTGACCGAGCCGATCCAGCGGATCGGTTGCAACCCGTTGTCGCGCGTCATCACCTTGTCGCCGACCTGCAGCGTCTCGACCGGGACAAAGCCGTTCTCGGTCTCGATCAGAGTGCCGGCGACAAAGCAGAACACCTCGTCGTCAGACAGCTCCAGCGTGCCGTTCGGATCGTGATCCATGGTCACGATGGCGGTGTTGGCGGTTTGCTGGATCAGGTCAGCCCCTGCCCGGATCGTCGCAGCAGGAAGAATGCCGACCCCGAGTGGCAAGTCCTCTACTGCCGCTGCCAGCGTTTCCGTGATCTGGGAGATGGGAGCAGTCACGGAAACCGTTTGGCCAGCAACGACGATGGATGCCGTCACCGCAAGGTGGTCATCATCCAGCGGTTCGTCGCTGATGAAGTAATAGCGACCGTCGGCCTCCATGATATGGCCGCTGATCGGGTTCACCTGCAGCCCAATGGCTGCCAACGGCGGAAGGCCAACGCTAACGGCCGCGTTCGAAACCGTTGTCGAGCCAAGATAGGTGCCCGGGCCGGTTAACGGATCTCCGTTGGTATCGACGGGGGTAACGTTGTCGCCATTTTCAAGGGTCGTGGCACCGTTGGCGTCGACGTCATACTGCGCGAACTCTTGCGAATCCTCAAATGCATTGAGCAGCGATGTGTTGGGCACGAAGGCAATGATGCCATCAAGGCCAACGGTGATAAAGCTTGAGGGGATCTCGGTAATATAAGGCATGTGCGCCACCTTTTGTCAGACCGTCGCAGCGATGCGCGGTCGATTGGTTGAACTGCGAGACCAGAAACTGGGGAACACACCAACTGCTTGAATTGGATCAAGCCATTCCACTTATGAGCGATTCGCCCTTTCCGATCAACATGATTCACAAATGCGTGTGGTATTTTTCTGACAAAAGGCAGATACATTAATGTACATTTTGATCGTGTCGATTGTCGTATGGCAGAATTGTACAATCACAGGGGGTGATTGATTTTATCGAGTAATAATAATTTGTTAGCCTGCGTTAACGAATTCGGGCCTGGTTCGCAGGCTGTGATGCAAGCAAGCCCCTGCGTGAGAGATGAGCGTGGTGCGTGCCCAGATCCCTGACGATGAGCGGGCCTTCTTTCAGCGATTCATCCGCGCCAGAACGTGCGCAAGACGGCCAGCCAGAACATTGTTTCAGATAGGGTTTTCCGGATTGTGAGAACCGGACATCCTAGTGCGACCTGTCCGAAAAGTTCGGCAAATGGTCGCCCGTCTGCCGTCGGTTTCGCTGCTGGGTGCTGACCGGATTGTGAGAGGATGCGCTGTACGCGGTGAACCCAGTGGGCGCACGCGCGCCAAGCTTCGGATCGCTGGCAGTGCCGTGATCTTCGTTCGCAGCCATACGGCGGGCGCAAAAAGGCACCTGGCCGTTCGGGAGGTGGTTTCACGACCAAGATCCATCTTTGCGCAATGGTGTCAGCTCAATGATGAGGGCCGCGGCTATGACCTGGACAAAGCTCGGGAAGACATCGCAATCAGCGGCGCACGGCCGACGATCCCGATGCGTGAGAACTGGCAGGTCTGCAAGGTCGTCGGCATGACCATCTTCACGATGCGCAACATGTCGGGCACTGTTTCAGCAAGTTGAAGAGCAGCCGTCGGCGGGTCATCCGCTATGACAAAACCGCAGACGGATTCATCAATGTCGTCTGCATCAGCTGATGGGGCCGCCATTTGTCAATATGACAGAGGTCTCTGGCTCATTTCCTGCCAACTATCGGGTTTTCCAGTTCCCAGCCGAGCTTTCGCGCAATCGGTGGCATATCGTCAGGATCCGAGACGACAGCATATCTGATCCAGAATTTTGCGCCAAATTCGTCATTATCAATTATCTCATCGCACCAGTAATAATGATTTCTGTCTCGGGCCAGTGGTGCGGGTCCGATTTTATGAGAGCTGAAAACTGGCACAACCTCGAAGCTTTCCAGATCTGCCCCCTCGACCCGGCTGTTCAGATAGAAGATCGCTTTTTCGTCCCGGCTGTAGCTGTAGGACAGATAGCGCCAGCCCTTTCTTTTTGCTTTCGGGATTGATGATCCCTGGGCGAAGGTGAAATAATCGTCATATCCGACAAGACAAGTGTCGCCGCATGAACGAAAGGTTCGGGTATCCGCCTTGACCACCCGGCGCGCGCGCAGGTCACCTGGCGAAAAGAAGACGCTGTTTGCGTCTTTGCCGTAACCTGTGCCCCAGTGGTTTCCTTCGCCGGAATCGCAGGCAGCGAACGTTGTGGGATCGGCGTCCTTGACCTTTCCGATGTGGTTCCAGACATGATTGCCGTCGGTTACAAAGGCGCGGCTGAGAACCCGGAACGTTGCGGGATTTGCACCCATGATGCGCCGCCCCCAGCTGTAAACCGCCTTTTCATCTTTGGAAAAACCGTTTTCATATTGCACGAAACCCTTGCGCAGCTTGAGCGAGTCATAACCCATCCTGCTGCCATCGCGCATGGCAATATTTCCGTCCGGCCCAAGACAATAAGGCAGCCCCTCAACATCGGCGTCGATTGGATATGGCTGAAGTTCCGGTATTGACTCGGTCATCACTGTCACATTTCTTTCGGCACGGATATCATATTCGGGTAGCTTTATGCTGTTGACGGTATTTCGTCCATCGCATTTACGCCCATGCGTCATTATCCGGCGTCAAATAGGCCCGACCTGAATCTTGTCACAATCATCGTCTCTGCCGGCCACCAGGATTGCTGGTTGCGGCAGGTTGCGTGCCAGCTCATCTCTCGCGCAGAGAGCGGCCTGAATCACCATACGCGGACTTGAAGCCCCCTTTTTGCCAGCACGATCTGGGATATTCCCGGTCGGGGCATTCACGTCGGGGTGCGTCGCGATCATGTACCGTCCCAATGGGCGGTATGTACGATGAACCCTTTCCCTCTGAACGCTTCCTTGTGTGTCGAGACGAGCGAGGGGGATGAAGCACGGGCTTACAGAGAAGGTCGGAAAGCGTTGTCAGGCTGCGGCGGCTGACTGTTACGCCTGCTGTAATGCCAACATTTCGACGAGAGTTTGATTTGCCAAGGCGCGGTTCGCGGGCCTAGGCTGCTCGTATGACGACAACCGGGCATATTCCGCGACTCTACAGCCGGGCCGAGCGGTTCAGCGATGGAGTCGTCCATATCCTCGGCCTGACGCTGGCAGCGTTGGCCGTGCCTGCCCTGATTGTTCTTAGCCTGTTCTCTGAGGCGGGGTCGACGGCGGTGGTCGGGGCTTCGGTCTATGGCGGCACACTGATCCTGATGCTGACCTTTTCGGCGCTTTGCAACATGGTGAACAGCCCCAGGTGGCAGGGGCTGCTGCGCCGGCTGGATCATTCGGCAATCTACATGAAGATCGCGGGAACCTACACGCCCTTTACCCTGCTGTCGGGTGGTCAGGCGCTTGGGTTGCTGGTCGGCCTGTGGATGGCGGCGGCGCTGGGCCTGTCGTTAAAGATGCTGGTCCCGCCATGGCGCCTGCGTTGGCTTGCACTTGCGCTTTATCTGGGCATGGGCTGGGCCGCGGCCTATGCCGGAGGGCCGATGCTTGCCGGACTATCGGGTCCGGTGCTGATCCTGATGATGATCGGGGGCGCGATCTACACCATCGGGGTGGTGTTTTTCCTGATGCAGCGCCTGCCGTTTCACAACACGATCTGGCACGTTTTTGTCCTGACGGGCAGCGCGATCTTTTTCGCTGCGGTTGCTCATTGCATCACCCATCCGCCGATAGCCGGCCTTTGACCCCGGGGCTGTCCGCATCATCAGCCATTGCATTCCCCGCCGTACCATCATGTTATTCTTGCGCGAAAATAATCGGAGCATGAACGGTCATGACAGAGGAACGAAGTGGGCGAGCCGCCGCGATCAGAGGGCTGACCGGTCGCTGTCCGCATTGCGGCAAAGGTCGGCTCTTCAAGGGCTATCTGACCATCGTGCAGAGCTGCGAATCCTGCGGTGAACCGTTGGGGCTCTACCGCGCTGCCGATGGCCCGGCCTTCTTTACCATGACGATCATGCTTTTGCTGCTGATCCCGATGATCGGCTTTGGCTGGGTGCTGTTCCGGCCGGATCCCATAACGCTGCTTGTGACGGTGGGGCTGGCGATAACGGTGCTGACACTGCTGATCCTCCGCCTCGTGAAGGGGGCGTTTGTCGGCTATCTTTGGGCGCAGCGCGAACAGGATCGCGGCGCCTGAACCCTGCGAGCCCCCCGCGGACCCTGTGATCCGCGGGGGTGGCCGATCAGCCGGCCAGCCAGAGGCCACCAATGATAATCACGCCGATACCGGCCAGCATGATGCACCAGTTCAGCAGCACAATCTTGCCGGATTCGACCGTTCCGGCAGAGGGAGGCGCAGGCGTGGTTTCTGTTGCGTTGTCCTGCACCGGCTCACGCTCGGCAGGCGGCACCCGGTGCACCACCGGTTCGTCATGGATGATGTTCATTTTTCGTCCTTCTTGAACGCAAGGGTCATGGTCTGCCGGCCCGGAAAAGCCGGGGGCAGAGCGATCTCAGGCGGTCATGCGAAAGACGGGAGGGGCGCGTGCGCAGGGCGCCAGCGCGCATAGCGGTGCGCCGATCAGGTGGTGATAGATATAACCTGCAGCCGCTGCGGTTCGCGGCGGTGCAGCCGGGGTCTCTGACGGCGGCAATGCTGCCGCGGTCAGCGGCTGGACCTGCGCCGTTTCCTTGCGTGCAAGCTGGTCCCGGCCGTGGATCGCCGTCAGGCTAAGGGACGGCGCGACCAGTTGCTGCGGATGCTGGACCTCGATACTGACCCGAGGTCCGGGCAGGGTGGCGACCAGCAGTACCAGCAGCAAGGCCATGAACAGCCTTGCCGCCCGCAAAGGAAACCGAAGCTTTGGGTCCTGCAGGTCCGTCATGGTCCCAGTGATCCATGGTTTGCGGCCGGGACGCAAGGCCGGGGACCTCAGCGGCCGGACCATAGGGTGGGCTCAGTCCCCCAGGCGCTGGCCACTTTCCGCGTCAAAGACATGCAGCGACGCGGGATCGAGATGGGCCAGCACCCGCTCTCCCTCGGACAGCCGTGTTGCGGCGGGGACCGAGACCATGAAGCTTTCCGCACCGGCGTTCAGCGAGATCAGCCGCATGTCGCCGTGGAACTCATCCCGCTCGACCGTGGCGGCGATGGCGTCGGGCGTACCTTCGGGAACCAGCCTGATGGCTCCTGGCCGAATGCCCAGGGTGACTTTGCCTGCACGCAGCGGAAAGGGGGCGGCAAGGTCGATATCGGCGTTTCTCAATCGTCCCTCGCCCGCGTCGAGGGAAAAGAAGTTCATGCTCGGCGTGCCGATAAAGCCTGCGGTAAAGACCGTGGCCGGGCGGGAATAGATCTCCTCGGGCGTGCCCATCTGTTCGATCCTGCCCTGATTCATCAATACGATGCGATCTGCCAGCGTCATCGCCTCAAGCTGGTCATGAGTGACATAGACCGAGGTGGTGTTCAGTGCCCTGTGCAGTCGCGCGATTTCGACCCGCAAATGACCGCGCAGCTTGGCGTCCAGGTTCGAGAGCGGCTCGTCGAACAAAAACACCTCGGGTGTCTTGATCATCGCGCGGGCGATAGCGACGCGTTGTTGCTGACCGCCCGACAATTCGGTCGGCTTGCGGCCAAGGTAGATGTCCAGCCCCAGCGTTTCGACCACGGGATCAAGGCGACGGCGGATCTCATCCCTGCTTGTTCCGGCGCGCTCCAGTGCAAAGGTAATGTTTTCGCGCACGCTCATATGCGGATAAAGCGCGTAGTTCTGAAAGACCATGGCGATGCCCCGGTCGCCCGGGTCGCGGTCATTGACCCTTGCGCCGCCGATGAAAAGGTCACCGCCGGTGATCTCTTCCAGCCCTGCGACCATGCGCAGGATCGTGGATTTCCCGCAGCCGGACGGGCCCAGGAAGACGATGAATTCATGGTCAGAGATCGAAAGGTTGAAATTCCGGATGACTTCATGCGAGCCGTAGCTCTTGCACAGGTTGCGGCATTCAACGGTCGCCATCACGATTCCTCACTCTGCATATCTGCGTTTGGGTAGCCACGGCGCGCGCGGCCGGGCCAGGGGGCTTTCATCTGCGTCAATCCTGCGTGGACTTGCGGGAAAAGACCGAGTTCATCCCGGCGCCCGCGACAGCCAGCAGGATCAGCGGCGGCAGCGACAGCAGGACCACCGCGGCATTCAACACCCCCCAGGGAACGTTCATCCCCAGCTGGGACATTTCCGAGGCGACGACAGGCAGGGTGCGCGCCTTTGATGTGCTCAGCATCATCGCAAGCAGGAATTCGTTCCAGACGAGGATGAAGGAAAAGGCGATGGCGGCAAGGATCTGCGGCCGCGCAATCGGCAACGCCACGCGAAAGAAGGTGGCATAGGGGCCAAGGCGGTCGACGCGGGCGGCCTCTTCCACCGCGATCGGCACGCGCTCGAATGCAGGGATCGACAGCCAGATCGTGATCGAGATGGTGATCGTCATATAGGTGACGATCAGGGCAAAGCGGGTGTCGTAAAACCCGAGCCCCAGCCAGATCACCATCATCGGAATGGCCACGGCGACCGGCGGCAGAAAGCGCAAGGACAGGGCAAAGAACTGCGCCTCGCGCGTCAGGCGGTTCTTGACCCGCGCGATCACGTAGGCGGCCGGTACGCCAAGCAGCGCCCCCATGGCGACAGCCGAGGAACAGATCACCAGCGAGTTCGTCAGCGCCCGTGCAACCGAACGGCGGCCCAGCACATATTGCATGTTGTCCCAGACCGGCGTGAAGATCAGCTTGGGCGTGTTGACCAGCAGATCGGCGTTGGTCTTGAAGGCGTTAAGAAGCGTCCACAGCAGCGGCAGCAGCACCATCAAAGCGGCGCAAGCCAGCACGATACGCAAAAGAAGGGTCGAAAGCTTCATTTGTTCAGCCTCTTCCAGATCGAGGTGAAGAGGATGACGGTCAGCACCATCATGATCACGGCCATGGACGAGGCGTAAGAAATATTGCCCGCCTCGATAAAACCCTGCGAATAGGCGTACATGTCCAGCGTCTCGGTCGAGACACCGGGACCGCCACGGGTCATCACATAGACCAGATCGAATGAGCGCAGCGACTCGATCGCCTTGACCAGCAACAGCGAGATAAGCGGCAGTTTAAGCATCGGCAGGGTGACAAAACGGTGGATCTCCCACCCTTTGGCCTTGTCGATCCGGGCGGCCTCGATGGGCTGGGGGGGCAGGGCCTCCATCAGCTTCAGGATGATGACCGCAAAGAACAGTCCCCATTGCCAGACATCGACAAAGGCGACCGTCAGCATCGCCCCCCAGGGGTGGGCCAGAACATCAGGGGTCTGGCCGGTCAGGGCGCGGACGGGCCAGGTTACCGCGCCGTAAAGCGGGTGGAACGAGAATTTCCACACAAAAGCCGCGCAGACACGGGGCAGCAGCACCGGAATGATGAAAAGGACGCTAAGGATCATGCGCCAGCGGCGGGTAGCCGCCTCGAACATGGCGATGGCAAGGCCGATCCCGACCGCCATTGTGGCGCTGACGGTCAGCACCTCCCATTTCAGCGAAACCCACAGCGCGTTAAGAAAGCGGTCGTCCGAAAAGAGCTTCAGGTAATTGGCAAGCCAGACATATTCGGCTTGCGGTGCACTAAGGGTCCGGTTTTGCAGCGAAAGGTTCACCGCATACAGTGTCGGGACCGCCGCAAGAATGACCAGCACCAAAAGCGCAGGCCCCAGAAAGACATAGGGAAGAGAACGCCCAACTCTCATCGGTGCCTCATTGTACTGGAAAGGGAATGGGGCGGGGACGCAATGCGCCTCCGCGCCCCGGGTCAAAGCTTCAGAGCGATTTGGCGAAGGTTTCCAGCTCGTTCAGAGTGGCCTTCACATCGGTGCGCGAACCGGTGATCAGTTCTTCCAGCATGATGCCCCAGGTGTTGCCAAGCTCTTGCCAGCGCGGGTCCTGCCAGAACAGGACCTCGGTCCTTGCGCCGGTTTCGGCCATGGCGACCGACAGGTTTTCGCCGAATGTCTTGACGTATTCGGGGCTTTCATAGGTGCTCTTGCGGGTCAGCTCACCCGGCTGACCCTTGGCAAGGCGGCGTGCCTCCTGCTCTTTCGAGGTGGCCCAGGCCACGAACAGACCGGCGCAAGCCTTGTCCTGCTCTTCGGGGTTTGCCTTGGCAGCAATGGCAAAGCCATGGGCATAGCCCGAACCCGGCAGCGGTGTCGGCGGCGGGGCAAAGCCCACCACATCGACCACACGGCTTTGCGAGGGGTCCTTGGACATCGCGCCAAGCGGGGCGGATTCAACGATCATCGCCACCTTGCCCGAACGGAAGGCGCCGGTGGATTCGTCAAAAGAGCCAGTCTGCGTGCCGGGGGCCGAGTATTTGAACAGCTCAAGATATTCCTCGGTCGCCTTGACCGCCGCGTCAGAGTTGAACGCAAAGGCGCCCGTTTCATCGGTCCATTTGCCGCCATTCGCCGCAAACAGCGGCAGCCAGCGCCAGACGTTCGCGCCCGAGCCACGCTGCCCGCGCAGTGCGACGCCATAAACGCCGTTGTCCGGGTCATGCAGTTTCCTGATGGCGGCGACGTATTCTTCCCAGGTTTTCGGCGGCTCCAGCCCCGCGGCGGTCAGCAGGTCGGTGCGATAGACCATCAGGTCGCCGCCGCCCTGGATCGGTGCAAACCATTGCTTGCCGTCATAGCTTGCAACGCTGCGCATGCCGGCGTCGAAATCTTCATAATCGTATTCGGCGGGATAATAGCCGTCCAAGGGCACGATCCAGCCGGATGAGGCGAACAGAGGCAGGTTTGCCTCGTCCACATAATACACGTTGTAGCTGCCAACGGTCGAGGCATCCGCCTGCGATTTGGCGCGGCGGTCATTCTCGTTCAGATAATCGATCTCGAAACCGGCACCAGAGAGTTCCTCGAACTCATCGACATAATCCTCAAGCAGCGTCAGCCCGTCGCGGGGCTGGGCCAGAACACGTAAATCACTGGAACAAATGGATTCTGCTTGCGCAGTAGTCGCCATCAGCACCGCCAGAAGGCTGGCGGTCGAGAACAGGTGTTTCAAGGTGATATCCTCCCGGATGCAAGGGGATCTTTTCCCCAAACTGCGCCTGAAGCTGGCATAGATGGGGACGGTTCACTAGTTGCGCTCTTGCGCAAAACCGATACTTTAATGTCAAAACCGGGGGATTGCGGGCCGTGCGGATGCAGAAACAGTCAGATTGTGATCCTGTGACGATGCAGGACGCATGGCCGGACGACGATGTTTCCCGGGCATCTGCCAGCCTGCCCCGGCCCATGCGGGTGACAGCGGCGATGCGTGAAAGCATCACAATCCCCGAGGATCGGTCCTATCTGATCCGTCGCGACGATTATCCCCATCCGCTGTGCACCTGGAACTACCACCCCGAATGGGAGATCCATTTCATCCCCGAGGCGCGCGGCTATGCCTATGTCGGCGACTATATCGGCAGTTTCGAACCCGGCCATCTGTCCCTATGCGGCAGCAACCTGCCGCATAACTGGGTCTCGCCCGGCCTGCATGCGCCGGGCCGCGACTATGTCCTGCAATTCGACGCGGCGGCTCTTATGGCAGGCGGGGTCCCGCTGGCCGAGCTGCGCAGCCTTCAGACCCTGTTGCCGCTGTCCGGGCGCGGTATCGAGATCATGGGCTCTGAGGCGGCTGAGATCGGCGCGCTGATCGTGTCGCTGTCTCAGGCCCAACGGGCGCGGGGGCTTGGTATTTTCGTCGAGATCCTTGAGCGTTTCGCGGCGGCGCAGGATTATCGCCTGCTTGCCAGCCCGGGGTTCGTCTCATCCTACGCGGCATTGGCCAGCGGACGGCATTCCAACGTCAACAATGCCATTCAGGTTCTGCAACTGGCCCCCTCGGTAACCATGTATGAGGCGGCCGAGATGGTCGGAGCAAAGCCCTCGACCCTGTCGCGCAGCTTTAAGGCACTGACGGGGATGACCTTTTCTTCATATCAACGCGCCATCCGCATTTCCCGTGCGCGCAGCCTGCTGGCCGAAACGACGATGCGCATCATCGACGTCTGTTTCGAGGCGGGGTTTTCGAACCTGTCGAACTTCAACCGGATCTTCCTGAAAGAGACCGGCATGACCCCCCGTGATTATCGCAATATCTCGCGCATCCGCACGATCTCGCGTCTGGCAGAGGATGAGGACAGTTAGCCTGTCCCGAAACCCCGGCAGGACCTGCCCACCGGGGATGGTTCGGATCAGTCGCTCTCTGCCTTGGCCAGCCAATCCGGCAGCGCCTTGGGTGCCGTCCCGGTCAGCGCGGCATCTATGCATTGTGCCAGATTGCCAAAGCGCACCGCCCGCCCCGAAAGCCCCGGCCCGTAATGGGCGTATTTCCCTGAGTTCGTCATCACCGCATGAGTCCGGGGCGGAAACACCGGTTCCGAGATCGAGCACCAGCACAGATCGGGCAGAACCGTCACGCCGCTTTCTTCGAGCCTTTGCAAAACTCCCTCGGCCCGGGCCTGTGCGATAATGGCCCGGCCGGTGGTCAGGATGGTCGGCACAGCAACCCGGCGCGAGGCAAGCCCGTCCGCCAAAGCCCGGCATTCACCTGACGACGCATGGGGGCTGCCAAGGGCGACAAGGTCGATCTTGTGCGGACCCTCGTTCAACTGTCGCCAGCCCGAGGCCATCATCGCGGCGGTGATCCGGTCGTGGTCGGCGTCATCTGCGATCTGCTCTGCTTCGGGCGTCACGCCCTCGACATGCAGCATGGGTGCAGCGGATGTGGTGCCAAAGGCGGCGCAGAGCGCCTTCAGCTCATCCGTTCCCGGCTTTGCCGGTGACAGGCCGCGCAGTAACGGGATGCGGTCCGGCGACGCCTTGCCCGCCAGATAGCCGATCAGCGGCCAAAAGGCATCGTCCGCGCCGGGGGGCAGTTCAACCTCGATGATGCGGCGGGCCTTGCGGTTCTGATCCAGATAAGGGCCGGACAGGGGGGCCCGACCCGTCATGGCAATGCACAGGTCCAGAAAGTCCGGATGTTTGGCTGTGCGCGCGCCAAGCACCGTATTGGCATAGACGACTGCATTGGATTCCGCCCACGCGATGGCCTCTCCCTGTGTCGGCGCGCTATCCAGCAGGTAGGGGGAGCAAGTAAAGCTGGGCTGGCAGCCCATTTTCACATAGGCATCCGCCAGCCGCTGTGCCGGTCCGCCAAGGCTGGGCGGCACGCCTTGCTGACGCCAGTTCTCACGATCGACCGAAATCGCATTCATCGTCGTCGGGATGATTACCCGCGCATCCATGTCGACCATACGCTCGGCAAAGGTCAGGTTCGCCGGGCTGGCATAGATGCAGCCGTCGATATGGCCTTGCGTGACATCGACCAGCCCCGCCGCCCCCTGCTGGGCGGCCATGGCGCAGATGATCCGCATGGCCTGCGCCGTCGCCGTTCCATGCTGTCCCTGCAGGAAAGCACGGTCCTGACCGGTCAGTTCCAGCGATGCCGTGGCGGGTGGCTGGACCGGTACCGACAGTGTGCCTGCGGTGATCGCGTCATGGCCGATCCGGGCCAGGGTTTCCTGCCCAAGCGCATCGAACAATGCGCGCGGCAGGCGCAGGACCGGCAGCTCTTTGCCAAACATCTCGGCGGCGATCAGTGCGCCAAGCGTCACGACGTCCTCGGGCTCGGCAAAGATCAGCGCTGCCGGACCCCGGCCTGAAAGGACCAGATCAAGCAGCACCCCCGAGCCGGTGCATGAACCACGGGTCGAGGGCATCATCAGCATCTGACCGGTCACGCTTTGCCCATGCAGGGGGTGATGGACGTCGATGATCTTACCGGTTGCCGGGTCAACCCCGCCCCAGAAGCTGAGCGGCTCGTCCGAGAACAGGATAGGCCCGGCCGCGACGCCTGGCAGAATGCTGAGCGCGGTCATGCTCATGGCCCCCTATTGCTTCAGCGTCGGAGTGACGCCCCAGGTGTCCGAAAGCATATAGCCCGATTGCCACGGGTCCTCGGGGTCGACGTAATAGGTATGCTGGCCGGTGATCCATGCACGGCCGGTGATCTGCGGGATGATCGTCGTCACGCCGCCGCGATCCCCGACCTCAAGGATCTTGCCGATAAAGCGTGAACCGATGATCGATTCATGGATCAGCACATCGCCCGCACCCATCAGGCCACGCGCCTGCAAAACCGCCATCCGCGCCGAAGTGCCGGTGCCCGTGGGTGAGCGGTCCGAACGTCCCGGCGCGACGATACAGGTGTTGCGGGTTACTGCTCCGCTGCCCTGAAATGGCATGGCAAACTGGACGATCGAGACGCCGCGCACATTCGGAAACTCGGGGTGGGACACGTCGAACTGTTCCCGCGCGGCTTTGCGGATCTTTTCGCCCAGAATGGCCAGATCGCGGGCCTCGTCAGGGCGGATCTGAAAGCCAAGCGCCTGCGCATCGACGATGCCAAAGAACATGCCGCCATAGGCGATATCAAGCGGGATCGTGCCATGCCCTTCGATCTCAAGCGCGCCATCCAGCACGGCGGCAAAGGCGGGGGCGTTGCGGAAGGTGATCGAGCGGCATTTGCCGTCGCGGCATTCGGCGGTGACCTCGATCACGCCTCCGGGCATGTCCAGCTTAAACCGGGTGATCGGTTCTTGCATCGGCACCATGCCGGTTTCCAACAGGACGGTTGCGACGCAGATCGTGTTCGAGCCTGACATCGGGACATACTCGGTCGGCTCCATGATGATCGCCCCGGCGGCGCAGCCCGGCGTGATGGGCGGCACGATCAGGTTCACATGCCGCGCGACCGAGCCGCGTGGCTCGCAGATCAAAAGCTGGCGGATGTGGTCGTGGTCGCGCTCCATGGCGATCATCCGCTCCATCATCGTGTTGCCGGCCGGGGGCAGAACCCCACCGACGATGACATCGCCGATCTCGCCTTCGGCATGGCAGCCGACCACATTGATCGAAAGACGTGAACGCATGGGGTTTTCCTTTCAGCTCGATGGGTTCGGTTCGCTTGAGGCTGCGGCATAGGACCGGCCCGCAATAAATCAGTCCTCGGGGCGGTTTCCTGTTTCAGGACCCACCCCGGGCGGCCGGTACCATGTCCTGTCATTCGTCCCGGCGGGGTGCCGGGACGTGGCTGGTCGTTTTGGGGCCTCAGCGCGTGATTTGCGCCGTTTTGGCGTCTGGTTACTTCACGACAAAACCGTGGGCGAAAGGATCGCGCTCGGCGTCGATATAGATTGTGTTCAGCCCGGTCTGCCGTGCCCAGCCGGCGATCGAGGGGATGATCGCGTCGCGATCGGCGACGGTTGCCGCGCCCTCGACCCGGCCTTTGAAGATCGAACCGATGATTGATTCATGCCAGAATTCATCGCCGACCTTCAGCTTGCCCTTGGCGGCAAGCTGCGCCATCCGCGCCGAGGTGCCGGTGCCGCAGGGGCTGCGGTCGATGGCCTTGTCGCCGTAAAAGACGGCATTGCGGGCATGGGCGCCTGAAACCGTCGGGGCACCGGTCCATTGGATATGGCTTAGCCCGCGGATTTCTGACAGTTCGGGATGGACGAATTCGTATTTTGCGTTCAAGGCCGCGCGCAGCTTGGGGGACCAGCCGATAAGTTCGCCCGCGGTATAATCGGCCATGTCGCGGAAATTCTTTTGCGGCTCGACGATGGCGTAGAAATTGCCGCCATAGGCCACGTCCACGACGATTTCGCCCAGACCCTCGACCTCGGCGGTCAGGCCTTCGGCGTAAAGAAAGCTTGGGACATTGGTCAGCCGGACCTCTTCGACATAGCGGCCTTCCTCACGGTATTCGATATCGACCTTGCCTGCCGGGGCCTCGATCGACAGGCGGCCGGGCGTGCGCGGGACGATCAGCCCGTTTTCGATCCCCATGGTGATCGTGCCGATGGTGCCGTGGCCACACATGGGCAGGCAGCCCGAGGTTTCGATATACAGCACGGCGACATCGCAGTCCGGACGCGTCGGCGGATAAAGGATCGCGCCCGACATCATGTCATGGCCGCGCGGCTCGAACATCAGGCCGGTGCGGATCCAGTCGAATTCGCGCAGGAAATGCGCCCGCTTTTCCAGCATGTTCGCCCCTTCCAGCCGAGGGGCTCCGCCTGCGACAAGTCGGACTGGGTTGCCACAGGTATGGCCGTCAATGCAGGGAAATACGTATTGCGTCATGCTTGCCTCAGAAGCGCGCCGGAGAAAACGGCGCCAGATTGATAGCGGGGTCTGTGCCGGTCAGCAGATCGGCAACGATCTGCGCGGTCCCGGCCGATTGGGTCAGGCCCAGATGGCCGTGCCCGAAGGCGCAGATGATGTTTGGATGACCGGGCAGGGGGCCGATAGCGGGCAGGCTGTCGGGCAAAGAGGGGCGGAACCCCATCCATTGCTGCCCGCCCACGGTCCTGAGACCGGGCAGGAAAGTCCTGGCTTTTTTCAGCATTGCCTCGGCGCGTTTGAAATTCGGCGGCAGTTTCAGCCCGCCCAGTTCGACCGCGCCGCCGACCCTGATCCCCGAGGTCAGTCTTGAGACGACAAATCCGTGCCCGCCGAAAGTTACCTGACAGCGCAGGTCAAAGGCATCGGCTGGCAGGGTGGTGTTATAGCCGCGCTCGGTTTCCAGCGGGATGCGGTGACCCAGCGTGCGCGTCAGCAGATGAGAGAACGCTCCGGCTGCCACGACGACCCGGCCAGCAAGCTTGCCGTTCGAGGTGATGACACCATCATCGGCCAGCCCTGTCGCCTCGGCGATGGTGATGTCGCCACCGTTGGCGCGGAACCGCTCGGCCAAAGCCAGCGTGTAGTCGCGCGGATCGGCGATCGAATACCAGCCCGGCGTAAAGGTCGCATGGGTAAAGCGCGGCGCAAGCCCCGGCTGGATCTCGGCGATCTCGTCGCCCTTGAGGTGGCGAAAGGCGATCCCGTGTTCCGCCCGCGCCTCCCATCCGGGCAGAGAGGCGTCAAACTCTGCCTGCCCCTCATAGACCTGCAATTGCCCGTCCTGATGCAGCATATGCGTCAGCCCGTCACGGGTCAGCGCCGGTATCAGCGCGGCCTTGGACAGATCCATCAGCGCCGTCTGGGCGATGGTCGAGGCACGGACCCGTGACGGCGCACAGGCCCGCCAGAACCGGAACATCCATGGCGCGATGCGCAGCGCATAGGCTGGCGGCACGGTCAGCGGCCCCAAGGGATCAAGCAGCCATTTCGGCGCCTGCCGCATGATCCGGGGCGAGGCAAGCGGAAAGATGTCAGTAAAGGCAAACGCCCCGGCGTTCCCGGTCGATGCACCCGCTGCCGGGCCCTCGCGGTCGATCACCTGCACCGCCAACCCGCGCTCTTGCGCAGCCAAAGCGACCGAGAGGCCGACAACCCCGGCGCCGATGACGATGACCCGATCCGTCATTGCCGCGTGCTCGACAGGAATTTGCGGGTTTCGGGGTTCTGGGGATCGCCAAAGATCTGTTCAGGCGGGCCGATCTCGGCCATGACGCCCTGATGAAAGAAGGCCACGCGGTTTGAGACATCGCGCGCAAAGCTCATCTCGTGGGTGACGCAGATCATGGTCATGCCCTCTTGTGCCAGCATCTTGAGCGTATCCAGAACCTCGCCCACCAGTTGCGGGTCAAGCGCCGAGGTCACCTCGTCAAACAGCATGTATTCGGGCGACATGGCCAGTGCGCGGGCAATCGCCATACGCTGTTGCTGGCCGCCCGACAGCCGGCCCGGAAAGGTCTTCAGCTTGTCGCCCAGACCCACATGGGTCAGCTGGCGTTCGGCGATTTCTTCGGCTTCGGCGCGGGACATGCCCAGCACTTTGCGCGGCGCCAGCGTGACATTGTCGAGCACGGTCAGATGGGGAAAGGCGTTCCATTGCTGAAAGACGATTCCCACCTTGCGCCGCAGCTTGTTAAGGTCGGTGGATTTCGCGTGAACCTCGGTCCCGTCGATAAGGATGCGGCCGGAATCAATCGGCTCAAGCCCGTTGATGCAGGTCAGAAGCGTCGATTTGCCGGACCCCGAGCCACCGATGATCGTGACCACCTCGCCCTTTTCCACGGTCAGGTCGATGCCCTTCAGGACCTCGAGCTGGCCAAAGGACTTGCGGACATGTTCGATCTCAATCATTGGACCACCGTTTTTCCAGATAGCCGCCGAACCGCGCCAGCGGGAACGAAATGACAAAGTAGAAGGCGCCGCAGATCAGCAGCAAAAGCATCGGTTCTTGCAGCCGTGTGATCAGGATCTGGGTGGACTTCAAAAGCTCGGTCACCTGCACGACATAGACCAGGGCCGAGTCCTTCATGACCCCAAGCGCCAGCCCGATCCAGGACGGCAAAGCGATGCGCGTAGCCAGGGGCAGCACGATCTCGCGCATGTCCTGGCCCCAGGTCATGCCAAGCGAGCGCGCCGCGCGGCGGGTTGTTGCGGGCACGGCCTCGATGCCTCCGCGCACGATCTCGGCGCAATAGGCGGCGGTGTACATCGACAGCACGATGCAGGCGACGGTAAAGCCAGAAAGGTTCAGCCTCAGGATCGTGCCCAAAAAGGCATTGGTCAGTACCAGCTGGATCAGCAGCGGGATTGAGCGGCAGATATCCAGAACAAAGATCAGCGGCGCGGCCCAGATCGGTCCCAGCTGATAACGCAGGACGCCAAAGATCACCCCCAGCACGGTTCCGATAAGGACCGAGATCGCGGTAACCACGATGGTCATCCCGGCGCCCTTGGCCAGAAAGATGAAATCGGCGGTTGTCAGAGCGGTATCGAACATCGAAGGGCCCTCAATACCGGAACAGCCGTGCGGCGATCAGCCGTGCGCCGATGGTGATAATCTTGGTGATCAGGTAAAAGATCACGGCGGCCAGCGCGAACAGCTCGAATGTGCGGAAGGTCAGCGCGTTCAGATCCTGCACGACGCCGTAAAGGTCAGCGTTCATCCCGACCGTCACCCCCAGCGAGGTCATCAGGATCGCCCAGACCATCTGGTTCGTCATCGGCAGGAATGCGATGCGCAGCATCTGAGGCAGCACGACATAGCCAAAGGCGCCTGCCGCCCCGAACCCAAGCGACCGGGCGGCGCGGGTCTGGGTTTCGGGGATCGCTTTTAATGCGCCGCGGAAGTTTTCGGCCAGATAGCCGGCGTTGTTGAAGGTGATGCCCAGCAGGATCGACAGGAACGGGCTTAGGTGCAGGCCAAAGCTGCCCAGCCCGAAATGCATCATATAGATCTGGAACAGGGCGGGCGTGTTACGCGCAACCTCGACCCAGGTTCTGGCGATGGCGGACAGGATGCGACTGCCTGACAGGCGGAACATTGTCAGGGTGATCGCAAGCAGGATGCCCAGCACCATCGACAGGATCGCGATCTGCATGGTGACGGCGGCGCCATCCAGCATCTGGGGAAGCCTGGCGAATGCTTGCTTCCATTGGAAGGTATAGTTGAACATGACCGTTCCGGCTCTGGCATGATGCATCGGGGCGGCGCGAGGACCGCGCCGCCCCGGGCCGATATCAACGATAGACGCCGCTCACCGTCAGGTCGGGCAGATCGCCGCCGACCCATTTTTCATAAAGCTCGGCATAGCGCCCGGTGCGAACCTGCTGGTTCACAAAAAGGTTCAGGTAGTTCAGCAGACCATATTCGTGACGATCCGTGAACAGGGCCACATAGTCGATGTCGAACGGCGCCTTGCCCACCACCGAGATGCCGGGGAAGTTGCCGGTCTTGACGTTCGACTGAGCCACGGTCGAGGTCGAGACAGTCGCGTCAAGCTGGCCCTGGCTCAGCGCCAGGAACACGTCGGCCTGGGTCTGATAGGGACGGAAAGTGCCTTCGCCCCATTCCTGGACCTGTTTTTCCAGCGCGATGGCCTCAAAGGTGCCTGCCGTCGCCCCGACGGTCTTGCCCTTCATGTCCTCAAAGCTTTTGACGCCCGATTTGTCGTTGGCGGTCACCGCCATTTCAAAGGCGAAATAGGGGATCGTCATGCCGACGGTCTTGGCCCGCTCAAGCGTGTCCGAGGTCGAGGCGACGCCGACATCGACGCGGCCCGACATCAGTGCCGGGATCCGTTCGGGGAAGGGCGTCTCGACGATCTCGGCCTTTACGCCAAGCGCCGCGGCAAGATCGTTGCAGTAATCGACGTCGAACCCGATCGGATTGTTGTTTTCGTCGCGCATCCCCATGGGCGGGAAATCCAGCACGACTGCGCAGCGCAGCGTGCCCGAGGCGATGATGTCGTCAAGCTTGTCGGCCTGGGCGGGGGCGGCAAAGGCGGCGGCGGCCAGCAGGCCCACCACGAATTTGTGGTTCATCAGAACCTCCTCCTGTCATTTCCCTGTCGGTCTTTCATGACCGATTCCATGAGGAGCAATATCCGCAGGTTTCCCTTTCAACGCAAATTAAAAATACAACTAATATACAAAAAGTGCACGAAGCCTGCGGAACAAGCACCCTGCCTGCGTTGTCAGCGCAGGTCTTCGGGCAGCAATTCCTGAGGGAAGTTCTGATAGCTTACCGGGCGCAGAAACCGGCGAATCGCCATAGTCCCGACCGAGGTGGCGCCGAAATTCGTCGAGGCCGGATAGGGTCCGCCATGGACCATGCTGTCCACCACCTCGACCCCGGTCGGAAAGCCGTTGACGAGCACCCGACCCGCTTTGCGCTCAAGGATCGGGCGCAGCGCCTGCGCGGCCTGTAAATCGCCAGCGTCCATATGCAGCGTCACGGTCAGCTGTCCCTCAAGGCCGCGCGCCAGCCGTGCCATCTCGTCGGTTGATGAGACGCGCACGATCAGTCCCAATGGGCCAAACACCTCTTCACCAAGGACGTGATCCTGAAGATAAGCCTCGCCCGTGGTTTCATAGAGGTTCGGCCGGGCCTCACGGCCAGTGCTTTCGGTGGTCAGCACCGGCTTGACCGAGTTGCGGCTGTCGAACCTCGCTTTGCCTTCGCGATAGGCGCGGGCGATGCCCATGGTCAGCATGACCTGTGGTCCGACCTCGGCAAGTGCCTTGCGTGCGGTTTCGGTAAAGCGGTCGGCATCCGGCCCGTCAAGGACGACTGCGATACCGGGATTGGTGCAGAACTGCCCTGCGCCCATGGTCAGCGACCCTGCCCAACCGTTGGCGATCTCATCTGCCCGCGCGGCCAGCGCCTGGGGCATGATGAACATCGGGTTGACCGAGCCCAGCTCGCCAAAGAAGGGGATTGGTTCGGGCCGTGCGGCGCACAGATCGAAAAGCGCCCGCCCGCCGGCAAGGCTGCCGGTAAAGCCGACCGCCTTGATCAGCGGGTGCTGAACCAGTGCTGAGCCGACCTTGCGGTCGCCACCCTGGATCAGGCTGAATACGCCGGGATGCACGCCGGTTTTGACAATGGCGGCGTGGATCGCCTCGGCCACGATTTCGCCCGTGCCGGGGTGGGCCGAGTGGCCTTTGACCACCACCGGGCAACCGGCCGCCAGTGCTGCCGCCGTGTCGCCTCCGGCTGTCGAAAATGCCAGCGGAAAGTTCGAGGCGCCGAAGACTGCAACCGGCCCGATGGGCTGTTGGATCATGCGGATCTCGGGTCGCGGGGCGGGTTTGCGGTCGGGCAGGGCGGCGTCGTGCCGACGATCCAGATAGCCGCCCTTGCGGATATGTTCGGCAAAGAGCCGCAGCTGGCCGGTGGTGCGGCCGCGTTCGCCTTGCAGGCGCGCCTCGGGCAGGCCGGTTTCTTGCGAGCCGATCTCGGTGATGGCTTCGGCGCGGGTCTCGATCTCATCGGCGATGGTTTCGAGGAATCTCGCGCGGGTTTCGCGGCTGGCATAGCCATAGGACCAAAAGGCCTCTTCGGCCTTTTCGGCCGCCTGTGCCACCAGATCGACCGTGCCGACCGAGAATTTATGCACCGGACCATGCGCCGGTTCGCTGTCAAAACTGGTCGGGCTGGCGATCCATTCGCCCGCGATCAGATGCTTTCCATGAGGGGTGAAGGGCATGGGAGGGTCCTTTCGGGGTCAGGGGCAGCGATGCCGAAAGCCGTGGTGGGCTCAATCATCGTTGAGTTTTTGTATATTTATTGTATGCAAGAAGTCAATCGAACAGAGCGTCACCCTGAGAGGAAATCATGAAACAGACATTGAGTTTTGAAACCCTGAGGGAGCGTATCGAGCAGATTTTCCTGCGTGCCGGGATGAATGCGGTGCAGGCTGGCGCGCTGTCGCGGGCGATCGCAGCCGGAGAGCGTGACGGCTGCAAATCGCACGGCATCTACCGGATCGAAGGCGTTTTGCGCACACTTAAGGCTGGCAAGGTCAGCGGTACCGCCGAGCCGCAGATTGTTGGCGGGGATGACGGGGCGATCGTGCGGGTCGATGCGCGGGGCGGTTTTTCCAACCCCGCGTTCGAACTGGGCGTGCCGGTGCTTGCCGAACGTGCAAAGCGGCTGGGGCTTGCGGCGCTGGTGGTCAATGATTGCACCCATTTCGCCGCCCTTTGGCCCGAGGTTGAGGCAGTGACAGAACACGGCCTTGCCGCGATGGTCATGTGCCCAAGCTACGCGACGGTCGCGCCGGCGGGCGGTACCCGGCCGCTTTTGGGGACCAACCCCTTTGCCTTTGGCTGGCCACGGCCGGGTCGTGCCCCCTATGTCTTTGACTTTGCGACCTCGGTTGCTGCGCGTGGCGAGATTGAGCTGCACCGGCGCGCCGGGAATCAGCTGCCCGACGGCTGGGCGATTGACACCGACGGCCAACCCACGACGGACCCCGAGGCGGCGCTGGCCGGGGCGATGCTACCCTTTGGCGGGCACAAGGGTTCAGCCATCAGCACGATGATCGAACTGCTGGCGGGCATCATGATCGGTGATCTGACCAGTCCGGAAGTGCTGGATTTTCTGGGTACGACCACGCTTGCACCGTTCCATGGTGAACTGGTCATCGCCCTGTCGCCTGAGAAATTTGCGGCTGGCCGTTCGGGAGATCCCTTTGCCCGGGCCGAATTGTTGTTCGAGGCCATCCAGGGGCAGGGCGCAAGGCTGCCTTCGCAACGCCGTTTCGCGGCGCGGGAAAAGTCGCTGGCGGATGGCATCACGCTGAGCGCGGATGAAGCCGCGCAACTTGATCGCTGGCTGAGGCTTGGCCTCGACGCGGTGGCGTAAGGTAGAAAAATGGCCCTTCCGAACTGGAAGGGCCTTTCTGATTTCAGGCTCAGGCTGCGTATTTCTGAACCGCGCCGGATTGTTTGCTCCACCCGGCATACCAGGTCTTGAACTGGTTGTACTGCTGTTCGGCCCATGCGCGCTGGCTGGGGGTCAACTCGTCAGTTTCATTGAAGTGCAGGGCATATTCCTTGTCGCCTTGCAGGACCATCAGATGCTTATAATAAAGCACCAGATCGGTTCCCTCGTCCCACGAAGACAGCACCTCCAGCGCCTCGCTCAGCTCCTGCGCGCGCTGACGGGCCTCAAGATCGCCAGCGGCGGCGGCTTTGGACAGGGCGACGAAATGCAGGATCTCGCGCGGCAGGACATTGCCGATCCCGGTGATCGTGCCGGTCGCGCCGCATTTTACATAGCCATGGAAAACGCCTGTATCGACACCGGCCATCAGGATGACGCTGTCATCGGCGCTGGTGATGTGTTCGGCCGCATAGGTCATCGCCTTGGCCCCGCCGAATTCCTTGAAGCCGACAAGGTTCGGGTGTTCGGCACGCAGGGCAAAGAACAGATCCGCTTTGGTTTCGAACCCGTAATAGGGGCTGTTGTAGATCACGGCGGGCAGATCGGGCGCGGCGGCCAGGATTGCCTTGAAATGGTTGCGCTGGGCAGTGACCGAGGCGCCGCGCGACAGCACCCGGGGAATGACCATCAGACCGGCTGCCCCGACCTTTTGCGCGTGGGCGGCATGGGCAACCGCCGAGGCCGAGTTTACCGCGCCGGTCCCGACGATCACCGGGATGCCGGCCTTGACCAGTCGCTCGACCCCTTCCATCCGCTGGGCGTCGGTCAAGAGCGGCCAATCCCCCATCGAGCCGCAGTAGACGACCGCTGACATGCCCGCGGCTATCAGTTCCTGCCCCTTGCGCACCAGTGCATCATAGTCGGGTTGGCGCTCGGCGGTGCAGGGGGTCATCAGGGCAGGAATGACGCCGGTAAAGATCTGAGTGTTCATGGATGGCTCCTTCTGTCGTGCAGGCAGGGTGCTGATTCTCTCAGCCGCCATCCTAGTATTTGCATTTTATTTGTCGACAAGAATCTGACGAGTTCGGCTATAGCGTCAACTGCTGCCGCTGATCTCGCGAGATGAATTTCTGGATCTGGCGGACGATCTGATCTGCATGCGCCTTGGCCAGCCGGTCACACAGTTTGACATCCCGTGCCTCGATCGCGGCGATGATTGCCTCGTGCTCATCGACATATTCGCGCGGCAGGCGGTCGTTGAACGACTGGTAGTAAAGCCGCAAAAGCCGACGCCCTTCGTCGAGCAGGCGCACAAAAAGGCTGAGGTAATAGGGGTTGCGCCCGGCCTCGGCGATGGCGGCATGCAGGTCGCGGTTCGATGCGATCATTGCCAGTGCATCCTGTGCCTCGACCGCAGCCGAGAACTTTGCCTGATGCGCACGCAAGATTTCCAGATCAGCGGGTTTGTGATAGGTCGCTGCCAGCCTTGTCGTCACGCGATACATCAGCGTCAGCGCGTCAAAGAACGTATGCAGGTTCAGAAGGTCGATATTGGCGACCATGGTCGAGCGGTTCGGGAGGGTCTCGACCAGACCTTCGCCGGCAAGGCGGACCAGAGCCTCCCGGATAGGGGTGCGCGACATGCCGAAACGCTCGGCCAGCTGGACCTCATCTATGGGGCTGCCGGGGGGCAGAACCAGATCCAGAATTTCGTCACGCAACACATCATAGACCAATTTGACGCCTGATCCGCGTCGGCGCTCGGGAAAGGTTTCTGGCTCGGTCATAGGTGCACCTATTTGTAATGTTGTTAATGAAGTCGACAACTTGAATACTTAATTCACTTATGGCAAGGCAATGGCCTGCGCCTGTCCGGGCCGTCAGCCGTGGCAGATCCGCGCTGTCTGACAGGATGAAAAGGATGGATTTGCCTGTAAAGGATGCAGCGTCAGACGCGGGCGTAAGGTGCTGACAATCATGCACCGTCACTATCAGGCAGCAGGGCTGTTCATTAAGCACCGCGAATGGCCGCTTGGAGCCTTTACCGGACGGTAACTGCTTACTATCGTCCAGAATGCCACACCCTGACGACCCTGCTCTTTTGGTGCGTGCAGTCACGCTGCGGATTCTTCGCGCGTGCAAGAACGCAGTCAGATCCCATTGGAGCTCCTTTGGAAAGGCGGGCAAACCACAAGCCCACATCCGAAGCATTCTTGTTGCAGCAGTGTTTCTGCTGGCGGCCTGCCTGATCACCGTCTAACCGTCAGCTTTGCAATCTTTGTGAAGGTCGGCGCCGCTGCTGGACGAAACAACGCGATGATCTTGCGGATTGTCAGCAGTAAAGCCCGGGATATGCGTGCAATCAGCTTAATTCACAGCGGGCAGCGACCGTCGCGGCTAATGCAAAAGGTCAGATGGCCGGGACCAGCCGGTCACAGCGCACCTGCGACGCGCGTTCGCTGCGCCGCAGGGCAAAGGTACTGTCAGAGACTGCGCGCTGATCTTGTAGAGGCCCGAGCGTCGGGCAGAGCTTAAAGAACGCTTACGCGCCGCCCAAGATTCGGTTCCGCGTCAACATCACCTGCGACATGGAGGGGTTCCTGAACGACGGTCTGCGTCCAGGCGGGCAGATCCTTTTTCTCACCCTGGCTGAGCAGGTGCTGCAGGGACGCGAACTCTTCGACGGCCTGCTGCGCCTGGGCAATTTCGCGGATCGTCTTGAGTTGTTTTTCAAGACCCTTGACGCGGGTTTCGATATCCATTGCCCGTTTCGAAAGCTTGTCAATTTCGCGGTTGGCGCGCGCCAGCTGACCTTGGCTGGAGTTGGCCTGCCAGAATCTCACCACATCCCAGATCCCGCCAGGCAGGCGCAGCCGGTCGGCCTGATACCAGATCGTGGTGTTGGACATCTCTTGCCCGAGTTGCTTCCAATGCTCGTCGGGAATCTTTGCCAGCGCCTCATGCGCCTGAGAGCCATAGGGGAAATAGGCCGAGGCTTGCAGTCGCGGGATATGCCAGGACATGTTGCCCAGCAGCCAACGCCCTGCCTGCAGGCGCAGATCGTCCCGGTTTGCAGGCAGTTCTGCAAGGATGGTGTCGAAATGGGTAAAGAAGGCTGCCAGCTCGACACCGGTTGAGGCCATGGTCTGCCCGGGGCGGTTGATCCGGTGATGGCAGACGACCCGGCGGGAATGACCGATGCTTTCGGCTAGGGTGCAGACCCGCCAGTGGAACGGGTTGTCCTCAAAGAAGAAATCGCCTTCGGGAAAGCGGATACGATGCTTGCGCAGGAATTCGGTGCGGTAGAATTTGCGCCAGGGCACAGCGATCAGATTGATGCCTGCCAGCCGCAGCTCTTCTGGCGTGCGCGCCGTTTCGAGCGCATCCCATTTGAGCCGATCAGCTGGCTGGCGAACATCGCCCGCTTTCTGGTCATATTCGAGGTAGTCGGTGAAAAAGATATCTGCCGGTCGGGCTTCGTATTCCCGCCGGGCGCGCAGGAAGCCCTCGGGGATCAGGTAATCGTCGCCATCAACGAAAAAGACCGTGTCGCATTCGACCCGGTCCAGTCCCAGATTGCCGGCAATTCCGACGCCGCCGATGGTGTTGGCGCCAAGCCAGACAGTCGTTACTTTTACCCCGGCGCCAAAGCCCGCCCCGTCAAGAAAGCCGCGCACGGCTTCGTCAGTACCGTCGGTCGACCCATCGTCAACGATGATCACCTGATCACCGGGCTGCAGGCAAGGCTGCAGGCTCTTCAGGCATTTCGCGATATAAGGGGCAATATTGAAGGTAGTGACGATGAAGGAAATGCTCATGATAGTCCTTCCTCGATGATCGAGCGGTTGATACGACGCGCAAGTGCGGGGTCACGGAATGCAATCAGCCGCATCCAGTCGGGGTTCATTCCCGAAAGATAGAAGGCCCGCGTCCGCCTGCGCAGCTCATGGTGGTGCTCTGCATCGATATTATTGCGGACCCAAGACAAAAGGTCCGACGCAAAGCGGGTGAACGGATGCAGAAAGCCGAGCCGCTCGGCGGTCGGGGCTGTACGCAGCCGGGTCAGCACGTTTTCGAAGCTGCGGAACACTTCCAGCCGTTCGGCATTACGCCGGTTGGTCAGGCGCATGCCGCCAGTCGATACGAAATGCGTCGCCCCTGTCATCGTGGTGGCGAGAATTCGCCGGGCCATGATAAAGCTGGTCCAATGCAGCTCGACGTCGTTATGGACCATGGTTTCCGTACAGCGGATGCGCTGGGAGCGCAGGAATTCGGTCCGGTAGATCTTGTTCCAGGGATAGGCCGAAACGCGGGCCAGTATCTGCGCCGGCCCAGGCGGAACCACAATCGTCCCCTGCTTTTGCGTTCCATCTTTTGGCGCCCGGTCAACGCAAGCGCGCTGCCAGCGCGCTTCGTCATCGTGCAGCATGCCGCTGCCGCCATTTTGCAAAACGCGACTGTCGTGATGCCGGAACATCAAGAAGTCAAAGGGCCGGGTCTCAGCGGCAGCAAGCGCCACGATGGCAGGAAAATCCTTGGTGAAAAGATCGTCCGAGTCAAAAAAGATGACATGGTCGCCGCTAACACGTTCCAGCGCCAGGTTGCGGGCGTGGCCGGCACCGCGCCGCTGGGCGCTGCGCAACCAGGTCAGCCGGTCCGCAACTGCCGCCGCTGCGGGCACGGTCGATGGCCCCGCAGGCTCATCGGATGCATCGTCAACGACGAAAATTTCGGCGAATACGCCCAGTTCGGATACCTGGCGCAACAACCGGTCCAGCCCAGGCAGATCGTTCCAGACTGGGATGACAAGCGAAAGCTTCATGATGGCTCCTGCAGAGCTGGCGGATAGCGACCGCCGGTTCACACAATGAAAACCCGCAGATCCCGAATTTCGAAACTGGCTGGGGTCGGTTGGAAGAACAGGATCAGATCCCGCCAGTCGGCTTGGCCCGGGACATCAGGGTTCCCGTCAAGTCGCAGCAGGTCGATATGGGTACTGTCTTTGGCGAAGGACACGACGTCCTTGGGCAGGAAGGCGTCGATGAACCCACTCGGGGTCGACGAGCGCAGGCAGACCCGGAAGGTCGAGGCCTCGGAGGCACGAGACTTGCACACGACACCCAGCAGGGTCGAACCACGCAGGTTCACCCCACCCAGAGAGAGGTGCAGTGCCAGCCAGCGCGGGCGTTTCTGGACGGTATAGTCCAGCCGTAAAAGCGCGCCTTCGCCACTGGTGCAGCGGCCGCTGATGTCGCCTTCGCGGTCGACAGACAAGAGCGTCCCCGGAACCAGAGAAGCGCCATCGGAAATCGCAATGTCGACCTTCTGTTCGCGTAATACCGCAAGTGTGTGATTGACTTGGGCATCGGCCCCGAATTGCAGACTATCCGTCATATGGTCGTCCCGGTTTCGTTCGGTGAAATGGTTAACGCAGCAATTTAACGACATCAAGACACCCCGGCTGAACATTGCCGATACGGGTTTTTCTTTTTGTTGCACCTGCCTAACAAGGCAGCGTAGAGCGGCCAATGACGGCACCTGCAACTTTGGCAACATCAAATTTTCGTCAGCTTCCCGATGACCTGTGTTGAGGAGGCTGCCGCGGGAACTGTGCCGCCAGAGGGCAGGTCAGACATGTTATGCAATTGGCTTTGTGGCATGCCAAAGTGGCATTGGAAACTTGACAATTTGGCGCGGGCTCTGGCGAATGATGGCCCAAAGATCGCTTGGGCAAGCTCTCATTGCGGCAGAACAAAGAAGGTAGAGAGATTCGATTATGAAGATGCCTGTTTCATTTCCTGCCGGGACGGTTCCCCTGCATGACGGCCCGCGATATCAGGCGATTCTGCGCGATTTCGGATCAGACATCCTGCTGGTGACCTTCGCGGAGCGCAAGGAGCCCAAGCCTGCTGACTTCTTTGGGGTTCGCCTTATGGAGAAGGAAGGTCTGTCCTATATCGCGGTCCGCTCGTTAGAGAACGACTGGTATCTCGGCCCGGAGGTGGACCAGGTCTTTGCAGCAATCAAAGAGGCCATTGCGCGAGTTGCGCCCAAGAGACTGATCCTGTTCGGATATTCTATGGGTAGTTTTGGGGCTGTCCGTGCGGCAAATATACTGAACCCGGACAGGATTATTATTGGTGGCCCGATCGTTTCTTTGGATTTGAATATAGAAAGGCGCTGGCTATCTGATTACCGGGAACTCTTGCCTTATTACGAAGAGCGTATCTCTGAAATAATTCCGTGGAAAAAATGTTACGAAACGGTCGTGATATTTGACCCGGATTACGAGGACGCAAAGCATGTTTCTATTATTGAAGAATTCGCAAATCCGCATCGTCTTGAGATTCCCGATGCCGGTCACTTTGTGCTGACCTATCTAAGGGATTCGGGCGTCCTTGGGAAAATCATGCGTAAACTGTTTGAGGACGACATTGATCTTGTTTCAGTGCAGCGCATGATCCGCAGTGCCAGAAAGACCAATCGCTCATACCTGCTGACCCTGGCGAACCGCCTGGCGCGGCGGCCCAAGCTGCAACGGCGGGTGCTGGACTACGCACAGCGTTCGATGCCGGACGATGTCGATATCAACCTGGCGAAGGCCGCCTATCTGGCGCAGCACGGCGATCTGGAGGGTGCGCGGGCAGGCATAGCCCGGATGTTCGCCGAAAAGGGCGACAGGATCTTTGGCGTTCCCCTCGCAAAGACGATCACCGCTTTCGCCTCAGGAGGCGGGTCCCCAGACGACATCGCCGATGTCCTGGCACTTTTTCGCAGCAACCGCCCCAGATCGCGAGAGACGCAGCTGTGGTATGCGCGCTTCCTGCGCCAGATCGGTGCGTTCGATGAAGCCTATGCTGCGCACGAACAGTTCATGTCCGGTGACACGTTCGAAGCGCATGCCCATATCGAGCGTGGCCTGATTCTTGAACATCGCAAACAGATCCACGCCGCCCGTGATAGTTTTCGCAGGGCTGTTGAACTGGCCCCCGACTTTCGGCCAGGACACCAGCATCTGAGGCGGGTGGAGCGGGTTCTGCTGACGCTGCCCTAGACCTGATCGCCATTCAAGGTTCATAAATCGGCTGATGAGTGCTTCACAGGCCTCCGTGTTGAGCACGGAGGCCTGTGAAGCGGAGACGAAACGATATGAGCTGAGCGACGGACAGTGGGACAGGATCGCATCGCTGCTTGCTGGCAAAGCTGGCGATCCCGGCCGGACCGGGGCTGACAGCCGGATATTCATCAATATCTGATGATCGACTGCGCGATTGTGCGTGCTCATCAGCAGGCGGCATCTGGAAAGGGGGCAGGGATCAGGCGCCGGGGCGTTCCCGAGGCGGGCTGACCATCAGGATCCACATGCTGGCCGATGCTCTGGGCAGACCGTCGCGGTTCATCATAACGGCCGGCCAGGTCGGCGAGGTTGCGCAGGCCTCGTCCCTTCCGCAGGGACAGAGCGGTGATCTCGTGCTGGCCGATAAAGCCTGTGACAGCAAAGCCTTGCGGCAAATCATTGCCGGCATCGGAGCCGAAGCGGTCATCCCGTCAAACCGCTTGCGTAAAATCATCATTCCGCACGATGAGCGCGCCTGTGCGCATCGCAACCACATCGGACGTTGCTTCAGCCAGATGAAGCACTTCCGCCGCTTCGCCTCTCGATATGACCGAAGAGCCGTTTACCTTCAGGGCTTCGTTTATCTCGTTGCCGCTATGCCCCGGATGCGGTGAATGTCCGATCCGGCCTAGCTCGTCAGGCGTGGCCCGGCGTTGAGCTGCTTTGCCAATCGTGGAGCGGCGGTCCGGAGGTCGGCGCTGCGGTATACCGGCTGACAGAAACGCTGGAAGACGATGGGATACCGCTTGTCCCCTGCCGCAGGACTTTCTAGCCTGTGCACGATTTCTGAAGGATAAGGTGGGATCATGCAGAGCAAAGTCATTCTGATCGTCGGGCCGCTGCTGCTTGCGGCCTGCACCATATCGAGCAATTACGATGAGGCTATTGCGCGTTCCACGCCTCCCGGTGCAGCCCTGAGAACTGAGATCGTGGCGGGCGCGAAAGAGCTGGTCTATGATCCTGCTTCGATCCGAAATGCCGAGATTTCCAACGTCGCTTCGCTGCCGGATGGGTTGCAGGGCGTCTGCGTCCGTGCAGACAGCAAGGATGTTTCGGGCCGCTATCTGGGGGTACACAGCATCGGCATCCCTATTCGGGATGGCAAGATCGCCGGAGGCAAGCTGGACCCCTCCCTTTGCAACCTGCCGGACATCACGTGGCACCCGTTCCCCGAGCTTGAGCGGCTTTCTGAGAGCTGAGCTTTGTACACCGATGAGGGCGCGCGCTACCGCGTCCCTCACCACACATCAGCCAGCGCTCGCGAGGCGGACGAGGGCTGCGCCGGTGTTCAAGGGCAGGATGCTCATGAGATCAGGATATCGCTGAGAAAGACTGGAGTCTCTGGTCCCGCTGGCCTTGCTTGGCGTCTCGCTGCGAATGACCTTTGGATATTCTGAATGGCCCCATCAACTAGAATCAGGGCTCACAACCAATATATGACGTTTGCGGCCAGGGCGCAGGCGGAGAGGGACAGGATCGGGCATCGGTCGTATCGGGTTTCGATGCGTCGCCAGTCCTTGAGGCGTGCGAACATGTTCTCGATCCGATGGTGCAGGCGGTAGGGTCCGGTGTCATGCGGGATCGAGGCTTTCCGGCCGGTGCGGGAGGGGGGTGCGGGAGGGGATGCACGGCGAAATACCCGTCCCGATCAGCGCATTGCGGTATCAGCCGGCATCATGACCCCGGTCTGCAAGCAGTGCCCGCGCGCCAATGTAGCCGGAGGTCTGCCCCGCCGACAGGAACATCCGGATCGGACGGCCCTTTGCATCCGCCAGGACGCGCAGTTTCGGGTTCAGACCGCCCCTTGTCCGCCCGATCAGCCGTCGGCGACCCCTTTTGAACCGCCAGGCTCGATGCGGTTCGATGCGCCCGGGCGTGGGTCGCGTCGATCATTACGATCCCGGTCTTCTGCGCTTCGGCAGCCTGTTCGGTCACGATCGTGGCGAACACGCCCGCCCTGTGCAACATGGTCGAGCGTTGCTTCAACAAGCTCAGGAACACCCGTCGACTTGCTACCCGTTACGACAAAACCGCAATAAGTTTCCCCGGGTTTATTGACATCGCCTGCATCAGGCTATGGCTTCGCCATTTATCAACATGACCTAGGGTCAGGACTCATAACCAATAAATGACGATTGCGGCGAGGGCGATGGCTGAGAGGAAGACCTTTGGGCATCTGTCATATCGGGTTGCCACACGCCGCCAATCCTTGAGCCTGCCGAACATGATCTCGATCCTGTTGCGCCGTTTGTATCGGCGCTTGTCGTACTTCACCGTCATCTTCCGCTGTTTTCGACCAGGGATACACGCCCGTATCCCCTTGTCTTTCAATGCTTCTCTGAACCAGTCGGCGTCATAGCCGCGATCCCCGAGCAACCAATCGACATCCGGCAGGCTGCTCAACAATGCCCGCGCGCCAATGTAGTCGCTGACCTGACCGGCGCTGACGA
>NZ_JAFL01000029.1:0-32380 GCF_019633685.1 Paracoccus sp. J56
CACCCGTCCGCCGCTAGGACCGAAGTCCTCGCTCGACTTGCATGTGTTAGGCCTGCCGCCAGCGTTCGTTCTGAGCCAGGATCAAACTCTCAAGTTGAAACGCGCAAAAAGCGCGTATCCCTGACAGAAAGACCTTGCACATCTGTCCTTCCAGTAAAGGAAGGATCATCTCTGCCTGTCTATTCACTCGCGTGAACCGACAAACAGTGAAGCTGACACCTGGATCATCGGGGAAATCCCCTACCAGGCCGATATGCAAGTCATCCGTCGACTGAACGACCAGACCGCCCGCATATCCCTTCAGATATCCAATAATGTCAAAAAGCAGAGGAAACAAAATCACGGAAGATGCGCCACTATCAGCGACGCCCATCCGGTCGTTCATTTCCTGATTTTCCCCAGAACCGAGCCTCTCAGCTCCGCGTTCCGTCCCGGTCAGACCGTTCCGTCGTCTCGGTGAGCGGCTATCTAGACCCCACAAAAAAAACCCGCAAGACCAATTTTGACACAAAAATAGAAAATCTGAATAACTAACTGAAAAATATAGGGGAAATTTCAAAAAATAAACTTCAGCGACGGACAGCCGCTGTAATCAGACGCAGGCGCAGCAGCAGAAGCAGCAAAATCCCGCAGAAAACCACGACCGGGCGCGATTCCCAGACCTTGAGCGCCCAGAGCCAGTGCAGCGCGCCCAGAATCGCCGCGGGATAGATCAGCCGGTGCAGCTGCCTCCATCGCGCGCGCATGCGCCGGATCGAGGCACGGTTCGAGGTCACGGCCAGCGCCAGCAGCATGACAAAGGCGAGCATCCCAAAGATCAGATAGGGCCGCTTGGCGACATCCTTGAGCATCTGCGCCCACAGGAAAGCCATATCAAACACCACCCATGCTGCGAGATGGCAAAGCGCATAGGTAAAACAGATCAGCCCCAGCGCCTGACGAAACCGCATCAGGTTCAGCCTCGTCAGTCGCAAAAGTGGCGTCACCGCCAGGGTCGCAAGCAGAAAATAGATGGCGGTGCGGCCCAGCCGATGCTCGATATCGCGCACCGGATCGACACCCAGATTTCCCTGCAGCGTATCCCAGACAAGCAACGCCAGCGGAATCAGCCCCAAAAGCCAGACCGCCCAAACCGGAAGCCGCCGCAGCCAGCCGTTGAGATGCTGCACCATCAGTAGTTCTTTGCCAGATCCATGCCCGTGTAGAGCCCGGCCACCTGTTCGCCATAGCCGTTGAACATCAGCGTGTCCTGCCGGCCTCCGAACAGTCCGCTGCCGATGCGTCTTTCCGTGGCCTGCGACCAGCGCGGATGGTCCACCTGCGGGTTCACATTGGCATAAAAACCGTACTCGCTGGGTTGCAGCATCTGCCAGCTTGTCGGGGGCTGCTTGTCGGTCAAGGTGATGCGGACAATCGATTTGATCGACTTGAATCCGTATTTCCACGGCACCACCAGCCGGATCGGTGCCCCGTTCTGGTTGGGCAGCACCCGACCGTACAGCCCGGTCGCAAGAATGGTCAGGGGGTGCATGGCTTCGTCCAGCCGCAACCCCTCGCGATAGGGCCAGTCGATGATTCTGCTGCGCTGCCCGGGCATCTGCTCAGGATCGTGCAGCGTCTCGAATGCGACGAATTTCGCGCCGGACTGCACGCCCGCCTTGTCGAGCACCCCGGAAAGCGGCACGCCAAGCCAGGGAATGACCATGGACCACGCCTCGACGCAGCGCAGTCGGTAGATGCGCTCTTCCAGCGCGGCCTCGGGCACCAGAGCCTCGACACCATAAGAACCGGGGCGATCGACCAGCCCGTCGATCTGGACCGACCACGGAGAGGTCTTCAGGCTGCCGGAGTTCTGCGCGGGATCGGTCTTGCCGGTCCCGAATTCGTAGAAGTTGTTGTAATTCGTGATCTCTTGCAGGCTGTTCGGCTTTTCGTCGGTAGAAAAGGCCGAGGGCTTTCCGCCCAGCCCCAGCGCCGGTGTCGCCACCGCTGCAATGCCTGCCGCAATAAAGGCCCTGCGGCTGAGGTAGGCCGCCTCGGGCGTTACATCCGACCATGTCAGCTTCATACCGGTCCCTCCTGCACGCATCATCTCACCCAGAAGCGGTTAGGACGATGAAACTTCGCGTGATTGGACCCGATGCCAATGTGAAGAAGATCAAGAAAGGGGCGGATGCCTCAGCACCCGCCCCCATCCGCTTAATGCAACGGCACCCGGGGTCCGCCCTCGTCCAGACTGGACTGGGCCACGCGGTTGCCAACGACCAGCCCTTCGGGTCCGGCAGTGACATGGACGGTCTGGCCGTCCAGAACCTCTCCGGCGAGGATCATTTCGGCCAGGGGGTTCTGCAGGCTGCGCTGCAACACCCGTTTCAGCGGCCGGGCCCCAAAGACCGGGTCATAACCTTCGTCAGCCAGCCATTTCCGCGCAGCCTCGTCCAGATCCAGCATGATCTTGTGCTGGGCCAGACGGCCTTCCAGCTGGGCAAGTTGCAGCCCGACAATGGCGTCCATGTTGTCGCGCGTCAGGCGGTGGAAGATGATGATCTCGTCCAGGCGGTTCAGGAACTCGGGCCGGAAATGCGCGCGAACCGCATCCATGACCTGCGCACGTGCCTGGCTGGAATCGGCCCCTTCGGGCAGGGTCGAGAGCGCCTGCGCCCCAAGGTTCGAAGTCAGGACGATCAGCGTCTGCTTGAAGTCCACCGTCCGGCCCTGCCCGTCGGTCAGCTGACCATCGTCCAGAACCTGCAACAGCACGTTGAACACGTCCGGATGCGCCTTTTCGACTTCGTCGAACAGGATCACCTGATAGGGCCGGCGCCGCACCGCCTCGGTCAACACGCCCCCCTCATCATAGCCGACATAGCCCGGAGGCGCGCCGATCAGGCGGGCAACCGAGTGTTTCTCCATGAACTCGGACATGTCGATGCGGACCATGGCGCTGTCATCATCGAACAGATATTCGGCGATCGCCTTGGTCAGCTCGGTCTTGCCAACCCCGGTCGGACCAAGAAAGAGAAAGCTGCCAAGCGGCCGTTTGGGATCGTTCAGCCCCGCACGCGCACGCCGCACGGCATTTGCAACCGCGCCCACCGCCTCGGTCTGGCCGATGACGCGCTTGCCAAGCACCTCTTCCATCTTCAGCAGCTTGTCACGCTCACCTTCCAGCATCTTGCTGGTGGGGATGCCGGTCCAGCGCTCGACCACCTCGGCGATCTGCTCGGGGCGGACGGTTTCCTCGACCATCAGCCCGTCCTCATTGCTTTCAGCATCGGCAAGCTGACGTTCAAGCGAGGGGATAATGCCATAGCTCAGCTCACCCGCGCGGGCCAGGTTGCCCTCGCGCTTGGCCTGATCCAGCTCTGCGCGGGCGCGGTCAAGCTGCTCTTTAAGCGTGCGCGAGCCCTCAAGCTTGGCGCGCTCGGCCTGCCAGCGGGCGGTCAGACCGGCCGATTTCTCTTGCAGATCGGACAGCTGGCGCTCCAGCTTTTCCAGCCGGTCCCTGGAGGCGGCGTCGTCCTCTTTCTTCAGGGCCTCGGCCTCGATCTGCAATTGCAGGATCTGACGGTCCAGCTGATCCAGCTCTTCGGGTTTGCTGTCGACCTCCATGCGCAGGCGGCTGGCCGCCTCGTCCACAAGGTCAATGGCCTTATCGGGCAGGAAACGGTCGGTGATATAGCGATGCGACAGGGTCGCAGCCGCCACCAACGCCGCGTCGCTGATGCGCACGCCGTGATGCAGCTCATATTTCTCTTTGATGCCGCGCAGGATGCTGATCGTGTCCTCAACCGTCGGCTCTTGCACCAGAACAGGCTGGAAACGACGGGCCAGGGCCGCGTCCTTTTCGATATACTTGCGATATTCGTCCAGCGTCGTTGCGCCGACGCAATGCAGCTCACCCCGCGCCAAAGCGGGCTTGATCAGGTTCGCAGCATCCATCGCACCGTCGGTCTTGCCAGCACCGACCAGCACATGCAGCTCGTCGATGAAAAGGATAATCTCGCCGGCGGCGGTCTCGATCTCTTTCAGGACGGATTTCAGACGCTCTTCGAACTCGCCGCGATATTTCGCCCCGGCGATCAAAGCGCCCATGTCCAGCGCCCAAAGCTGCTTGTTGCGCAGCGATTCCGGCACATCGCCGTTGACGATGCGCAGGGCCAGACCCTCGGCGATGGCCGTCTTGCCGACGCCGGGCTCACCGATCAGCACCGGGTTGTTCTTGGTACGACGGCTCAGCACCTGCATGGCGCGGCGGATTTCCTCGTCGCGACCGATAATCGGGTCGATCTTGCCCTCGGCAGCCGCCTCGGTCAGATTGCGGGCGTATTTCGACAAGGCCTCATAACTGTCCTCGGCACCGGCGCTGTCAGCGGTGCGACCCTTGCGGATCTCATTGATCGCGGCGTTCAGCGCCTGCGCAGTGACCTTGCCAGCCGTCAAAGCATCACGGGCATTGGTGTTGACGACGGCAAGCGCGGTCAGCACCCGCTCGGCCGGAACAAAGCTGTCGCCGGCCTTTTTCGCCAGATTCTCGGCCTCATCCAGCACGCGCACCAGCGAGGTATCAACATAGACCTGGCCCTGCCCGCCGCTGATTTTGGGCTGTTTGGCAACCGCCTGATCCACGGCCTGACGGACTGCCTGGGCATCACCCCCGGCGCGCGCGATCAGGTTGCTGGCAAAGCCCTGCTCGTCATCCATCATCGCCTTGAGCAGGTGCTCTGGCATGACGCGCTGGTTATCCTCGCGGATGGCGATGGTCTGCGCCGCCTGCAGGAAACCACGCGACCGTTCCGTGAATTTTTCCATATCCATATGAAGTTCCTTTCTTCAGCCCCCGCGTTGGATCGCCCGCATTGGCACGATCCGGCTCGGGTCCTGCCTCAGAAATGGGCAGGGACAAACAGGCTTTCAAGTCGGCAGGCATGGGCCTATAAGCGGGTCGTTTGTCGCAGGCTGAGGGGATCCATGGACGACCGTCTGATCGTGGCGCTGGACGTGCCGAATGCGCTTGCCGGGCTGGAACTGGCCCAGAAGATCGGCGACGCCGCCAGCTTTTACAAGATCGGCCTTGGCATGCTGACCGGGGGCGGACTTGCCCTTGCCAATGAGCTGAAGCAGGAACATGGCAAGCGCATCTTCCTTGACATGAAGTTCTTTGACATCGGCGCCACGGTCGAGGCAGCGGTCAGGGGCATTGCCCAATATGATCTGGATTTCCTGACCGTTCACGGCGACCCGCATGTGGTGCGCGCGGCCAAGCAGGGCGCGGGCAGTTCGGGGCTGAGGATCCTTGCCGTGACGATCCTGACCTCGCTTGACCGGGCCGACCTTGACGCCGGACTGATCGTGCCCGGCGATCTGGCCGAAATCGTGACCACCCGCGCCGCCCGAGCCTTTGAGGCCGGGGCCGACGGCGTCATCGCCAGCCCGCGCGAGGCGGCACTGATCCGCGCCCTGCCCGAAGCACGGGGCCGGCTGATCGTCACCCCCGGGGTGCGCCCGGCAGGCAGCGCAACCGGTGACCAGAAGCGGATCGAGACCCCCGCCACCGCCATCGCCAGCGGCGCCGATCACATCGTCGTCGGCCGGCCGATCTGGCAGGCCGAGGACCCGCGCACCGCAGCACAGGCCATTCAGGCCGAACTGGCCGGGATCTGATCAGCCGAAATTGCGCTGAAAGACCGGGGCAAGATCCTCGCGCGCCGCAGTTGCACGCGCGATCGACCAGATTTTGGGCGTATGCTGCTGAAACCACTCGGGACCGGGTTTCCAGTTGGTCATCACCGCCAGATAGATATCCAGAGCCGAGAACCGCTCGCCAAGGAAATGAGGTCTTCTGACCGCGCCCTCGACGGCAGTCCACAGCTCTTTCAACCGCTCGCTGGTCGCCTCGCCCAGCTCTTTTTGCGCGGTGGGGTCGCTTAGAAAGCGGGACGGATCATCGCCAAAGGTAAAACAGGGATAGACCTGCGCCACCAGAAAGATCAGCCAGCGCAGGAAACGGGGCCGCTCGGTTGCGGTCGGCTCGGGTACCAGATCGTCGCGTCCGGTCATCTCGGCGAGATAGAGAGTGATCGCCGCGCTTTCCGACATCACCCGGCCATCAGGCAGGATCAGCACCGGAATCTGCCCTGCGGGGCTGATCCGCATCAGTTCTCGCCGGGCGGTGGCGTCCAGAAACAGGTCTGCGATCTCGATGCTTTCAGCCTCAAGCCCGTAATGGGCAAGCTGCGCCTCGATCAGCGCCGATCCCCAGCCGTTGCGGCGGTAAAGCTGCATCCGGGACATGCGTGCCTCCTTGCTGTCGATGCGGCGATCATGCACCCAGGCCGACGATTTTCAAATCCCGCATCCCGTCCCGGCAAGAACAAGCCGTACCCGATCCCGGAAATGCGGCACCGCGCGCGGATGGGCGACGAATTCGGCAACCGGCATCATCCGCCACTCTTGCCCCTCATCGCCGAAACGGATCGCCGCGATCTCATCCTTGCTGATCAAGCCGTGAAACAGCCACGAATACCGGCCCACAGACGCGGACGAATCGAAAACCCGCGCCGTCAGCCGCCCGGGGTCGATCCGCAGCCCGAATTCCTCATGCAATTCGCGCAGGGCGCATTCGATGGGCGATTCGCCCGGCTCGGCCCCGCCACCGGGCAGATCCCAATGCGCCGGAAACGGGATCCAGTCGTAATCATCGCGCAGACATGTCAGCAGGTGCCCGCCATGGGTAAGCACCAGCTTGGCACCGACGAAATCTAGTTGTCGTTGATGTCGCGGGTCCAGATCCGCACCTCGCTTCGGCTGGTGCCGAAAATGCGCCGCAGCACCAACCAGATCACCCCTGTCAGGATCGCCGTGACGACAAGCGCCAGTGGCAGCCCGCCGCCCCAGAGACCGGAAAGCAGGGCCAGACCCATCAGCAGAACCGCGGCGGCAAGCCCCAGAAAGAACCAGCCCGGCAATGCCAGCTCAAGCGCCGCGAAAACCAGCGCGACGATGATCCACAACCAACCGTTCGACCAAACCATCGGCTGTCCCCTTATTTCGCGCTGCGGAACATGCGGAACGCGTCGCCAAGCGCCTCGACCGCCGAGGCCGGCACGATCACGGTCTGACGGCCCTGCCCCTTGCCGACCTCGGCCAGGACATCGACCTGACGCATCGCGACCTGATATTGCGCGGCTTCAAGCCCGCCTTCGCGGATCGCAGTGGCGATAGCGGCGGTGGCATAGGCATCGGCATCGGCAAGCATGCGCTTGGCCTTGGCCTGCTGCTCGGCAGCGTAAAGCTCACCATCGGCGGCCAGCTCGACCGCGCGGCGGCGGCCTTCGGCCTCGGTGACCTGAGCGCGGCGGGCGCGCTCGGCATTAAGCTGTTGCAGCATCGCGGCCCGCGTCGCCTCGTCCAGATTGACGTCCAGGATCTCGGCCCGCGTCACCTCGATGCCCCAGTCATCGACGATATTGGCCAGCGCCTCGCGGATCCGCTCGATCAGCTGGGCGCGGTTCGACTGGACCTGATCCAGTTCCATCGTGCCGATTTCCGAGCGCACGATCCCCGCAACAGTGGTGCTGATCGCCGCGTCCACGTCGCGGATGCGATAGACGGCCTTTTCCGGCTCGATGATGCGGTAAAAGACGCTCGTCTCGACCTGCACCAGCACGTTGTCAGCGGTGATCGCATCCTGACGCGCAGTCGGAAGCTGACGTTCGAGGATCGAGATCCGGTGCGCGACCCGATCAAGGAAGGGCACAATGAAGTTGATCCCCGGCCCCAGCACCGAATGCAGCCGGCCAAAGCGTTCGACCACGTATTTTTCAGATTGCGGAACGATTCGGACAGCGCTGCGGACCGCAAAGAGGATCACCACAGCCAGAATGATCAGGGCGAGGTTCCGGCTGATCAGTTCGGCGATTTCAGGCGGCATGAGGAGGTCCTTTCGTTATCATTCAGCCGCAAAGGCCGAATCGCATTCATCAGGGCGCAGACGCGCCAGCCGCGCGATGACGCGGGCAAAGCGAGCCCGAAACTGGTCGAAATCGGCGCGCGGCTCAATCCGGTGTTCATCCATGTACAGCGAGCGGTCAAGCTCTAGCTGCACCACATGCACATTCTCGCGCGGGCGGCCATAGGTCTGGGTGATATAGGCCCCCGAAAAGGGAGAATTGCGCCGCAGGTGGAAACCTTCGGCCGCCACCGCCTCGGCCACCCCGGCGCTGATGCGGGGCGCAGCCGAAACACCGTTACGATCACCCAGCACCATGTCGGGACGCGGACGGGGCAGATGCGTCAGCGCATCGCGCGGCATCGAATGCATGTCGATCAGAACAGCACCGCCAAAGCGCGACACCGCCTCCTGGATCAGGGCAGAAAGCGCCTGATGATAGGGACGCCACAACCGGGCGATTCGCTGATCGGCCTCTTCGCGGGGAATCGGGCGGTCGTGAATCGCCCTTCCTTGCGAGACGACACGGGGAATCACCCCCAGCCCGGCCATGATCCGCGGGTTCATCATCCCGGGCGCCCCGCCCGAAACGACGAGCGGGTCGATTTCCTCGGGGCCACGGTTCAGATCGACAACGCAGCGCGGCACCCGTGCCGTCAGTACCGCCGCACCATGGTCAAGCGCAGGCGCGATCAGGCGATCGACGAAAGCATCCTCGGACGAGCGCAGCTGCTGCGGGTCCAGCCGTGATTCGGCCAGAAACCAGTCAGGATAGGCCCGGCCCGAATGCGGCGAGGCAAAGATCACCCCACCCAGCCACCGCTGCGGCAGCATCAGATCGAAGGTCGGCTCAGCACTTTTCATTTCTGGCGTTTCCCGGCGGCGCGTCCGGCGCCAGTTCTGGGTGACAGACAGAAATGTTTATAAACCATGAATGAGAAGCGCCAATAGCTGTCGATTGAGGGCTTGAAAGCCGCACGCGAGGTAGCTATAGACACGCGGACCAAGGCGATATGACAGCGAAAGCTGAAAGAATCACCTGTTCGGGGGGCGGTTAGCTCAGCGGTAGAGCACTACGTTGACATCGTAGTGGCCACTGGTTCGATCCCAGTACCGCCCACCATTCAATTCACGCCCCCGGGGCTTAACCGGGGGTATTTCGTTTCCAAGGCGCGACCTAGCGATGCGCCGCGATAGGAGAAGACCGATGAAGGTTCGCAATTCGCTCCGCTCGCTGAAGAGCCGTCACCGTGATTGCCAGATCGTGCGCCGCAAGGGCCGTATCTATATCATCAACAAGACCAACCCGCGCTTCAAAGCCCGTCAAGGCTGAGAACCGGCGAATCATCCGATTCGTGAACGCCCGTCGGCCCTGCGCCACGGGCGTTTTCCGTATGCGCGGGAAACCCTGTCATGTGGGGCTGACTGCCCCACACCCCGTGGATATTTGAACACGAAAGAAAATCAGAAGCGCGAGAGAATGAGCCCGCCGCCGACCATCAGGGCCGCAAGAAGGCGTGGGATAGACAGGTCGCGCACCGGCAGGCCAAAGGCCCCGATCCGGTCAAGCAGGATGGCCGCGATGATCTGGCCAAGCGCCAGGGCGCAAAGCGCGGTAAGCGTGCCGAGGTGCGGCAGGCTCCAGACCATGGTCCAGACGTAAAAGGCACCAAGCACGCCGCCTGTCCACATCCACCAATCTGCGGAGACTGCGCGCAGGAAGGCGCGGCCCTGTCCCATGGCGAGGGTTCCGAGCGTCAGCAGGACAAAGCCGATACCAAAGGAGATCGCCGCGGCAGCAAGCGGGCTTTGTACCTCACGCCCAAGGGCGGCATTGATCGGGGCCTGCACGGCAATGCAGACCCCGGCCAGCGTGACAAAGATGGCAGTGAGTAGCGGAAACTGCATGGATGCTCCTTTTACCGGAGGGTCAAGCGGATCGCGCGCGAAATGCGCGATCCCGATAGCACCATGGCAGCCCGGCTTCCAGAGCCGCAGCCCGCTGGCGGCTGTGCCTTAGTCGTAGCTGCGGCGATCCTCGATCACCTTGCCGTCGTTTGGCAGCGAACCCGGTGCCACCAGCTCGACCCGACCGCGAAGCTTCAGCGTGTCGAGCACAGTGCCCTCGTATTGCGCGGCGTCTTCGGCCGGGGTTTCCAGCAGAACGGTCATGACATCCATATCCCCGCTACGGTCTGCGACCACGCGGGCGCGCGAGATTTCGGGATGGCGGGCGACCAGCGCCGCGACCTGTTCGGGGCGGACAAACATGCCCTTGATCTTGGTCGTCTGGTCGGCCCGGCCCATCCAGCCCTTGATACGCATATTGGTGCGGCCGCAGGGGCTTTCCCCCGGCAGAACCGCCGAGAGATCGCCCGTCGCAAAGCGCACCAGCGGATAATCGGGGTTGAGCGTAGTCACGACGACCTCGCCCACCTCGCCCTCTGGCACGGGATCACCGGTGCCGGGACGGACGATTTCGACGATCACGCGTTCATCGACGATCAGCCCCTCCATCGCCGGGGATTCATAGGCGATCAGCCCCAGATCGGCGGTGGCATAGCATTGCGCCGTAGCGATGCCGCGATCAGCGTAAGCCTGGCGCAGACTTGGAAACAGCGCCCCACCCGAGACAACGGCCCTGGTAAAGCGCAGGCGCTCACCCATCTGATCGGCCTTGTCCAGCATCACCTTAAGATAGTCGGGCGTCCCGGCGTAAACCGTGGTGCCGATATCGACAGCGGCGCGGATCTGCAGTTCGGTCTGACCGGTGCCGGCAGGCAGGGTCGCGGCCCCGACCGCGCGCGCAGCGCTTTCAAACATCATTCCCGCCGGCGTCAGATGATAGCCAAAGCAATTGTGCAGGATATCGCCCGGACCAACGCCCGCCGCATGCAGAAAGCGACCCAGCCGCCACCAGTCGCCATCGCGGCGGCCTGGTTCGTAGATCGGGCCGGGACTTTGGAAGATATTCTCAAAGTCATGGGCCGGACGGGTGGTGAAGCCGCCAAACGGTGGCGTCTTTTGCTGCGCCTCGGAAAGGGCGGATTTACGGATCACAGGCAGGCTGGCCAGCGCCTCGCGGCTGGTGATCTGGCCGGGCCCGACATCGGCAAGGATCTCGGCCAGCGCCGGGGCTTGCCGGGCGCGCATCAACGCAGCGGGCAGTTCAGCCGCCAGCCAGGATGCCCGCGCCTCGGCGCTGCGGGTTTCCAGTTCATCATAGAATGTCATGGGGATGCCTTTCTGCGCTCAGGCCAGCCAGCGTTTGCGCCGGCGATAGGATCGCACGTCGCGAAAGCTCTTGCGGCCCTGATCGGACATGCCGAGATAGAATTCCTTGACGTCGGGGTTCTCGCGCAGCGCATCCGCCGGCCCGTCCATCACCACGCGGCCGCTTTCAAGGATATAGCCGTAATGGGCATAGCGCAGCGCGACATTGGTGTTTTGCTCGGCCAGCAGGAAGGTCACGCCCTCCCCTTCGTTCACGGCCTTGACGATCTCAAAGATCTGCTCGACCAGCTGCGGCGCAAGACCCATCGAGGGTTCATCAAGCAAGATCGTCTCGGGTCGTGACATAAGCGCGCGGCCCATGGCGCACATCTGCTGCTCGCCCCCGGACGTATAGCCGGCCTGGCTTTTGCGACGCTCTTTGAGACGTGGGAAATAGGAATAGACCATCTCAAGATCACGGGCGATCTCGGCCCGGCCATCCGTGCGGGTATAGGCGCCGGTGAGCAGGTTTTCTTCGATCGTCAGGTGCTCAAAGCAATGGCGGCCCTCCATCACCTGAATCACGCCCTTCTTGACCAGTGCGGCGGGATCAAGCTCCTGTACCCGCTCGCCGCGGTAGCTGATCGTGCCTTTGGTGACCTCGCCCCGTTCCGAATGCAGAAGGTTCGAGATCGCCTTCAGCGTCGTCGTCTTGCCCGCGCCATTGCCGCCCAAAAGCGCAGTGATGCCGCCCTTGGGCACCGACAGGCTGACGCCCTTGAGCACCAGAATGACGTGATTGTAGATCACCTCGATATTGTTGACCTCCAGCAGGGTTTCGCGGTCAGGTGCGGCGTCGAACATGGGGTTCTCCCTCAAGGCGGGTGAGTGGCCCCGGCGGCGGACCGCCGGGGCAATAGGTCAGCAGCGCGGCGAAATACCGGCTTCCTTGGCATAGGCCTCGCTATCCTCAAGGATAAGCGGGTCCAGAACCTCCTGATCGGGCTGGGTAAAGTCCGAAATCAGCGTCCACTTGCCTGCCGAGGCGTCCCATTGCTGCAGCCGCGCCATCCCGCTGCCGCCATGGTTGTCGCAGGTCATGCGGATCTCGGGGCCAAAGTCGGGCAGGCCCAGTTCGGACAGCCGCTCGGGCGTGATCTCCAGCGCCTCGAAACCATCACGCAGCTGAGCTGCGGTGATATTCGATGTGCCCGACAGCTCTTGCGCCTTGCGGATCGCCTCGGCGATGACGACGGCGGCATACATGCCACGCGAATAAAGCACCGAACCGACGAATTGCCCGCCTTGCGAAGCCTTACCCGGTTCGATGACGAACTTCTTCATGTCCTCATAGATCGGGTAGCCGGTGCCGACACCGTGGAAGGTCAGCGCCTTGTAGCCGTTGGCGCTTGCGCCCACCGGCTTGACGTCCACCTCAGAGCCCGACCACCAGATCCCGATAAAGTTCTCCATCGGGAAGCGGATGTTGGCAGCCTCCTGAATGGCAGTCTGGTTCATCACGCCCCAACCCCACATCAGCACGTAATCGGGCTTGTCACGGCGGATCTGCAACCACTGGCTTTTCTGTTCCTGCCCGGGCGGGTCGACAGGCAGCTCGGTCAGGCTGAAGCCATGTTTCCTGGACAGTTCTTGCAGGGTGCGGATCGGCTCTTTGCCATAGGCCGAGTTGTGATAGATCAGCGCGATCTTTTTGCCTTCCAGGCTGCCGCCGTTCTGGTCTAGCAGGTATTTCACCGCCACGCTCGCCCCGTCCCAATAGTTCGCAGGAGCGTTAAAGACCCATTCGAACACCTTGCCGTTCTTGGCCGAGGTCCGGCCGTAACCCGGGGTGTAAAGCGGAATCTTGTCCGCCGAGACCTTGGGGATCAGCTGATAGGTGATACCAGTCGACAGCGGGTTATAGACCAGCGCACCAGAACCTTTGGTCGCCTCGTAACATTCGACGCCTTCTTCGGTGTTATAGGCGGTCTCGCATTCGGGGGTCTGGACCTTTTCGCCGCCGATGCCGCCGTCACGCTCGTTCAGCAGGGTAAAATAGTCGTTGAACCCATCGGCATATTGCGTGCCGTTCGCACCATAAGGTCCGGTCCGATAGCTGAGGTTCGGCACCACCAGATCGGCCATGGCCGGCGCCGCCGCCATAAGGGCCCCCAGCGCGACAGTTGCAAGCTTCAGTTTCATCTTGGTCTCCTCCCCAAGGGTGTGTTTCGCCGGTTGTCCGGTCGTTAATGCGGGAACGGCCACAGCCGCAGCTTCTCTTTTGCCAGCTGCCACAGCCGGGCCAGGCCATGCGGCTCAACGATCAGAAAGAACACGATCAGCGCGCCAACAATCATCAGCTCAAGATGGGCGGCGAGGTCGGTTGGCCAGCCCAGCTGCACAACCAGCAGGTTCTTAAGAAAGACCGGCAGCAGGACCAGAAAGGCCGCGCCGGCAAAGCTGCCAAAGATACTGCCAAGCCCGCCGATGATGATCATGAACAGGACCAGAAAGCTCTTGTTGATGCCAAAGGCCTCGGTCGCTTCAGCCGCACCCAGATAGACCGCAAAAAGCAGCGCCCCTGCGATGCCGACAAAAAAGCTTGATACGGCAAAGGCCGACAGCTTGGCGGTCAGTGGGTTAACCCCGATGATCTCGGCTGCGATATCCATGTCGCGGATCGCCATCCATTTGCGCCCGACACTGCCCCGGGTCAGGTTCCGGGCCACCCAGGCCAGCACGACAGCGAATACAAGACAGATCAGATACTTAGCCGAAGCCGTAGTCGCAGGCCCGGTCACCGCCCAGCCAAGAATGGTGCGCTCGGGTGCGTTGATCTGGCCCGAGGCCGAATAGTTGTAAAACCACGGCACCTTGTTGAACAACCAGACCAGAAAGAACTGTGCCGCCAATGTCGCCACCGCCAGATAAAAGCCCTTGATCCGCAGGCTCGGCAGACCGAACAGCACCCCGACCACGGCGGTAATCGCCCCGGCCAGCAGAATATGGATGATGATCGGCACCGCTGGCAGGGCAATCATCAGCTTGTAGACGGCATAGGCACCCACAGCCATGAAGCCGCCGGTGCCCAGACTGACCTGCCCGGCATAACCGGTCAGGATGTTCAGCCCGATGGCGGCGATGGCATAGATCAGGAAAGGCACCAGAACCGCATTGGCCCAATAGCTGTCGATGACCAGCGGCACGACCAGAAAGGCCACCGCCAGGATCGCGTAATAGCCCCAGCGGTCCAGCCGGATCGGAAAGGTCTGGCCATCGTCACGATAGCTCGTCTTGAAATCACCCGCCTCACGGTAAAGCATCCGTTCCTCCCAGCGTCACGCCTTGCCAGCAGGGGCCATGCGCCCCCGCAATCCCGCCGGGCGGTGGCTCACGAAGGACAGGCCCGCGCCCTTCTTTCGTGCCCAAATATCCCCGCCGGAGGCATAGAAAGTTTTCATGTTCAGACCCGCTCGATGATGCGCTCGCCAAACAGGCCCTGCGGCCGAAAGACCAGAAAGATCAGCGCCAGCACATAGGCGAACCAGTTCTCGGTCGCGCCGCCGACCATCGGGCCAATGAAATATTCAAACAGCTTTTCGCCCATACCGATGATCAGCCCGCCGACAATGGCCCCGGGGATCGAGGTGAACCCGCCCAGCATCAGCACCGGCAGCGCCTTGAGCGCGATCAGCGACAGCGAAAACTGCACCCCCGATTTCGTGCCCCACATGATACCCGCGACAAGGGCGACGAAACCGGCAATCGACCAGACCATGATCCAGATGAATTGCAGGCTGATGCCGACGGACAGCGCCGCCTGATGGTCGTCGGCGACGGCGCGCATCGCCCTGCCCTGTTTGGTATATTGTGAAAACCCGACCAGCGCCGCGACCAGAACCGCCGCGATCATCGCCGCCCAGATATCAAGGCGGTCTATAAAGAAACCATAGCCCAGCCAGTCGTTGGTCAGCGTCTCGACAGTTTCGGAAATGCCCTGCGGCAGGCCGACGTCCAGCACTTTGACGTCCGCGCCCCACATTACGTCCCCAAGCCCCTCCAGGAACCATGCGAGACCGATCGTTGCCATGAACAGGATGATCGGCTCTTGCCCGACCAGATGTTTCAGCACCAGCTTTTCGATGGCGATGGCAACGCCGACCATGACCAGCGCGGTCAGAAGGATCGCCACGGCCCCCGGCACGGTCCAGCCAAAGCTGGACACATGAATCCCAAAGACCGCGCCCAAAAGATGGGCAAAGGGCACCCTGCCCTCCATGATGCCAACCAGCGTCATGGCGGCGAAAAGCGCCAGCACCCCCTGGGCATAGTTAAAGACGCCAGAAGCCTTGTAGATCAGCACGAATCCCAGGGCGACCAGCGAATACATCACCCCGGCCATCAGGCCGTTCAGCAGGATTTCGCTTGCATAGAGAAATTCCATCGCCGCCCCCTTACTCGTGCGCCACGCCCAGATAGGCGCTGATCACCTCGGGATTGTTGCGCACCTCGTCAGGGGTGCCGTCACCGATCTTACGCCCGTAATCCATCACCACCACCCGGTCGCTCAGATCCATGACCACACCCATGTCGTGTTCGATAAGAGCGATGGTGGTGCCGAATTCGTCATTCACATCGAGGATAAAGCGGCACATGTCCTCTTTCTCTTCGACATTCATGCCCGCCATCGGCTCATCAAGCAGCAGGATCTTTGGCTCGGCCGCCAGCGCCCGCGCCAGTTCGACCCGCTTTTTCAGACCATATGGCAGCCGGCCCACCGGCGTCTTGCGGATGTTCTGGATTTCCAGAAAGTCGATGATCTTCTCGACCTGCTCACGGTTTTCGACCTCTTCGCGCTCGGCGCGACCCCACCACAGGGCCTGGCTCCAGATCGGCGCCTTCATCATGTTCAGGCGCCCGGTCATGATATTGTCCAGAACGGACATGCCATCGAACAACGCAATATTCTGAAAGGTGCGGGCAATGCCCAGCCGCGCCACCTCATAGGGTCTCATCGGGCCGCGCCGCTCACCGCGAAACCGGATCTCACCCTCTTGCGGGACGTAAAATCCGGAAATCACGTTCAGCATCGAGGACTTGCCCGCACCGTTCGGGCCGATGATGGCGCGGATCTCGCCCTCGCGGATGTTGAAGCTGATGTCCTTGATCGCCGTCACGCCGCCAAAGCGCAGGGTGATGTTTTTCAGATCCATCAGCACATCGCCGATGCGGCGGCCGTCGGGGGTAAGTTCTTCGGTCATTCGGCAGCCACCTTCTGCGATTGGGCGGTCGGGAAGGTCCGCGCGCTCTCGATCTTCAGCGTCGCGCGGATCTCACCCTTGCGGCCGTCCTCATAGGTCACTTCGGTCCGGGTGCTGACCGTGTCGCGCCCGTCATAAAGCGCATCAATCAGATCGGCGTATTTCTCGGCGATGATGTTGCGGCGGACCTTGCGGGTGCGGGTCATCTCGCCATCGTCGGGATCAAGCTCTTTGTGCAGCACCAGAAACCGGCTGATCTGACAGCCCGAAAGCATCGGGTCACGGGCGACCGAGTCATTGACCGCCTCGACATGCTCTTTGATCGTTGCATAGACCTGCGGATGGCCGGCCAGCTCTTGATAGCTGGCATAGGCGATATTATTGCGCTCGGCCCAGTTGCCGACCGCCGTCAGGTCGATGTTGATAAAGGCCGTGCACATGTCGCGGCCAGCGCCAAAGACCACCGCCTCAAGGATGTTGGGATAGAACTTCAGCTTGTTCTCGACATATTTGGGCGCAAACATCCGCCCGTCGGCCATGCGGCCCACATCCTTGGCGCGGTCGATGATGCGCAGGTGCCCGCTGCCTTCCTCAAAGAACCCGGCATCGCCCGTCGCCACCCACCCCTCGGCGTCCTTGGTCGAGGCGGTGCTTTCCGGGTTGTTGTAATATTCGACGAATACCCCGGGTGAGCGATAAAAGACCTCGCCACTGGGGGCGATACGCAGCTCGACCCCCGGCGAAGGCACGCCAACCGTATCCGAACGCACCTGCCCGTCAGGCTGCTGGGTGATAAAGACCGAAGCTTCGGTCTGGCCGTAAAGCTGCTTCAGGTTGATCCCGAGACTGCGGTAAAAATCAAAGATCTCGGGGCCGATCGCCTCGCCCGCGGTATAGCCGACACGAATGCGGGAATAGCCCAGCGTATTCTTGAGCGGGCCATAGATCAGCACATTGCCCAGCGCATGATGCAGCCGGTCCAGCAGCCCGACCGGCTTGCCGTCAAGCAAAGCCGGACCAACACGGCGGGCAACAGCCATAAAGTGCCGAAACAGCCAGCGCTTCAAACGACCCGCGTCCTCCATGCGGATCATCACACTGGTCAGCTGACCCTCAAAGACCCGGGGCGGAGCAAAGAAATAAGTCGGCCCGATCTCGCGCATGTCGGTCATCATGGTATGCGCGCTTTCGGGACAGTTCACCGTAAAGCCCGCCCAATAAGCCTGGCCGACCGAAAAGATGAAATCGCCGACCCAGGCCATGGGCAGATAGGCGAGCACCTCTTCACGCTCGGTCAGATGATCAAAGGCCGCGCTGTTCTTAGCCGTTTCGATGATGTTGCGGTTGGACAGCACCACGCCCTTGGGCTTGCCGGTGGTACCCGAGGTGTAAAGCATGACGCAGGTGTCGTCATAGCCCAACACGGCGGTGCGGCTGTCCAGTTCGGCACCCAGCCGCTGCTCGGCGGCGCGACCCTCGGCCTGCACATCGGCCAGCGCATTCATGTGGGAATGGTCGTATTTCCGCATCCCGCGCTTGTCGGTATAGACGATATGCTCGACCGAGGGGGCGCGCTCGCCCACCTCCAGTACCTTGTCCACCTGTTCCTGATCGCCGCAGACGACAAAGCGCGCGCCGCAATGGTGCAGCACATAGGCCATCTCTTCGGCGACCGCGTCCTGATACAGCGGCACCGGTACCGCGCCGCACATCTGCGCCGCGACCATGGCCCAGTAATGGGCAGGCCGGTTGCGGCCGACGATGGCGACACGGTCGCCCCGGTTCAATCCCAGCACCAGAAAACCCAGCGCCAGAGCACGGATTTCAGTTGCAGCCTCGGCCCAGGTCCAGCTTTGCCAGATCCCGAATTCCTTTTCCCGATAGGCGGGCCGGCCGCCGAAACGCACGGCATTGCGCGCCAGCAACGCCGGAATCGACTGCAAGCCGGCTTGTGCCGCCTCAGCGTTCTGCATGGTTCCTCCCCTTGCCGTCCGGGCTCCTCTTCCCTCTGGCTATTGCAGCTTATTGCGGCAATTCTTGCGTCAGTTTTTCCTGAATCCTACGAATTGTTACAGGTGCCGCGCAATGCCAGCGACTGACATGCCATCCAGCGACCGGCACGCCGAGCTGACCAGATCGGGGCTGAACCTGATCCAGCAGGCGATCTCGATCTTTGATGCGGACCTGCGACTGGCGGTCTGCAACCGGCCCTATCAGCAGATGTTCGGCCTGCCGGATAAGCTGACCCGCACCGGTGCGACTTTTCAGGATACCATCCGCTATCTGGTCGATCGCGGCGAATACGGCCCGCAAGAGGACCCCGAGGCCGCGATCCGAGAACGTGTCGATCAGGCCCTGACCTTTCAGCCGCATTATCTGGAACGCAGACGCGCCGATGGCCGCTGGATTTCGGTCGAGGGGGCACCCTTGTCCCAAGGCGGCTGGATCGCCGTCTATACCGACATCACCCATATCAAGCGGCAAGAGGCGCTGTTGCGCGCCCGTTCGGCCGAACTGTCCGAGCTGGTGCTGGAAAACGCCGAGCGGCTTTCTGCTGCAAACCGGGCGCTGGCCGCAACCAATGCCGCGCTGGAAGAGGCCAAGCGCATCCTGACCGAATCCGAGGCGCGGACCCGCCATGTCACCGCCATGGTCCCGGCCCATATCGCCCATATGGATCGTGAGTTCCGTTATACATTTTCGAACAACCAGATATCGCTGGTGTTTCCGGGGACCGATCCCTCGGTCATCGGCCGACGGTGCGAAGATGTTCTGGGGACGGAGACATTTGTGCGGCTAAGACCCCATCTTGACCGCGCCGTATCGGGCCAGTCGCAGGTGTTCGAGATCACGCACCCGCCTTCGGGCCGGCGTATCCGCATCGCGCTGACGCCCGACCAGAACGGGCGCGGTGTCTATGTCCTTTCGACAGATGTCACCGCCGAGGTTCAGGCGCGCGAGGCGCTGACCCATGCCGCCAAACGCGCTGTGGCGGCCCAGATGACCTCGGGGCTCGCGCATGATTTCGGCAATCTTCTGACCATTATCCTTGGCCTGCAGGGACGGCTTGCCCGCGCCAGCCTGCCACCCGAACAGGCCGAGGATGTACAGGCGACGCTGGCCGCCGCCCGGCGCGGGGTGCGGTTGCTTGACGGTATCTCGGCGCTGACCGGCCGGCGCGAGCATCAGCCGCAACCGGTCGAACTGCGCTCGATGCTGAATGATCTGGCCGCCATGACCCGGCCGACGCTGGGCGCAGGCGTGACGCTGGACACGCATATCGGCGATCTGCCCGCGCGGGTGATGCTTGATCCCGGCGCGTTACAGGATGCGCTGCTGAACCTGATCCTGAACGCGCGTGACGCCATGCAGGGACAGGGCCGGATCGGGATCAAGATCCGCCCCGCCGGAAGGTGGCTGGAAATCATCGTTTCTGACAGCGGCCCCGGTTTCTCGCCCGAGGCGCTGGCCCGCGCGACCGAACCGTTTTTCACCACCAAGGGCAGTCAGGGCACCGGGCTTGGCCTGTCGATGGTCTATGACCAGATCAAGCTGTCGGGCGGGACACTGCGGCTGCTTAATACCGAGGGCGGCGGCGCGCAGGTCATCATCCGCCTGCCGTTGCGCGCTGCGCGTCCGCAACTTGTGCTGCTGGTCGAGGATGACGATGCCATCCGCGCCCATATCCGCGAGATGCTGACCACGCAGGGCCATTCGGTGATCGAGGCGGGTTCGCTTGGCGAGGCACGCGGCCTGACCGATCTGCCGGGGCTGACGCTGATCCTGTCGGACCTGCAACTGGGCGATGGATCGGGGGCGGATCTGCGTGGCCGCGGGCTGCCGCTGGTGCTGATGACAGCGCTGCCTCCGGGCGATCCGCGCAGGTCAGGGCTTGACTGTCCGGTCCTGACCAAGCCCTTTGACGAAACCGAACTGGCCGTCGCCATGGCAAGGACCGATGACTGACGCACCTCTGATCGCCATTCTCGACGATGAGCCCGAGATCCGCCGCCTGCTGTCCTCGGCGCTGGAAGAGGCGGGCTTTCGCACCGTCGGCTTTTCCCGCGCGACCGAGTTCGAGGCCGCCTTGCGCCGCATCCAGCCCGATGCCTGTCTGATCGACCTTGGCCTGCCCGACCGCGACGGGCTGGCGCTGGTGCACCGGCTGGCCAGCGAATCCGGCACGGCAATCATCATCATTTCAGGCCGGGCACAGGTACAGGACCGGGTAACCGGGCTGGAGCTGGGGGCCGATGATTACATCATCAAACCTTTTGAACCGGCCGAGGTCGTGGCCCGCATCCGCGCCCGGTTGCGCAAACCCCAGCGCGAAAGCGGCCCGGGTCGCCAGCAGTTGCGCTTTGCCGGCTGGTCGGCGGATTTCGACCGCTACACGCTGACCTCGCCCGAGGGGGCCGAAACCCCGATCAGCCATGCCGAGGCCGAGGTCCTGCGCCTGTTTCTCGACAATCCGCGCCGCCTGATCTCGCGCGCGCAGATGCTTGAGGCGCTGGGCGGCACGGCAGGCGAAAGTTTCGACCGGGCGATGGATGTGCGTATCTCGCGCCTGCGCACAAAGCTGGGCGAGGACCCAAAGAACCCCCGCCTGATCAAGACCATCTATGGCGCAGGCTATATCTTTCTTGCCGAACTGGGCTAGATTGCCCCCACTTTTGCGGAGAATGACATGCCCACCGTCTATGTCCTGAACGGCCCGAACCTGAACCTGCTTGGCCAGCGCCAGCCCGAGATCTATGGCAGCACCACGCTTGCCGATATCGAGCGTGACTGCCGCGGGCTGGCGGCCGATCTGGGTCTGGACATCGCCTTTCATCAGTCCAACCACGAAGGCGTGCTGATCGACCTGATCCATGAGGCACGGCAAAAGGCCCAGGCGATCGTCATCAACCCGGCCGCCTTTACCCATACTTCGGTTGCGATTCTTGATGCGCTGAACGCTTTCGACGGGCCGGTGATCGAGGTGCATATCTCGAACGTCCACAAGCGTGAAAACTTTCGCCACCATTCCTATGTCAGCCTGCGCGCCGAGGGTGTGATTGCCGGCTGTGGCTTTCATGGCTACCTGCTCGCGCTGCGTCATGTTGCAAGGCTGATCAGCTAGGAGGCGGGACGCCAGATTCCCCGGTTGCGGCGAAACCAGTCGTAACAGGCGGCATCGGCGGCACCCCGACCTTTGCCCTGCCACGAAAACCTTAAAAGCGCGTCGCGGCGGGCAATCCTTCGCTTGCCCCGTATGACGCCCAAGGCGTTGAGCCAGATCCCGACCCCGTTCCGCGCAAAATTGCCCGATGGCCACGGATCATCCACAGTCCACAGCAGTTTCGGAATATCAAAGGCGCAATCAGGCCGGAGTTCAGGGCGCAACATGGCCCCGCCATAGCCTTTGAACATACCAGCATACCCCGATACCACCCATGCCGAGGGCTTGTGCAGCCCCTGCGTGGCCAGCCGTAGCAACCGGCACAGGCTGCCTTTCTTGCGTGGCACGGCACGGGGCAACGACCCTTCGCGGCGACCGGGAACAAAGGCCCCCGCCCCGGCAATCACGCGATCGGGGTGTTCCCGGCGCGCTGCAAGAAACCGGCTGGTCCACAGCGGGTCGTAGCGCCGGTCATCGTCGCAAAGCAGCAACTCGCAATCCTGCCCCCGAAACTCGTGCACCGCAGGCAGGATCTTGGTCGCAGGGCCATAGTCCTGATCGGTCCTGACCACGGTGATGCCTTGGGGAACCTGCGGCAGGCACCCGTCCCAATCGGGAAAACGGCGATAGCGGCGCGGCACGCAAAGCCGCACCTGATCCGGGGGATACGCTGGTTCAGCACCGATTTCAGCGTCGGCCCGATCCCGGCAAAGCGAGGCGGGGTCGAAGTCAGGGTCACGCGCAGGACTGCCTGATTCGGATCGTTCCCGGCCGCGCCCATCTGCCCTGCTGCAAATAGATCAGGGTACAGTCGCGCCGGCTGTGCGGACCTGACCCCATCAACCTGACAGGGGGCTGCCCCCCGCTGTCAAGAATACTTCAGAACAACCCGCGCCGCGCCAGCTCGTCGCCCAGCGCGCCGGCCCCGGTGAACTGGATCGCATCGATTCCCAGCCCTCGCGCCGCTTCGACATTCGGCAGACTGTCATCAACGAATACGCAATCCTCGGGCCGCAAACCGTTGCGATCCATCACCATGCGATAGATCGCCGGGCCTGGCTTCATCATCCCGACGCGGCCTGACACAAGAATGTCCGCGAAAACCGCGCCCAGCCGAGGATGCAGCTCCAGCGCATGGGGCCATGTCTCGGCCGCCCAGTTGGTCAAAGCATATAGCGGAACGCCGCGCGCAACCAGGGCCTCGGCGACTTCCCACGTCCCGGGAATAGTCTTTTCGATGGTCAGCGGAAAAGCCGCGAGATAGCCCGCCAGATGCCGCGCCTCGTCGCCATGCTCGGCCCGTGCGGCGGCAAGACCGTCCTCAAAGCTGCGCCCGCCGTCCTGCAACCTGTTCCAGCCGGCAAAATCGATGCGCTGCATCCAGGCCTCGGCCTCGGCCCGGCTGGTAAAGATATCCGCAAAGGCCAGCGCAGGGTCCCAGTCGATCAGCACCCCGCCAAGGTCGAAAATCACGCTTTTCATGGCATCCTTCCGCTTCGGTTGCGCCCAGATCGTCCGGAATGCCCCGCCAAGTAAAGCCCCGAGCCGCCGATTCCCCCGATGCGGCCCGATCTTACCCCACGCGGCAAAAATCTGCGCGACAGCTCTGACAGATCCAATCTGAACTGGACTGTTTTCTTCAGAGTGGATAGGACCCCGCACATGCGTATTTCTGTCGCCGGGCTAGGCTATGTAGGAATGTCGATCGCGGTGCTGCTGGCGCAGCACAACGAAGTCATGGCATTCGATCTGAACGCAGAGCGCGTGGCATTGGTAAATGCCCGCCGCTCACCCATTCAGGACCCCGATCTCGAGGAATGGCTGGCTGGAAAGCAGCTGTCCCTGCAGGCCACGACCGACCAGGCCGAGGCTATGGCGGGGGCGGATTTCGTCATCATCGCCACGCCGACGAATTACGACCCGCGCACGAACCGCTTTGACACCCAAAGCGTCGAGGCTGTGATCGCCCAGGCCCGCGACCACGCCCCGCAGGCAACGATCGTGATCAAATCCACGGTGCCCGTCGGATTCGTGGCACGGATGCGGCAAGAAACAGGCAATGAGAACATCATGTTCTCACCCGAGTTTCTGCGTGAAGGCCGCGCGCTTTACGATAACCTTTACCCGTCGCGCATCGTCGTCGGGGATCATGGCCCCGCTGCGCATAAGCTGGCCGATCTGCTGGCACAGGGCGCGATCCGCAAGGATATGCCGGTGCTTTTCACCGGCCCCGCCGAGGCCGAGGCGATCAAGCTGTTCGCCAACACCTACCTTGCGATGCGCGTGGCCTATTTCAACGAGTTGGACAGCTATGCTCTGGCCCGCGGCCTGAACCCGCGCGAAATCATCGAGGGCGTCGGCCTCGATCCGCGGATCGGCGATCAGTACAACAACCCAAGCTTCGGCTATGGCGGCTACTGCCTGCCCAAGGACAGCAAGCAGCTTCTGGCCAACTATGATCAGGTCCCGCAGAACCTGATTGCGGCGGTGGTGGAAAGCAACCGCACCCGCAAGGACTTCATCGCCGACCAGATCATCGCACGCGAACCCAAGATTGTCGGCGTCTATCGGCTGGTGATGAAGGCCGGCTCGGACAATTACCGCGACAGCTCGATTCAGGGCATCATGAAGCGGATCAAGGCCAAGGGCATTCCCTGCATCGTCTATGAGCCGGTGCTGACCGAGGATCACTTCTTTCACAGTCCGGTCATCCGTGACCTCGACGCCTTCAAGGCCGAGGCCGATCTGATCATCGCGAACCGCCTTGGCCCCGAATTGGCCGATGTGGCAGACAAGGTCTATACCCGCGACCTCTTTGGCGTGAACTGAACGCAGGCAGGGCCCTGCCCCCGGCTTCCCTGACACCCGGACCCCGCAGCCCTTGCAACCCGGGGCGCGGGGCCCTAGTGTCATGCAAACGACTCATACACTTGGGGGGCCCCGCAACGGGGCTGAGAGGTGCAAGGCACCGACCCATCGAACCTGATCCGGGTCATGCCGGCGTAGGGAAGGGTAGAGTGAAGCGGCAAGACCATCCGCAAAACTGTCCCGACCCCGTCTGCATGCCCGGCTGAACTGAAAGGCGGGCCATGCCGGGATTTCCTTCCCCACCTATCGCGCTGACGATTGCCGGATCGGATAGCAGCGGCGGCGCCGGGATTCAGGCCGATCTGAAAAGCTTTTCAGCACTCGGCGTCTTTGGCGCTTCTGTGATCACAGCCATCACCGCCCAGAACACCCGCACCGTTGCGGCGGTCGAACCCGTCAGCCCGGCGATGATCGCCGCCCAGATCGATACGGTCTTTGGTGATCTTGATGTGCGCGCGGTCAAGATCGGCATGCTGGGCGGCCCGGATGTGATCACGGTGGTGGCCGACCGTCTGACCGCGCTTCTGGCAGCCAATCCGATCCCGGTGGTGCTTGACCCGGTGATGGTGGCAAAGTCGGGCGACCCGCTTTTGCCGGACGAGGCAGTCTCGGCCCTGCGTGAACGGCTTATCCCGCTTGCGACCGTTCTGACGCCGAACCTGCCCGAGGCCGCGCGGCTTCTGGATCGCGCCCCCGCGCAAACCCCGGATGAGATGCGGGCGCAGGGCAAGGCACTTTGCGCCCTTGGCGCCACGCATGTGCTGATGAAGGGTGGCCATGCCAGCGGAGAGACCTGCACCGACCTGCTGATCGGAGCCGAACCGCTGACCCTGACCGCACCGCGCCAGCACACAGCGAACACCCATGGCACCGGATGCTCACTGTCCTCGGCCATCGCGGCAGGGCTTGCGCAGGGGATGACGGTGCCGGATGCGGCAGACCGCGCGCATGGCTGGTTGCAGGGTGCAATTGCGGCCGCAGATGAGCTGGCGGTGGGGCTGGGCCATGGGCCCGTGCATCATTTCCACGCGCTATGGAGGCAGGCATGACCGCGATTACCATTCTGGGCGCGGGGGTGATGGGTCTCTCGATTGCGACCGAACTGGCCGCGCGTGGGAAACAGCCGCGTATCATCGACCCTGCCGGCAAGCCCGGCTCACATGCCTGCAGCTGGCGCGCGGGCGGCATGCTTGCCCCCTATTGCGAGGCCGAAAGCGCCGAGCCGGTGGTGCTGCGCCTTGGCCTCGACGCCGCCGATTGGTGGGAAGCAAATGGCGCCGAGGTCACCCGGCGAGGCACGCTTGTGCTTGCCCCCTCACGCGACCGGACCGAACTTGACCGCTTTGCCCGGCTGACCAAGGCTCATCAGCCGGTGACCGGTGACGATATCGCGACGCTGGAACCCGAACTGGCCGGCCGCTTTTCGCGCGGGCTGCATTTCGGCACCGAGGCGCATCTGAACCCCCGCGCCGCCCTGCTGGCTCTGCGCGACCGGCTGGAACAGCGCGGCATCCGTATCGAGACCGAGGGCGCACCGACCGGCATGATCGTCGATGCGCGCGGCCTTGCTGCCAGGGACGAGCTGCCCGATCTGCGCGGCGTGCGCGGCGAAATGCTGGTGCTGCGCTGTCCCGAGGTCACGCTGACCCGCACCGTGCGGCTTTTGCATCCGCGCATCCCGCTTTACGTCGTGCCGCGTGGCGACGGGGTCTATATGATCGGCGCGACCATGCTGGAAACCGGCGGCAAGTATCGCGTCACCGCCCGTTCGGCGGTCGAAATGCTGTCGGCTGCCTATGCCCTGCATCCGGGCTTTGCCGAGGCCGAGATCCTTGAGCTTGGCTCGGACGCGCGCCCCGCCTTTCCCGACAATCTGCCCCGCCTGCGCCGGCGCGGTGGCACGCTTTTCGCCAACGGCCTTTACCGCCACGGCTACCTTCTGGCCCCTGCCGTGGCACGTATGGCCGCCGATTATCTGCTTGAGGGCCGGAAACCGGAGTTCATGGATGAAGATCACCCTTAACGGAGCGCCGCGCGACCTGACCGGCCCGTCCGTGCAGGACGTGCTGACCGAAATCGGACTTGGTACGGCCAAGGTGGCAACGGCACTGAACGGTGCCTTCCTGCCCGCCGCGGCCCGCCCGGAAACGACGCTCAGCGACGGCGACGCGCTGGAAGTCGTGGCCCCCATGCAAGGAGGCTGAGATGCCGGTCTTTTACGGAACCGAGGTCGCAAGCCCGCTGATGCTGGGCACCGCGCAATACCCCTCGCCCGCGATCATGGCCGAGGCATTCCGCGCCTCGGGCGCTGGCATCGCCACCGTCAGCCTGCGCCGCGAAGGCGGCGGCGGGCAGGACTTCTATCGCCTGATCCGCGATCTGGGCATCCCCGTCCTGCCCAATACCGCCGGCTGCCATTCGGTACGCGAGGCCGTGACCACCGCCCAGATGGCACGCGAGCTGTTCGAGACGCCCTGGATCAAGCTTGAGGTCATCCGCGACGACGACACACTTTGCCCCGATGTGATCGCGCTGGTCGAGGCGGCACGGGCGCTGTCCGGGGACGGCTTTCAGGTATTCCCCTATTGCACCGAGGATCTGTCGGTCTGCGGACGGCTGCTTGATGCGGGCTGCGAGGTGCTGATGCCCTGGGGCGCGCCCATCGGCTCGGGCCGGGGGCTGAACAATCCCTATGGGCTGCGCAGCCTTCGGGCGCATTTCCCCGGTATCCCGCTGGTGGTCGATGCAGGCATCGGCCTGCCAAGTCACGCCGCGCAGGCGATGGAGCTGGGCTATGACGCGGTGCTGCTGAACACCGCCGTCGCCAAGGCAGGCGATCCGGTCGCGATGGCCCGCGCCATGGCATCGGCGATCGAGGCCGGAAAACTGGCCCATGGCGCAAACCCGATCGAGGCACGCGACATGGCCGCGCCTTCGACCCCTCTGTTTGGAATGGCGGTGCTGGGATGAAATTGCCGCGCTTTTACCCGATCTTTGACAGCGCCGATTGGCTGCGCCGCGCCCTGCCTCTGGGCGTGAAACTGGTTCAGGTCCGCATCAAGGACCAGCCCCCGGCCCGGCTGATGGGCGAGCTGGCATTGTGTCGGGAACTTTGCCGCGATCACGGCGCGACGCTGGTCGTCAATGATCACTGGCAGGCCGCCATCGACCTTGGCTGTGATTTCATCCATCTGGGACAAGAGGATCTGGACACCGCCGACCTGCCGGCGATCCGCCGCGCCGGGCTGCGGCTTGGCATCTCGACCCATGACCATGCCGAGTTGGAGCGGGCGCAGGCCCTTAAGCCTGATTACATCGCCCTGGGCCCGGTATGGCCGACCATTCTGAAAAAGATGAAATGGGAACAGCAGGGCCTTGACCGCGTCCGCGAATGGCGCAGGCTGGTGGGCGAGACGCCGTTGGTCGCCATCGGCGGCATGACACCCGGGCGCACGCTGGAAGCCTTTGCCGCGGGCGCGGATATTGCTTCGGTTGTCACCGACATCACGCTGAATCCCGACCCCGAGGGCCGCATCCGCGAATGGCAGCGGGTGGCGGCATGACCCGCTATGCCCGCCAGATGGTCCTGCCCGAGGTCGGCGCAGCGGGGCAAGAGCGTATCTCTGCCGCCCGCGTGCTGATCGTCGGCGCGGGCGGTCTGGGTGTGCCCGCACTGCAATATCTTGCCGGGGCAGGCATCGGGCAGATCACCCTGATCGACGCTGATACGGTCGAGGAAACGAACCTGCACCGCCAGCCGCTGTACCGGATCGACGACATCGGTCAGCCCAAGGTCCGCGCCGCCGCGCAGGCGCTGGCGCGGCTGAACCCTGCCGTTAAGGTCGAGGCGCTAAAGGACCGGCTGACACCCGTGAATGCGCCTGCGCTGATCGCGGCGGCGGATGTGGTGCTGGATTGCGCCGACAGCTATGCGGCCAGCTACACCTTGTCTGATGGCTGCCTTGCAGCGGGAAAGCCGCTGATCTCGGCCTCGGCGCTGGGGCTTTCGGGCTATGTCGGCGGGTTCTGCGGCGGTGCGCCCAGCCTGCGCGCGCTTTTCCCCGACCCGCCTGACAGCGGCCAGACCTGCGCGACCGCTGGCGTGCTTGGCCCTGTCGTCGGGATGCTGGGCTGTATTCAGGCCCAGATGGCGCTGCGGCTGATCCTTGGCACCACGCCCTCGCCCTTGGGTGAGTTCGTTCGCTTTGAGGCCGGCCGCTTCAGTCAGTTCCGCTTTGACGCCGCGCCCGAAACCACCGGCCCCCGCTTTATCGCACGTGATGAAATCACCCCAGCTGATCTGGTCATCGACCTGCGCCCCGAAGACGAGGCGCCGCGCAAGGCCACCCCGCAGGCGCTGCGCCTGCCCGGATATGGCCCAACCGGTCCCCTGCCCGAGCCCGGTCAGCGTGTGGTGCTGGCCTGCCGTTCGGGTCTGCGTTCCTGGCGCGCCGCCGACGCGCTTTCCCACCGTTGGGATGGCGAAATCGCCCTTCTTGCCCTTGGAGACGAGAATTGATGAAACATTTCACCCTTGCCGCCGCCTTTGCCCTGCTGGCCCAGCCAGTGCTGGCCGAGGATAAGGTCACGCTGATCCTTGACTGGTTCGTGAACCCCGACCATGCGCCGATCATCGTTGCGCAGGAAAAGGGCTTCTTCAAGGACGAGGGGCTTGAGGTCGAGATCGTCGCCCCCGCCGATCCTTCGGATCCGCCCAAACTGGTCGCCGCGGGCAAGGCCGATTACGCCATCAGCTACCAGCCGCAACTGCATCTGCAGGTGCATGAGGGCCTGCCCCTGCGCCGCGTCGGCACGCTGGTCGCAACGCCGCTGAACTGTCTGATGGTCAAGGCCGATGGTCCGGTGCAAGAGATTGCGGATCTCAAGGGCAAAAAGATCGGCTATTCCGTCTCGGGCGTCGAAGAGGCGCTGGTGGGCCAGATCCTTGCCTCGGCCGGGCTGACGATGAACGATATCGAGATGGTCAACGTAAACTGGTCGCTGTCGCCCGCATTGATTGCCGGTCAGGTCGATGCCACCATCGGCGCCTATCGCAATTTTGAGCTGACGCAGATGCGGCTCGAGGGGGCCGAGGGCAAATGTTTCTTTGTCGAGGAACAGGGCGTTCCGACCTATGACGAGCTGATCTTTGTCGCCAACCCCGACAATCTGGATCGCGACCGCACCCTGCGCCTGCTGCGCGCGGTCGAACGCGGCGCACAATATATGGTCAACCACCCCGGCGAAGCATGGGAGCTGTTCTCGGCCACCGCGCCCGACCTCAAGGACGAGCTGAACTCTGAGGCGTGGAAGGAAACGCTGCCGCGCTTTTCGCAAAGCCCCGCCGCACTGGATCAGGGCCGTTATGCCCGGTTCGAGGAATTCCTGCACAAGGCCGGCCTGATCGACAAGGTGCTGCCCGTCTCGGATCTGGCGGTGGATGTGGGGGCCGCGCAATGACCAGCTATGGCCACGCCTTCGCCGCCTGGCGCGCCGCCTGCCAACCGGATTGGGATGCCTATACCCGTCATTCCTTTGTCGAAGGATTGCGCGACGGCACCCTGCCGCAATCGGCTTTTCTGACCTATCTGGTTCAGGACTATCTGTTCTTGCAGAACTTTTCGCGCGCATGGGCGCTGGCCGTGGTCAAGGCTGGTGATCTTACGGAAATGCAGACCTGCTCGACCACGGTTCACACGCTGCTGAACCATGAAATGGACTTGCATGTGCGCACCTGCGCCAGCGCCGGCATGGATCGCGAGGTGCTGAGCAACGCCCAAGAGGCGGTGACCAATATCGCCTATACCCGCTATGTGCTCGAGGCAGGCTATTCGGGCGATTTTCTGGACCTGCTTGCGGCGCTGATGCCTTGCGTGCTGGGCTATGGCGAAATCGGGCTGCGGCTTGCACGCGAGGCAGCACCCGACACGCCCTACCGGAACTGGATCGACACCTATGCGGGCGAGGAATATCAGGCGGCCTGCGCCGAGGCCGGGGCGCTGCTTGACAGCGCGATCCGCAAACGGCTGGGCGACACCCCCGAACAAAGCCCCCGATGGGCCGCGCTCTCTGACCGCTTTGCGACCGCAACCCGGCTTGAGGTCGCGTTCTGGGAACTGGGCAAGCCATGACCGCCGCGGCAGCGCTGGTCCGTGGCCGTGCCTGGGTGGGCGAGGCCCCGTTGTTCGCACCGGTCGACCTGCGGCTTGAAGGTGCGGGCTGGACCTGCCTGCTTGGCCCCTCGGGTGTCGGCAAATCAACCATCCTGCGGCTGATCGCCGGGCTTGAAACCGGAGCACGCTTTGAGGGTGAGGCGACGCGCGACAAGCCCGTGGCGCTGATGGCGCAGGACCCGGGCCTGATCCCCTGGCTTGATGTGACAGGCAATGTCACGCTTGGCGCAAGGCTGCGCGGCACGCTGCGACAAGGGGACGAGCCCGCCGCCCGCGCGGCCGCGCTGATCGAGGCCGTGGGGCTTACCGACCGCGCCCATCACCTGCCGGCGAATCTTTCGGGCGGGCAGCGCCAGCGCGTCGCCCTTGCCCGGACTCTGTTCGAGGACCGGCCGCTGGTGCTGCTTGATGAGCCCTTTTCGGCGCTTGACGCGCGGACGCGGGCACAGATGCAGGACCTGGCCGCGCGGCTGCTGGAAGGGCGTACGGTGCTGCTCGTTACCCATGACCCGGCCGAGGCAGCGCGGCTTGGCGACCGGATTCTGCTGCTGCGAGAGACGGGGCTGACCGAATGGCCGGTCCCGACCCTGCGCCCCAAAGGCGCCGCCCGCCCCTATGACGCGCCCGAGGTCCTGCAATTGCAGGCCCGGCTGATGCGGGGGATGATGGCGTGAGAACAGTTATCGCGCTGATCGTCACCGTTCTGGTGCTGTGGCAGGGGGTCATCTGGCTGGCCGGCATGCCACCCTTTCTGCTGCCCTCGCCCCGCGCGGTGCTCGAGGCGCTGTGGCTGAACCGGGCCGAGATCACCCGTCACGCCGGTTTCACGCTGGCCGAGGTGGTGCTGGGCTTTACCCTTGGCTCGGCCCTGGGGGCGGCGCTGGCGGTGGTGATGGGCTTTTCGCAAAAGCTGACCGGTGTGCTGCGCCCAATCCTGACATTCAGCCAGACCATTCCGGTCTTTGCGCTGGCGCCGATCCTGACGCTGTGGCTGGGCTTTGGCATGTCACCCAAGGTCGCCATGACGGTGCTTATTGTCTTTTTCCCGGTGGTCAGCGCCTTTCTGGACGGGCTGATGCGGACGCCTCAGGCTGCGCTGGATCTGGCGCAGGTCATGGGCGCCAGCCCCATCCGTATCATGCGCCACCTGCGCATCCCTGCAGCACTGCCAGGCCTTGCGACCGGGCTGCGCCTGGCGGCAGTCTATGCCCCGATCGGGGCGGTGATCGGCGAATGGGTCGGCGGCGCACGCGGCCTTGGGGCGCTGATGATCCACGCCAACGGCCGGATGAAGACCGATCTGGTCTTTGCCGCCCTGTTGGTGCTGTCGGTAATGACCGTAGTCTTTGCCCGGCTGGTGGCATTGGCGCTGCACCGCCTGCTTGCGCGCTATGGGGTCTGAGCGCCTATCATTACAGTTGCGTTTTCATCTCATTTCTGAATCACTGGGCTACCATGATTTGAATGGGGTCATGGATGTCGGGATTAGCTGTCGAGGAAACGCTTGAGCTGTGGGCTTCGTCGCTTCGGGACGTGAAGTTGCGGATGCGGGTGCTGTTCACGCAGGAACGGGTTGCGGTATCGGCAGGGCAGTTTCTCGATGGCCTGCTGGGAGACGAACGGCGCAAGACCGGATGGATGCGGGCAGACGCCGCTGGCGACAAGGGTCCCTGGCGGCAGCAGGCGATCCTCGGTCGGGTGCACTGGGATGCCGATGCCTTGCGCAACATCGTGCGCGACTATGCGCTGGAAA
>NZ_JAFL01000030.1:0-31939 GCF_019633685.1 Paracoccus sp. J56
CACCCGTCCGCCGCTAGGACCGAAGTCCTCGCTCGACTTGCATGTGTTAGGCCTGCCGCCAGCGTTCGTTCTGAGCCAGGATCAAACTCTCAAGTTGAAACGCGCAAAAAGCGCGTATCCCTGACAGAAAGACCTTGCACATCTGTCCTTCCAGTAAAGGAAGGATCATCTCTGCCTGTCTATTCACTCGCGTGAACCGACAAACAGTGAAGCTGACACCTGGATCATCGGGGAAATCCCCTACCAGGCCGATATGCAAGTCATCCGTCGACTGAACGACCAGACCGCCCGCATATCCCTTCAGATATCCAATAATGTCAAAAAGCAGAGGAAACAAAATCACGGAAGATGCGCCACTATCAGCGACGCCCATCCGGTCGTTCATTTCCTGATTTTCCCCAGAACCGAGCCTCTCAGCTCCGCGTTCCGTCCCGGTCAGACCGTTCCGTCGTCTCGGTGAGCGGCTATCTAGACCCCACAAAAAAAACCCGCAAGACCAATTTTGACACAAAAATAGAAAATCTGAATAACTAACTGAAAAATATAGGGGAAATTGGTGTCTTTGCCGCGGCCGGAACCGGCCGGGCGGTGCCGGACTGACAGAAACCCTGGGGGTGTTCAGGGAATCGCGTCGATGATTCCCCGGCAGGTCCAGCCGACCCTCGCAGAATCGCCATGGAATCACCCCGTGAAAGGGAATCAAAAAGCAAAGCCCCGCCTCTCGGAATATCGAAAGGCGGGGCGTTGGTCCGTTTGTGTGGACAGGTCAGTCGCGGTGAAAGTCCGGTTTGCGCTTTTCAAGAAAGGCGCGCATGCCCTCTTTCTGATCGGAAGTGCCGAACAGGCGATGGAACAGGCGCCGCTCCCACGCGACACCTTCGCCAAGCGACAGTTCCTCGGCCCGCATCACCGCCTCGCGCGCCAGCCTGGTCGCTGGACGGGAATAACCGGCGACCTGGGCGGCCGCCGCCATCGCCTCGGGCAGCACCTGATCGTCAGGGACCACCCGCGCAACCAGCCCGGCACGCAGGGCCTCGGCCGCATCCATCAGCCGCCCGGTCAGGTGCAGGTCCATCGACAATGACCGCCCGATCAGTTTGGTCATGCGCTGCGTGCCGCCCATGCCGGCGATGACACCCAGCTTGACCTCGGGCTGACCGAATTTGGCGCCCTCTCCGGCAATGGCGAAATCGCACATCATCATCAACTCGCAGCCGCCGCCCAGGGCATAGCCATTCACCGCCGCGATCTTGGGCGTGCGCAAGGCAGCAAAGCGGTCCCAGGTCGAAAAGAAATCCGCCTCGACCATCTCTTCGGCGGTCTTGCCGGCCATTTCCGAGATATCGGCCCCTGCCGCAAAGGCGCGTTCCGAGCCGGTGATGACGATGGCACCCACGCCCCTGTCAGTATCAAGCGCCTGTGCGGCCTCGGTCAGTTCCTCGGCCAGAGCCGAGTTCAGCGCATTCAGCGCCTCGGGCCGGTTCAGGCGGATCAGCGCCACGCGCCCCTCTCGCGTCAGCTCGATCAGCTTTGCCATATTCCCACCTCTGCTACAGGTTACGGGCGATGACGAGGCGCTGGACCTCGCTCGTCCCTTCATAGATCTGGGTCACGCGCACGTCGCGATAGATGCGCTCGACCGGATAGTCGGACAGATAGCCATAACCGCCATGGAGCTGGATCGCCGCCGAGCAGACCTTTTCCGCCATTTCCGAGGCGAAAAGCTTGGCCATGCTGGCTTCGGTCAGGCAGGGCTTGCCCGCCTCGCGCAGCTTGGCCGCACGCAGCACCATCAGCCGGGCCGCCTCGATCTGGGTCGCCATATCGGCCAGCCGAAAAGCGATCGCCTGATGCTCGATGATCGGCCGGCCAAAGGTGATGCGTTCGCGCGCATAGGCCAGCGCCGCCTCATATGCGCCGCGCGCCATTCCAACCGCCTGAGCGGCGATGCCGATGCGCCCGCCTTCCAGGTTCGACAGTGCGATGCGGTAGCCCTCGCCCTCTTCGCCCAGACGATTCTCGGCCGGCACGCGCATATCGGTAAAGGACAGCGCGCAGGTATCCGAGGAATGCTGGCCCAGCTTATGCTCGACCGAGACCACCTCGTAGCCCGGCGTGTCGGTCGGCACGATAAAGGCCGAGATCCCCTTTTTGCCCGCCGCCGGATCGGTGACGGCAAAGACGATCACCACATTGCCGTTCTTGCCCGAGGTGATGAACTGCTTGGCCCCGTCGATGACGTAATGATCGCCTTCGCGCCGCGCCCTGGTGCGCAGGTTAGAGGCGTCCGACCCGGCATGAGGCTCGGTCAGGGCAAAGCCGCCGATCCACTCGCCACTGGCCATCCGGGGCAGAAAGCGCGCCTTTTGATCATCCGTGCCAAAGCGCAGGATCGGCACGCAGCCGACCGAGCTATGCACTGACATGATGGTCGAGCATGCCCCGTCCGCCGCTGCAATCTCTTCCAGCGCAAGGGCATAGGCGACCATGCCGGTTTCCGAGCCGCCATGCGCCTCGGGCACCAGCATCCCCAGAAAGCCCAGCTCGCCCATCTCGGTCAGTTCGGCGCGCGGAAAGGCATGCTCACGGTCGCGCCGCGCCGCGCCGGGGGCCAGCCGCTCTTGCGCGAATTGCCGGGCAGCGTCGCGGATCTGTTCCTGTTCCTCGGTCAGCATCATTGCATCCTTTCGATCGCGACCGCCGTCGCTTCACCGCCGCCGATACAAAGCGAGGCGATACCGCGCGCCAGCCCATGCGTTTCCAGCGCCGCGAGCAGCGTGACCAGCACCCGCGCGCCCGAAGCCCCGATCGGATGGCCCAGCGCGCAGGCGCCGCCATGCACGTTCACCTTGTCATGGGGCAGATCCAGGTCGCGCATCGCCGCCATGGCAACCACGGCAAAAGCCTCATTGATCTCGAAAAGATCGTAATCACCAGGCGCGGTCCCGGTCCGCTCGGCCAGCCGGCGGATTGCACCGATCGGCGCGGTCGGGAACAGGTTCGGCTTGCCGGCAAAGGTCGCGTGCCCAAGGATGCGGGCGCGCGGTGTCAGGCCACGCCGCCCGGCCTCCGAGGCGCGCATCAGCACCAGCGCCGCCGCCCCGTCCGAGATTGACGAGCTGTTCGCCGCCGTCACCGTCCCCCCATTGCGAAAGGCGGGCTTCAGCGTAGGGATCTTGTCAAGCCGCGCCTTGCCCGGCTGTTCATCCGTATCGACCACGGTTTCGCCGCTGCGGGTCCTGACCGTGACCGGCGCGATCTCGGCCCGGAAATGCCCGGCAGAGATTGCCTGCTGCGCCCGCCTCAGCGAGCTGATGGCGAATTCGTCCTGCGCCTCACGCGTGAACTGATAAGCCTCGGCACAATCCTCGGCAAAGGTGCCCATCAGGCGGCCTTTGTCATAGGCGTCCTCAAGACCGTCCAGAAACATATGGTCCATGACCTGGCCATGGCCCATGCGATAGCCCGAGCGGGCCTTGGGCAGCAGGTAGGGCGCGTTCGACATGCTCTCCATCCCGCCCGCAACCACGACATCGGCCGATCCGGCAAGGATCAGGTCATGGGCCAGCATTGCCGCTTTCATGCCCGAGCCGCACATCTTGTTCACGGTCGTCGCGCCCGCGCCCAGGGGCAGACCCGCGCCGAGTGCCGCTTGCCGGGCCGGGGCCTGACCCTGACCGGCAGGCAGCACACAGCCCATGATGATCTCATCCACCGCCTGCGGGTCCAGCCCGCCCAGCGCCGCCCTGATCGCGGTCGCGCCCAGCGCCGCCGCCTCGACCGAGGCGAAATCGCCCTGAAACCCGCCCATTGGCGTGCGGGCCAGACCAACGATGACAATCGGATCGGTGCTCATGATGTCTCTCCCTTATTTCGGCGCCATGCGCAGCGCGCCATCCAGCCGGATGACCTCGCCGTTCAGCATCTGGTTTTCGACGATATGGCGCACCAGCGCCGCATATTCGGCCGGATTGCCCAGGCGCGGCGGGAAAGGCACCGTACCGCCCAGACTGTCCTGCACCTCCTGCGGCAGACCGGACATCATCGGGGTGGCAAAGATTCCCGGCGCGATGGTCACGACCCGGATACCATGCCGCGCCAGTTCCCGCGCCGCCGGCAGGGTCAGCGCAGCGACCCCGCCTTTCGAGGCCGCATAGGCCGCCTGCCCGATCTGCCCGTCAAATGCGGCAATCGAGGCGGTGTTGACGATCACGCCGCGCTCACCCCCCTCGCCCGGCGCATTCTTCGCCATGGCACCGGCGGCCAGCCGCAGGATGTTGAAGGTGCCGATCAGGTTGATCTGGATGGCACGGGCAAAGCTATCAAGCGCATGCGGACCCTCGCGCCCGACGATCTTTTCACCCGGCGCGATACCAGCGCAGTTCACCGCAACGTCCACACGGCCAAAAGCCGCAAGCGCCGCCGCCAGCGCGGCCTCGCCGTCCGGGGCGCTGGTCACGTCGGTGCGCACAAACCGCACGGCCTCGCCCAGCTCTGCCGCCATGGCCGCGCCCGCCTCGGCGTTCACGTCCAGAAGCACGGCCCGCGCGCGCGCCGCAACGGCCATACGGGCCACCGCCGCGCCCAGACCCGAGCCCGCGCCGGTGATCAGAAATACCTTGTTCTCGATCTGCATGATGCGTCCTTAATTCCGGGCCAGTTTCTCGACTTCAGCCTTGCGCAGGATAAAGCGCTGGATCTTGCCGCTTGGCGTCTTGGGCAGATCCTCGACGAAATCGATCATCCGGGGATAGGCATGGGCCGACAAGCGTTTCTTGACATGCTGCGCCAGCTCTTCGCTCAGGGCATCGGACCCCTCGACGCCCTTGGCCAGAACAACAAACGCCTTGACCAGTTCGGTTCGTTCGGGGTCGGGCACGCCGACGACCGCCGCTTCGACCACCGCCGGATGTTCGATCAGCGCGCTTTCAACATCGAAAGGCCCGATGCGATAGCCCGAAGAGGTGATGACATCGTCCGAGCGTCCGATAAAGCTGATCGACCCGTCCGGCTCGAACTCGACGGAATCGCCGGTGCGGTAATATCCGCCGGCAAGGGCGGGCGTCGCCTGGTTCAGATAGCCCGAGAACCACATCAGGGGCGAACGCTTCATGTCGATCGCCAGCACGCCCGGCTGGTTCGGGCCAAGCTCGTTGCCCTCGTCATCCAGCACCACCACACGATAGCCCGGCATCGCCAGCCCGGCCGAACCGGGGCGCACGGGATGATCCAGCCCGTGATGGTTGTTCACGCACATGCCCATTTCGGTCTGGCCGTAATGGTCGTGGATCGGCACCGACAGATGTTCAGCAAACCAGCGGATGATTTCGGGGTTCAGCGGCTCGCCGGCCGAACTCACGACCCGCAGCTGGCCCTTGATCTCTGCCGCAGCCTCTGGCCCCGCCGCGGTCAGCAGCCGATAGGCTGTCGGCGACCCGGCAAGGCTTGTCACGCCCATGCGCCGGATGATGCGACAGGTGGTCTCGGCGGTGAAACCGCCCTCGTAAAAGATCGTCGGCTGACCCAAAAGCAGCGGCCCGGTCAGCGCATAGTAAAGCCCGTAAGCCCAGCCCGGATCGGCGATGTTCCAGAAAACATCCTCTTCGCGCAGATCGACCGCATCGCGCATATAGGCGCCAAAGGCCAGCAGAGCCCGCAACGGCACCGGCACCCCTTTCGGCAGGCCGGTGGTGCCCGAGGTGGACATCATCATGAACAGATCCTCGCCGCGCCGCATCACCGGCTCGAACCCGGCCGAGGCTGTGCTCAGCGCATCGCGGAAATCAATGTCCTCGGGGGCCAGCTTTTCTTCATCTGCGCGAACCGTGGCGACCAGGGGGCAATCCTCGACCTCATCCAGCTTGGGCCGTTGGGCGGTATTCGTCACCACCAGCTTGGCGCCGCTGGTCTTTAGCCGATGCTCGATTGCCTTGGGACCAAAGGCGGTGAACAGCGGCTGATACACCGCACCCAGACGCCAGGCGCCCAGAACCACAGCAACCAGATCGACGGTGCGCGGCAACAGCCCCGCCACCACATCGCCCGGCCGGATACCCTTGTCCGAGAACAGGTTCGCCACCCGCGCCGACATGTCGCGCAGTTCTTCAAAGGTGTATTCGGTCAGCGTCTCATCCGCCGACAGGCAGCGCAGCGCCACCCGATTCACGCCACAATGCCGGTCGCAGCATTCGACACAGGCATTCAGCCCGGTCTCAAGATCGCCACGCAGCCCGGCCATGGCATCTTCGATCCGGAACCGCGCCACAGCATCATGATAACCGGGACGCGCCCGGGTCAGGGTCGTCGCAGACATATCTCTCCTCCTCTAACTCTCCGCCGGTGGCGGCTCTCCTGAGTCTGGCGTCAGCTTAGCGTCAGGCGCATTGCAAACAATGACATTGGCGGCCAGAATAGGTGATCGGTTTTGCAATATGGTGACATGGAACGGCGCAGGATCACCCCGGGTTTTGTCGAGGACGCGCTGGACTGTCTGCGCCGCCGCGGGCTTGACCCGCAGCCCCTGCTTGCGCGCGCAGGGATCGGGACTGCGGGCGAGCCGGTCTCGAACCTGCAATACGGCAAGCTGTGGCTCGCTATCGCCGATCTGATCCAGGACGAGTTCTTTGACGAGGCCGCCCGCCCGATGCGCCCCGGCAGCTTCCAGCTGCTGTGCCAGGCGGTGCTGCACGCCGAAACGCTTGAGCACGCGCTACGCCGGGCGCTGAAATTCCTCGCCGTCGTGCTTGACGACCCGGTCGGAGAGCTGCGTTTGCGCGAAGGCCAGGCCGAGATCCTGCTCAATGACAGCGGCCCGCCGCGCCGCGCCTTTGCCTATCGCACCTATTGGCTGATCCTGCTGGGGGTAATGTGCTGGCTGATCGGTCGCCGCATTCCGCTGATGCAGGTCGATTTCGCCTGCCCTGCACCCGAGAACCGCCGCGACTATCACCAGTTCTTCGGCGCTCCGGTTCATTTTGACCGGCCCGTCAGCCGGCTGACCTTTGCGGCAAGCTACCTGTCGCTGCCGACGATCCGCAGCGAAAAGGCGCTGGCGGGCTTTCTGCGCGGCGCGCCGGCAAATATCCTTTTGCGTTATCGCCACGATCAGGGGTTGTCGGCACGCATCCGGGCAAGGCTGCGTGCGCTTGCCCCCGGGGACTGGCCGGATTTTGACACGCTCGCCGCCGATCTGCGCCTGTCGCCCGCGACCCTGCGCCGAAGGCTGCGGCGCGAGGGTCAGGGTTATGCCGCCATCCGGGCCGAGATCCGCCTGATGCGCGCCCGGGAATTTCTGCGCGACACTGACCTGAGCGTGGCCGAGATCGCTGCCCGGCTGGGTTATGGCGAACCCAGCGCCTTTCATCGCGCCTTTCTCAAGATCGCTGGAACGACACCCGCCGCCTTTCGCCGTGACGCGCTCAGCCAGCCAGCATCCACAGCCGGAACCGCCGCCCGCCTGTGATCTCGCGCGCAAGACCCAGGGATTTCATGCGCGCCAGCATCCGCTCGGCTGTGTCACGGCTGATCCCGGCGCTATCCTCAAGCATCGCCGCGCTCAGCAGCGGATGCGCGGCCAGCGCCCGGATCACCCGGGCCGGATTGTCGCCCTTGACCCCTGCCATCGCCGCCAGTGCCCGGGCCTGCCATTCGATGACCCGCGCCAGCTCATGGCGGGCGTCCTCGATCCCCGCAGTGACCGCCGCCAGATGCCGCGCCATCCGCTCGGCCGGGGTGCCGCCGTCGATCCAGACCCCGCGCCCATGACGGCCAAGCGGGACAAAGCGCAACCCCTCGCACCCCTCGGCCATATCCCGCGCCGTCCATGTCGCGGGCTCGGCCAGCACCTCGGGCGCGGAAAGATCGCAAAGACGCCACAGCACCCGCAGTGCAGGGGCCCGCGCCACCGGCGTCAGATCGGCCAGTTCACCGGCCAGTGTGCGGAACTCTGCGGCGGCAGCATCGAAGTCATGACCTGTCGGACGCGCCGCCAGCAGGTCATCCAGCCCCGAGACCTCGGCCCGGTGCAGCCCGAGAAATGCGCGCAGGTCGCGCGGATCCCCCTGCCCTTCCAGCCGCCGGATGCTCCAGCGCGCCAGCCGCATCGCCTCCAGATCGGCGCCGGCCCGCGCCTCCATCAGATCGCGCCCGATCTCTTCCCGCCGTAGCGGAGAGCCCTGCGCCCATAGCATCGCCTCGGCTTCGATCAGCGCCAAACGCCGATTGGCCCCGGCCCGCAACTCAGGCTCCATCGCCATCAGCATGCCTTCCAGCCGCCCCAGAGCAAAGGCTGCGCGGGCCAGATCCGCCGCCAGAGCACTCTCGGCAGAAAACCACGCCCCGACATCAAAAAGCTCGTGCAAAGGTGGTTTTTCGTGATAATCTGTGTCCGAAGCGGATGGCATGTTTTCTGACCTGCAAAAGCCCTTATCCGCAGAATATCCCCATTTTGCGGATCACTGGAAGAGGGCTGTTTTACCCCCCTTCCGATACCTCTGTCCGCCCTATTCTGCGCCCCCTTCCCCAGGGCGAAACCTTCCCCGTGGGGAAGGTCAGTCAAGCCCCTCAAGCAGCGATCTCACCGCCGCCTCAAGCTTGCGCCGGTCCACCGCCGAAAAGTCGCGTGGCAGGCGGATCTCCAGCCGCCCGTTCGAGGCGGTGCACTTCGCGCTGCCCTGTGGACGCTGGATTTGAAAGCTGATGCGCGCCTTGCCCGACGGAGTGGCCGCGGTGGCGCTGCGCGGCTTTGCCGCAGCAGTTTCGCTGTCATCCCCCTGCCCCGCATAGCGGCGCAAAACGTCGAGTTCATCCTTGATCGAGCGCGTATCCCAGCCCTTCAGTTCGGCCCGGATTGCCGCTGCTGTGCCCGGCACTTCGTCCAGCCGCTGCGCTAATGCCAACCCCAAAGCGCGGGGGATTTCGGGTGCATACATCAGCGTTTCGCCAAGCGCCTCGATCAGGCGGATAAAGCTGCGGATATAGCTGCGCTTTTGATAGCCTGCCGATTTGAACAGGATCGCAACAGCCTTCTCGGGGTCATGTTCCTCTGTCTGCGGGTCCATGGCATAATGCAGCGCAAGCTGGGCCATCTCGGCAAAAGAGATGTCCTTGCGCACCATGTTTTCATCAACCATGCGCCGGTAAAGCTGCTCAAGCTCATCGCCGCGTGCGGCGATTCCGGCCGGAATCCGACCCCATTTCTCGGTATCGCCCGTCTCCTCCAGCAACAGCCGATAGGCCGACAGCCGCCGCCAACCCTGGATCAGCTCGTAGCGGCCACCCTCGGCCGGCTCGACCCTGATCGGGTTTGAAAGCCCGATATCACGGATAGATTCCACCAATTCGGGCAGCTCATAATCCGGTCCCGGCGCGCGGTCCCGGATCAGTTTCCGGGTATCAATCGCGTCCAGCGGGATCATATCAGTGATCAAACCGGCGCGTTTCAGCCGCACATGTTCCTGTGCCAAAGCATCGTTTTCGGCGCGGATCTGAGCCTCCAGACGGGCGCGATCTCTACTGGATTCAACGGTTTCCGCGATTGCGGTGGCCATTGGCCCCCGGCGCTGTTCACGCTCCTCCTTCCCCGCGGGGAAGGTTTCGGGCGTGGCCTCGGCCGGCTCTTCCGGCATTTCGATTTCGAACATGCGACGTTTGCGGCTCATGCCTCACCCTCCAGCTTGTCCCAGGCGGCAACGAGACGGGATTTGAATTCCTCATAAGCCTGATCAAAGGTCGCCCGCGCCCGCCGCCAGGTTCCGCGCGTCATCTCACGATAATCGATCTCGTAGATCGAGGACAGGAAACGGCCGGACTGCTCGACCGCGCGCGTCAGTTCGATCGGATGCTCTGCCATATGCTCGCCGAACACCTGCTTGAACGCGCCATACATCGCCTGATGCAGTTCATTCGACGGCTCGAACCGCGTCATCAGGAACCGGATATCGGCAAAGGCTTTCGGCAACCGGATCTTCCCCGTGGGGAAGTTTTCGAAACCATGCGACAGATCCTCCAGCGCCTCGGATAGCTGTCCGATAAAGCTGGTGGTCGAGTCATACTCCCAATAGCCCGGCCCCGAGGGGATATAAAGCATGTCGGCAGCAAAGACCGCGTTCATTGACTGATAGCCAATCGCCGGCGGACAATCGAAAAGAATAAGGTCGTAAGCATCATCCGCGAGACTGTCGAGAAAGCGCGACACCGCACCAAAGAACGTCCATTCCGGATTAAGGTGCCGATACTGGGCGCTGGCGAACTCGACAAAGGCGGCGTTGGCGCAGCTTGGCACGATATCAATAGTGGACCATGCGGTCGGCTTGATAAAGTCTGCCGGGCGCAGCATCCCCAGCCCCATGTCACGGATCGAGGCGGGCAGCTTGCGTTGCGGCAGCGCCGTTCCCGACTCAGCCCCGCGAGCCACCGCATTCATACGGTCGGTTTCACGCTCAAGGTCACGGGCCATGATGCCCCAGACGGTGTGATCCTCGCCGACATCCGTCAGACCCATCGAATGGCTCAGCGTTGCCTGCGGGTCGAAATCGACCACCAGAACCCGATAGCCGTCCAGCGCGGCAGCGTGAGCAAAGTGCAGCGCCACGGTCGATTTGCCGGCGCCACCCTTAAAGTTGGCAATCGCCGCCCGAAAGGCGCGCTTGCCCTGCGGCCGCCAGGGCATCAGCGACTTGCGGTTGATGCGGATGCGGCGGCGCAGTTCGTTCACCTCGTCAAGCGAGAACCAGCGCTGGCGACCATCCTCCTCAACTTCCCCGAGGGGAAGGTGCGGCTCGGCGGCAAGCTTGCCGCGAAAGGTCGACTGGTTGATGCGAAAGATCAGCTCGGCCACCTCCCAGCTGGAAAAGCGGCGCAGCGTCTTTTCATTGGCCGGGCTGAAGGTCTGGCGCCGGATCCAGCCCTGCATCTTCAAGGATTGTGCCTGCAGCCTGGCGAGGTCTTCGTGCGTATACATGGGATGCCTGTATTTATAGGACGCAGATTTTCTTCTGTTTCGCTTTTACGCCGGATTTGCACTTTTGGCAAAAACAGTTTTGATTGATAAGGCAAGAAGGCGGAAATGCGGGAATTTTCAGGCCCCGCCTGCGAATCGCCAACCGAATCGGAGGCCCGTCCGGAGGCAACGCAAACGCCGGAAATGGGGGACGTCAGATCGGCAGAGCGGCCTGAATAGGGGACAATATCGCGCCATTCGGTGACTCCCTGGATGTCCCTCAATACCAATGATACCGATTTTTCCTTCCGGAATTGGGACGGGAAACCGGCCTGACGGCAAGACGCTTGACAGAATCGGAAATCAGGACGCAAATACGACAGAGATGGCGAAAAGCGTTTCGATCGGCACAAGATCGGCGCCGCTGTCGGGGTCTCTTCGTCAGACGGGACCTTTGGGCTAAGGGGCAATAGCAGCCGGTCACATCCGGAGGCAGGGGCAGAGATGCAGGTGATCCGCGCCGTTGGTCGAGAGGCCGCGGCCAAGAAATACGATTTGCTTTCCGCCATGATGGCGCATGGCCTTGCGGGCGACAAGCATCGTCAGCGGCTGATCTTGCGACTCATGGCCCTGATCACCACAAGATATAACTGGCAACGAGATGAGCTTACGATTGGTCAGCGTGAAATCGCGCGGCTTTGGTGTGTTGACGAACGAACCGTCAAACGAGAGATGGCCAAGCTGCGTACGCTTGGCTGGATCGAAATTAAGCAGCACGGCGCGCGGGGCCGGGTTTCGGTCCTGAGTCTTAATCTGGAACGTATTTTGCTGGATACCCGGGGAGAATGGCCGAATATCGGGCCAGACTTTGTCGAACGGGTAGGGGGCAAACCAAGCGAACCGTCCAGCAATGTCGTGCCGTTGCATCGACCTGAACCGGTTCCGGCACAGGGGCTTTGGGCTGAGGCGCGTGCACGGCTGGCCGAAGAGGACCCGGCGTTGTTTGATGCCTGGTTCGCCGGGCTGATTGAGGCAGAGCTGACCGAAAGTTGCCTGACGCTTTTTGCGCCGACACGGTTTCACGCCAATTATGTCCAGACACATCTGCTGGAACGACTGCGCACCGCAGTCCTGCGTTGCAACGGCCGGATCGCCAGGGTTCGCATTATTGGCCCGTGAGGGCAGGGCGGCTGTAAGCGAGCTGCAAGTTTCGCACCTTTATATCTGCAGCGATCCACGCAAATGCAGGAGTAAAGAATGCGTTTCATTGCCATGACTGCCGTGCTGACTGCCTTGGCCTTTCCGGTCATGGCGGATGGGGATTGCAAGGTTCCGGTTGCGCAACGGCGAACGGTTGAGGAACTGAAATCCTCACTGACCGCCAAGGGATGGGTCGTTCACAATGTCACCCTCGATGACGGTTGTTACGAGGTTTATGGCAAGGATGAGACCGGTCAGCGCGTCCAGATCGTCTTTCATCCGGCAAGCTTTGCCGAACTGCGGATGGATGACTGACAAGACGGGGCAGGATCTGTTTGCGTCTGAATAATAGATAATATATCCGGGTTAACTTTCTGACGCGGCATTTTTATAGATACTCTTGAGGCCAGGTTCAGGAGGGATCATGTCGCAACCATTGTGCCGCGCTAAAGAAATCTATAATTTGCCACTGATGGACCTGCTTTTCAGGGCACAAACCGTGCATCGCGCCAATTTCGACCCGAATCTGGTCCAATGTTCAAAACTGCTTTCGATCAAAACAGGCGGCTGCCCCGAGGACTGTGCCTATTGTTCGCAATCGGCACGGAACGGGGCGGAACTCTCTGCATCGAAGCTGATGGAGGTTCAGCGCGTGCTGGCAGAGGCCAAGCGCGCAAAGGAAGCGGGCGCGACACGTTATTGCATGGGCGCAGCCTGGCGGTCGCCGAAAGAGCGGGACATGCCAGCCGTGCTGGCGATGATCCGCGGCGTCAAGGCGCTGGGGATGGAGACCTGCATGACGCTGGGCATGCTGGACATGGATCAGGCGTTACGGCTGAAAGATGCTGGGTTGGATTATTACAACCATAATATTGATACATCGGAACGCTATTATTCCGAGATCATCACCACCCGCAGCTTTCAGGACCGGCTGGATACACTGGACCGGGTGCAGGCGGCTGGGATCAATGTCTGCGCAGGTGGCATCATCGGGATGGGCGAGACGGCCGAGGACCGGATCTCGATGCTTGAAACCCTTGCCGGGATGGAGGTTCCGCCACAATCGGTGCCTATCAACATGCTGATGCCGATGGCGGGGACACCGCTTGCCGATGCGCCAAAGCTTGATCCGATCGAGATGGTGCGCACCATCGCTACCGCACGCATCCTGATGCCGAAATCATATGTGCGCCTTTCAGCCGGACGCTCCGGGATGAGCGATGAATTGCAGGCGATGTGTTTTTTCGCGGGGGCAAATTCGATCTTTGTCGGCGACACCCTGCTGACCGCCGAAAACCCCGGCGAGGACAAGGATGCGCAGCTGTTCGCCCGCCTTGGCCTGCGCGCCGAGGTACTGAACGGGCCGGCCGAGGGCTGTGCGGCATGAGCTTTCCCCGCCATCGTGCGGCGCTTGATGCGCTGGCGCAGCGTGGCCGGTTACGCCAGCGGGCAACGACAGCCGGGCTTGATTTCGCCTCGAACGACTATCTGGGGCTGGCGGGGTCCGGGTTGCTGGTCCGTGCGGCGCTTGATGCGCTGGGGCGCGGCGTTCCTGTCGGGGCAGGGGGGTCGCGGCTTTTGCGCGGCAACCATCCCGAACATGAGGCGCTGGAGGCCGAGGCGGCCGCGTTTTTCGGCGCCGAGGCTGCGCTTTACATGGGTGGCGGCTTTCAGGCCAATCAGGCCATTTTTTCGACCCTGCCGATGCAGGGAGATCTGGTCCTGCATGACGCGCTGATCCATGCCAGCGCATATGAGGGAATGCGCCTTGGCCGGGCCGAATGCCGGAGCTTTGCCCATAATGATGCGGCTGATGCCGCCCGGGTGATAGCGGAATGGCGCGCCTTGGGGGGGCCTGGCCGGGTCTGGATCGCCGTTGAAAGCGTATACTCGATGGAGGGTGATCTGGCTCCGCTTTCCGCATTGGCCGAACTTGCCGCGCGCGAGGATGCGGTGCTGGTCGTGGATGAGGCCCATGCTACCGGCGTTTTTGGTCCGCAGGGCAGGGGGCTGGCGCATGGGGTGTCCGGTCCGCTGGTCACCTTGCATACCGGGGGCAAGGCTCTGGGTGCCTCGGGCGCGCTGATCTGCGCAGATAAGGTGCTGATCGAGACGCTGGTGAACCGGGCGCGGCCTTTTATCTTTGCAACTGCGCCAGCGCCCCTGTCGGCGGCGGTGCTGCGGGCCTCGCTGATGGCCTTGCAGGATCAGCCCGCGCTGGCCGAGGGTGCGCGGCAGCGCATGGTTTTCGTGCGTGAGGCTGCGCGGGCTTGCGGCATTGCGGCGCAAAGCCAGATCGTGCCGGTGATCCTTGGCACGGATCATCGCGCGCTGGCGATGGCCGCCGCATTGCAGGCGCAGGGTTTCGATATTCGTGCCATCCGCCCGCCGACGGTGCCAAAGGGGACGGCGCGGCTGCGCGTCTCGGTCACTGGGAACGTTGCAGAAAAGGATATCGCGGCGCTTTTCGCAGCCATTGCCGCAGAAGGCCGGGCGGCGGCATGAGCGCGGTGATCGTCACAGGCACCGATACCGGCATCGGCAAGACGCTGTTCAGCGCCGGGCTGACCCGCGCGCTTGGCGCAAGTTATTGGAAGCCGGTGCAGGCGGGGCTGGAGGATGAGACGGACAGCCAGACCGTCGCGCGTTTGTCCTCGCGCCCGGTTCTGCCCGAGGCCTATCGGCTGCGTCTGCCGGCCTCGCCCCATCTTTCGGCTGAACACGAAGGGATGCGGATCGACCCCGCGCAGTTGGCGCTGCCGTGTATCAGCGGGCCGCTTGTCGTCGAAGGCGCAGGGGGGCTGATGGTGCCTTTGACCCGGGAAATGCTGTACTTACAGGTGATCGCCGAATGGCACGCGCCGGTGGTTCTGTGCAGCCGGACTGCGCTTGGCACCATCAACCACACGCTTTTATCGCTGGCGGCGCTGCGTGCGGCGGGGTGCAGGGTCGCGGGCGTGGCCTTTATCGGCGATGAGGCCAGGGATAGCCGTCAGGTTATCTGCGAGATTGGCGCGGTGCGCGATCTGGGGCGGCTGCCACGACTTGATCGGGTGACGCCCGAGGCGCTGGAGGCAGCATTTACCGGCATAGATGTCGGCACGATCCGGGGGGCGATGTGATGCGCGATCTGGAATTTGACCAGCAGCACGTCTGGCACCCCTATGCCTCGATGCGTGAACCCGGCCCGGTGCATGAGGTTGTCGCGGCCGAAGGGGTTTGGCTGCAACTTGCTGACGGGGTGCGGATGATCGACGCGATGTCCTCGTGGTGGGCGGCGGCGCATGGTCACCGTCACCCCCGGCTGGTCGCGGCGATGCAAAAGCAGTTGCAGCACCTGCCGCATGTGATGTTCGGCGGGCTGACACATGCCCCTGCGGTCGGGCTGGCACGACGGTTGGTGGGGATGCTGCCCCCGGGGCTTGACCGGGTGTTTTACAGCGACAGCGGCTCGGTCGCGGTTGAGGTGGCGCTGAAGATGGCCTTGCAGGCCCAGATTGGGCTGGGGCAGGGCGGGCGGATGCATTTTGCCTCGGCCCGCGGGGGATATTACGGCGATACGTGGAAGGCGATGAGCCTTTGCGACCCGGTCACCGGCATGCACAGCCAATTCGGCGCGGCCCTGCAGGTGCAGCATTTCGTGCCGCGCCCGCCCATCCCCTTTGGCGCGGAATGGGACGAGGATCCGGCCCGGAACGGGCTGGGCGCAGTCGAGGCGTTGTTTGCCAAAAAAGCCTATGAAATCGCAGCTTTTATAGTCGAGCCGGTCGTGCAGGGCGCGGGCGGCATGTGGTTTTACCATCCGCGCTGGCTTTCGGGTCTCAGGACGTTATGCGACCGGCATGGGGTGCTTTTGATCCTTGACGAGATCGCCACCGGTTTTGGCCGCACCGGCACGTTATTCGCACTGGAGCGGGCGGGCGTAGTGCCGGACATTCTGTGTCTGGGCAAGGCGCTGACCGGGGGGATGATGAGCTTTGCCGTGACCGTCGCCTCACGTCGCGTGGCCGAGGCGATTGCGGACGGTCCCGCGCCGGTGCTGATGCATGGGCCGACGTTCATGGGCAATCCGCTGGCCTGTTCGGTCGCCTGCGCCAGCCTTGATCTGCTGGCCGAGGGGCACTGGCAAGCACAGGTCGCCGAGATCGGGGCCGGCCTGCGTCAGGGCCTTGCCCCGGTGCGCAGCCTGCCCGCGGTCCAGGACGTGCGTGTTCTGGGCGCGATTGGCGTGATCGAGATGCGGCAGCCGCTGGACATGGCCCGCGTCCACGCTTTCTGCCGGGAAAGCGGGGTTTGGCTGCGGCCCTTTGGACGACTGCTTTATTGCATGCCACCCTTTGTCTGCGGGCCCGATGAGGTCGCGCGTATCTGTGCCGCCATGGTCCGGATCGCCGGGTGGCAGGAATGAAGGCCGAATGGCTGCGCCGCACGGGCGCTGATCACCTGATCGTGGTTCTGACCGGCTGGGCTGTCGGGGCGGCGCCGTTCCGGCATTTGCAGGGCGCGGCGGATGTGCTGGTTCTGTCCGATTACCGCGACCTTGCTGAGCCGTGCTGGCCTCAGGGATATGCGGCGACGGATCTGGTCGCATGGTCATTTGGCGTTGCGGCCGCCTGTCATCTGCCGGAGCCTGGCGGGTTTCGCCGCAAGGTGGCAGTTTGCGGATCTTGGTCGCCCTGCGACGACGATCTGGGCATCCCGCGCCAGATCGTCAGGGCGACGGCAGAGAATCTGTCGGCACGCTCATTGCAGCAATTCGCGCGTCGGGCGGGGTGCCCGGTGCCCGGTGACGCCGATTTGCAGGCATTGGGCACAGAGCTGCGGGCGGTAATGGCCCGCGAGGCCGGGCAGGTCCCGACCTTTGATCGCATCTGGCTGGGGGCTGCCGACCGTATCTTTCCGCTGCAGAACCTGCGGCGCGCGTGGCAGGGCTGGCACGAAGCGGTGCAAGAGCTTGACTGCGGGCACAACCCCTTTGCCCTGTGGCACGATTGGTCCGAGGTGCTGGGATGAACGCGTTGACCGGGCGGGTGGCGCGGTCCTTTGCACGCTCTGCCGAAACCTACGACCGTGCGTCATTGGCGCAGCGCCGGATCGCGGCACAGCTTTTCACCGCCTATCGCCATGCCGCACCCGACCACCATCCGGAAAACGTGCTTGAGGCCGGGTATGGCTCGGGTCATCTGACCCGGCATCTGCTGAACCTTGCTCCGCGTCGGTTATGGCTGAACGATCTGGCCGCGCCCGGACTGGCGGGCATAAAGGCCGACTATCTGCCGGGTGATATCGCGCAGGTGGTGCTGCCCGACGGGGTGGATCTTGTGGCTTCGGCCTCGATGATCCAATGGGTTGCAGATCCGGCGCAAGTCATCACCCGGCTATGCGCCACGGCCGATGCCAGAGGGTGGCTTGCCCTGTCAGGTTTCGCGCCCGGCCATTTTCCTGAACTGCAGGCGCTGGGCAGCCGGGGTGCGGCGCCCTCATACCTGACCGGGGCGCAGATGGCGGCGCTGTTGCCACCCGGATGGCGGGTTCATGGCGCGGGGGAATGGCGAATGCCGCTGCAGTTTCCTGGCGCGCAAGAGGTGCTGCGCCATCTGCGGGCCACCGGGGTCAACGGTTGCGCGGGACAGATCCGCGCGCCGGGCGCACTGCGCGATTTCATGGCGCGGTATGAGATGCGATACCGGACGCCCAAGGGCGTTAGCCTGACCTATGTGGCAAGCTGGCTGGTTGCCGAAAGACAGGATTAGCCGACGATGGCAAAGGCCTCGCGCTGCTTGTCGCCGCCACCGGTTGCGGGACGGCGGCCAATCCAGCGCACATGCCGGGCAAGGGTGGCGCAGGCGCTGTCCACGTCCCCTTTGCGCAGCGCAGCCAGAATGGCCCGGTGGTCATGATCGGTGCGTGTTTCCCAATTCGACTGCCATGCGGCGAAAAGGAAACGGGCGCTGGCCGCATGCAGATCGTCGATCGCCGCCAGCAGCCGCGGCATGGCGCAGGGGGTCAGGATCAGCTTGTGAAAACGGCGGTTCGCGGCCTCCCACGAACGGACATCGCGCGAGGCGTCGCCGGCCTTGGTCGCCTCTTCGGCGGCGTTAAGAATTGCCGGGGTCAGGTGCGGGGCGGCATGACGCAGGGCAAGTTCCTCAAGCGCGGCGCGCATCTCGGCCACTTCCTTGACCTCGGGCAGATCAAAGGCCGCGACACGCACGCCCCGGCGCGGTTCGCTGATCGCCAGCCCCTGCGCCTCAAGCCGACGAAAAGCCTCGCGTACGGGGACGTGGCTTGCCCCGAATTCCTCGGCAATGCGGTCCTGGCGCAGCCGTTCGCCGGGGCCGATTTCGCCCGATACGATCCGGTCCGCCAGCACACGGCTGATGCGGACGGCCAAGGTTTCTTCTGATCCCGCGCTCATGGCCTCATGGATAAGGTGAGCAAAGGAGATTGTCGATAACGCTTCAGGTCAGCGGCCAGCGCGCCAAAGGCACATGTCGCCCCAATCCCTGCAAGCTGTCGATCAGAACCAGCTCATTCACCCGCCAGCGGACAGGGGGCACGGCAATCCCTGCGGGGGGCAGCGGCTTGCCATAGGCCAGGGTTACATGCGGCGTGACCTGGTGACGGGCGACGGCCAGCCCGGCACCGGCAAGGCGCTGCCACAGCTGCTGGCACAGCGCGTCGGGTGCGGGGTTGATCTGGCGTCCGGCGAGCACCAGCGGCCGGTCGCGTCGTCGCGGCGGGCCAAAGGTGGTCAGCAGGTCGAGCACCAGATCAAAGGCCGGAAAATCCAGCCCCTCGACCGCATGCGCCAGTCCTTTTGCAAGGCACGGTTCAAACTGCGGGCTGCGCAGCACCGGCAGGATGGTCATATGCAGTGTTGAGCGGCGAAAGCGGTCGCGTCGCTCGGCCAGATGCCAGACGGTCTCCATCTCTGCGGCCGCATCGGGCGGCGGGATCGCAACAAAGAGCAGGAAATGCTCGCGCGCGGTTTCTTGCGATTTCGGGGCGTCGGGCATGGCGGCCTCATGTCATTACCGCCATGCTAGGACAAATCGTGGCTCGGGTCAGCCCGCCCCGCTGACAAGGATCACATGCAGAAAGCCCGGCCCATGCGCGCCGCGCACATAACTGCCTTCAATATCGGTCGTGCCGCTGGGCCCCGTGATGAGGATCGCATTGCGCGGCACCTGCTGCGGCGACAGGCGGGCGGCATAATCCTCAAGATACGGCAGCAGGGTGGCCTCACGCAGCACCACGATATGATGCAGCGGCAGAAAGGACAACAGAATCGGATTCCCGGGCCCCGAATGGATGACGAGCGAGCCGCTTTCGGCAATGCCCCATAGTGCAAGGCCAAGGGCGGCGGGCTCGTCCGGGGCGATCTGCGGGCTGGGGGTGATGCCTGCCCAGTCCAGCGCGGAAAGTTCGGGCGTAGGTTGCATGGCAAGGCGGGGTGGAAGGCCATGCGCCTTAAGATAGCGCGCAGCCGCCTGCGGCACCCCGGCCATGCCGGACACACGGTCGATGGTGGTGCCAAGGGCTGCGGCCTTTTGCGCAAAGGCATCGGGCAGGGCGGGGGCGACAAGCGCCGGGCGTGCCGTGTCCACCGGCTCAAGCAGCAAGGCGGCCTCGACGGCGATCTCATTGGCCGGTTTGCCGGGGCCAAGCGTGGCGCGGATGGCGGACAGGATACGGTCGCGGACGGTCATTTGCGGGCCCTTTGTTCAGCCCGGTACTGATCCATAAAGCTTTTCGCCGCTGGTCGCGGCATATCGCGGTAATCGGTCCAACCCCGGGCCAGCGGCAGGCGCGAGATCCAGCCGGATCTGCCAAACAGCCGCAGGACGCGCAGCCCCAACCGGGTCGCAAGCCGGTAAAGCCGGGGGCGGCGGGCGAACTGCGCCCAAAGACCGATCCCGGCGCGGACCGGTGCAGGCTCAAGCCCCTCGCGCCAGCTACGGCGTCGCCAGGCGCGCAGCAGCGTTGGCAGCGGGATCCCGACCGGGCAGACCTCGGCGCAGCGGCCGTTCATGGTGCAGGCGTTTGGCAGATCGCGCGAGATGGCAAGCCCGTCCAGCACCGGCGTCAGGACCGAGCCCATGGGCCCCGGATAAGTCCCGCCATAGGCATGTCCCCCGATCTGGCGATAGACTACGCAATGGTTCATGCACGCCCCGCAGCGGATACAGCGCAGCATGTCGCGAAACTCGTTCGCCAGCATTTTCGTGCGGCCGTTATCGACCAGGACGATATGCATCTCTTCCGGACCGTCGGCATCGCCCGTGCGTCTGGGCCCGGCGTGAAAGGTTGTGTATTGCGTCATCTCGCCCCCGGTGGCCGAGCGGACCAGCAGGCGCAACAGTGCAAATGCATGCGCGGTCGAGGGGACCAGCTTCTCGATCCCGGCGGTGACGATATGGATGCGCGGAGGGGTGGTGGTCAGCTCGGCATTGCCCTCATTCGTGACCGTGCAGGTGGCCCCGGTATCGGCGATCAGGAAATTCGCACCCGAGATGCCGACATCAGCCGAAAGGAACTTTTCCCGCAGCACCCGACGCGCGCTTTGCACCATGGTCGCCGGGTCCTCGGCTGCGGGCGGTGGCTGGTGAGCGGTCTTGAACAGCTCGGCCACCTGCTCGCGCGTGCGATGCATGGCGGGCCAGATGATGTGCGAGGGATGCTCTCCGGCAAGCTGGATGATATGTTCTGCAAGATCGGTCTCGACCCGCTCGATCCCCGCATCGGCAAGGGCATGGGGCAGGCCGATTTCTTCGCCCAGCATGGACTTGGAACGTGTGACCCGCCGCGCATTGGCCGCCAGGCAGATATTGGTGACGATCGCGCGGGCCTCGGCATCATCGGCTGCCCAATGGACCTGTGTGCCACGGGCGGTGGCGTTTCTCTCGAACATCTCCAGATAATGGTCGAGATGGGCGATGACGTGATCCTTGATCGCCTGACCCCGGGCACGGGCGGCCCCGAATTGGGGAAAGTCGGCGACGGCCGCGGCGCGCTTGCGCTCGGCATTGCCCGTGGTGCGGTCGATGGCAAGCTTCAGCACCGGATCGGCCAGCGCAGCCGCGACGCGGTCCTTGAAACGAGCGGTCATGACGCCTCCTCGCCGATGGCTGGTCCCCCGGCACGTCCGGCCAGCACCTCGATGGTGTGAAAACAGCGGGTCCGCGCGCCGCGACGATGCAGCTTGCCGGCCATGTTCATCAAACAGCCCAGATCGCCGGCCAGCAGGATATCTGCTCCGGTTCCCTCGATGGCCTCGGCCTTTTCGGTAACGATGGCATTCGAGATGTCCGGGTATTTCACGCAGAACGTCCCGCCAAAGCCGCAACAAACATCATTGCCCGGCAGCCCACGCATGTTCAGCCCCTCGACATGGGACAGCAGCGCACGGGGCTGTTCGGCGACACCCAGGTCGCGCAGGCCCGAGCAGCTGTCGTGATAGGTCGCCGATGCCTCCAGCCGCACGCCCTGTGGCACATAGCCCAAGACGTCATGCAGAAAACTTGTGATCTCATGGGTCTTGGCTGCCATGGCCCGGGCGCGTCCGGTCCAATCCGGGTCGTCCGCCAGAAGCTCGGGATAGCCATGGACCATGGTTGCCGCGCAGGAACCCGAAGGCAGGACAACATAGTCATACCCCTCAAAGGCGGCAATCGTCTGACGGGCAAGTAAGGCGGCATTGCGGTCATTGCCGCTGTTCAGCGCCGGCTGGCCGCAACAGGTCTGAACCTGCGGTACCTCGACCTCGCACCCGGCCTTTTCCAGCAGTTCAAGGGCGGCAAAGCCGATCTGAGGACGGATGGCATCGACAAGGCAGGTGACGAACAAACCGACCCTGGGCTTTGGCTGTGCGGACATGGCTGCGCCCTTTGCTTCTTTCGTGGGTAAATATCCCGGGGGTCCGGGGGCAGCGCCCCCGGTCCGTTTCGCAAGGCTCTGGCCTCAATCGGCCGGGGCGGTGATGGGCGGTGCTTCGGGCACCATCCCGCTAAAGGGCGGCAGATAGGCCTGGGCCATGACCAGCACGCCCACCAGTGCCGCCAGTGCCACCGAATGGAAGAACACAAAGCGCAGGATCGAACCTTCGCGCCCGTACCATTTGGTCGCGGTCGAGGCGACGACGATCGACTGGGCGTCGATCATCTTGCCCATCACCCCGCCTGACGAGTTCGCGGCGGCCATCAGAACCGGGTTCAGGTTCAGCTGCTGTGCGGTGACCTTTTGCAGCCCGCCAAACAGCACGTTCGATGCCGTGTCCGAGCCGGTGACGGCAACCCCCAGCCAGCCAAGCAGCGTGCCAAAGAATGGATAAAGCCAGCCGGTATTGGCAAACGCCAGACCCATGGTCGCATCAAGGCCCGAGTAGCGCGTGACATAACCAAGGGCCAGCATGCAGGCGATGGTGATCAGCGAAAAGCGGATCATCCAGAAGGTCCGGCCATACATCCGCAGCAGCGCCATCGGGCTATAGCCCAGCAAAATCCCCGAGACGAGCGCCGACAGCAGAATGCCGGTCCCGGTCATCGACAGGATGTTGAAGCTGAAGACCGCGGCCTCGGCATGGGGTTCGGGGGCGACCGGGGGCACTTTCTGGACCAGACCGTCCAGACCTGCGACCGGGATCTTGGCGCTCCAGATGCCGTCAAGCAACGCCTTCATCTGCGGGACACCCCACAGGAAAACAAAGATCGACAGGATCACCCAGGGCATCCAGGCTTTCAGCACTGATCGGCCCACGGCCGCGGCATCAGAGCCCTCTTCAGTACCGTCCCTGACCTCGTCCGAGGACCAGTCGCGCGGCGCTTCGGTGATCGGGTTCTTTGGCCGCCACACACGCAGGAAACCGGCCAGACACAGCATCGAGCTTATCGCCGCGATGATGTCCACCAGCCACGGCCCGTGGAAGTTCGAGACGAGGTATTGCGGCACTGCGAAAGAAACCCCGGCAACCAGCAGCGCCGGCCAGACCTCGATCATGCGGCGGAAGCCGACAAAGGCCCAGATCAGCCAGAAGGGTACGATGACGGAAAAGAACGGCAGCTGACGACCGATCATGGCCGAAAGTTCCATCAGGTCCAGTCCGGTGACGGCCGAAAGCGCGATCACCGGTGTCCCAAGCGCGCCATAGGCGACAGGTGCCGTATTGGCGATCAGCGACAGACCCGCGGCTGACAGAGGCGAAAAGCCCAGACCCATCAGCATGGCTGCGGTTACCGCGACCGGTGTGCCGAACCCTGCCGCGCCCTCGAAAAACGCACCAAAGCTGAAGGCGATGAACAAAAGCTGCATCCGCCGGTCGTCCGAGATGTTGCGGATCGAGTGTCGCAGCACATCGAACTCGCCCTTTTCGTTGGTAAGCTGGTAAAGAAAGATGACGTTCAGGATGATCCACCCGATCGGCATCAGGCCATAGGCTGCGCCATAGACGGCGGACATCCCGGCCAGACCGACCGGCATGCCAAAGCCGACGATCGCCACGGCCAGCGCGGTGACCAGGCCCAGCATGGCGGCGATATGGGCGCGGATCTCGAAAATACCGATGGCGCCCAGAAGCACCAGCACCGGAATGGCGGCAGCGATGGTCGACAGGACCATATTGCCGAATGGATCGTATATCTGTGACCAGATCATGAAATGTTCCCTGTCATGGCAGCTATGTCAGCGCGGTGCGATGCGGCGCGACCGGGCTGCTGCTTTGGCTGTCCAGATGAAGCATTGTGAACGCGACGCCGGCGATCCGGGCGCGGCGGGACTGCATGTCTTTCCTCCCTCTCTCCTCTCCTGATGGTTCCTGCTGGCGCGGGGCCGGCGGTTCAGGGCCCGCTTATTGCCAATGCGCGCATTTCGAGGTCTGGCCGATGCCGGGGTTCATGCTGTTTGTGGGGTCGAGCTGCCGATAAAAGCCCGCGAGCTCCGGCTTGGCGTGATAGAGATGACCGACATTGTGTTCGGCCGGGTATTCGGCACTGCGCTGGTCAAGCAGGCGCCACATCTCATGTTCGACAGCGATGCAGTCGTGGCCCTTTTTCACCACGTAATCCTGATGGAAGACGTGGCAGAAGAAATGGCCGTAATAGAGTTTCTTCTCGATTTTGTCGGCCAGTTCGGGCGGGAGCCGCTCGACCCAGTCGCGGTCGTTGCGGCGCAGGGCGATGTCCAGCGCGACGATATCCTCGACCTCGCGGGCGTGGATCGCGCGGTAACGAACCGCCGCGCCGGCGACGGCAAAGCGGTGCAGAAAGGCGGCCGTCCCCTCATCCGGGTTGCATTCGAACATGTCCCCCTGAGCCGAGGGGAAAATGCTGCCAAGATAGTCGCGCGCCTCGGCAATGCCCGCCCCGCCCATGCGCAAAAGCAGGTGGTGTTCGTAGCGGTCACGGAATTCGTTCATGCGCCGGGGCAGATGCTGGGGCGCCAGCGAAGCAACGGCCTGCGCCAGCCGATCCGACAGGGTTGAGCCAAGACCAAGGCGTTCGGTCAGCGCATCCATCCGTGACTTGGCGGAAAAAAAGGCTGGCATGCGGTCGGTGCCGGCGTGGCGGATGAACAGGAAGGTGTCCTTGCCGTATTTGGCCGCGACGTCATAGGCCTCGCGGTGGATATATTCCCCGGCAATGGGCAGGTGACGGAAACTGGCAAGGATATGACGGCGAATCCCGGTCAGTTCGTCGGGGTCGTTGGTGCCGATGTAAAAGACCGCAGTTTCCTTTTCCGCCTTGAATGTGTCGAGCCGCACGGCAAAGACCGCCAGCTTTCCCGCACAGCCCGCGGCCTCGCGCAGGCGGCGTGGGTCGGCGTTGAACCGGGCCGGGGTGTCCGCCTCGATATCGCGGACATGATCGGCATATTCGCGGTCCGAGGCCCAGGCGTCGGTCGGCGCGGGCACGGGCAGATCGCCGGTCTCGATGCGGGCGAGGATCTCTTCGGGGTCGTCACCCAGATCAAGCCCCAGATGGTTGACGAGCGCGACCGAACCGTCGGCGCGTACCTCGGCGTAAAGGCTCATCTCGGTATAGGCGGGGCCGCGCTGGATCAGTGCGCCGCCCGAGTTGTTGCAGATCCCGCCAAGAACCGAAGCACCGATGCAGGACGAGCCGATCACCGAATGCGGCTCACGTCCCAGCGGGCGCAGGCGTTTTTCCAGCGCATCCAGCGTGGCGCCCGGCAGGCACAGCACCTGATCGCCCCCGCCCAGCAGGTGGATGCCCTTTAGCCGCATGACTGAAATCAGCACGATCTCGCGGTCGTAATCCTGTCCCCAGGGGGTCGAACCGCCGGTCAGCCCGGTATTCGCGGCCTGCAGGATCACGGCCCGGCCCAAGGCGATGGCGGCGTTCAGCACCCGCCACATTTCGACCAGAGAGCCGGGGCGCACCACTGCCGCTACCGGCCCCTCGCCATAACGAAAGCCACGGGTATAGCGGCGCGTTGTCCGGGGCGCGGTCAGCACATGAGCGCGCCCCACGATCTGGCGCAACTGGTCCAGCAGCCGGGTGCGGTCTGCGGCTGGCCTGGCGTCGCCGGGTCGCGTCATGGCTTTCCCCCCCCTCCCGTTCTTGCCTGTCTGGGCGGTATCGGTCCCATGTCAGGCATAAGAATTGATCAGTTCACTTTACCCACCCCAATTTATTGGTAAAATGATTTTACCAATCGGGTCAAGCGGAGAATCCATTGCGCCCGGCCCGGTGCTATGGATAATCTCTCCGACCGGGCGCCGCCGGTTAACCTTCTGAAATTTCGGCGATCCGCAGGGGAATGGGCATGGCGAGCGAAGTGAACAAAGGCATCTCAGCCGCAGAGACAACCGCACGGCATATCGAGGACCTGATTCTGGAAGGTTCGCTTCGTCCTGGGGATTCGCTTTTGGCCGAGCGTGAGCTGGCGCTGCGGCTGAACGTTTCGCGCCCGACGCTGCGTCAGGGGATCCGCATGCTTGAAGACAAGGGGCTGATCGTCGCCGAACCGGGCGGCGCGCGCCGGGTGGCGCCGCTGGCGACCAGCATTACTGATCCGTTGATCGTTCTGATGGCCTCACGCCCAGAGGTGGTGGACGACTATCTTGAGCTGCGCGGCACGCTTGAGGGGATGGCGGCCAATCTGGCCGCAACCCGTGCCAATGATGTTGATCGTGCCACCCTGACCCGCTGTATGGAGCGGATCGACGAGGCCCATGACAAGGCCGATTTCCGCGACGAGGCCGAGGCGGATGTCGATCTGCATGTCGCAGTCTATGAGGCCAGTCATAATATCGTGCTGCTCCAGATCATGCGTGCGCTGTCGGGCATGTTGCGCAAGGGCGTCTTTCACAACCGGGAAAAGCTTTATGCCCGGCCCGAGGTGCGCGAGGTGCTGCGCAGCCAGCATCGCGCTATCTACAACACCATCATGGCACGCGACCCCGAGGCGGCAGCCCGCGCTGCCCGCGATCACATGGTTTATACCCAACGCGTCCGGGCCGAGATCATCGCGGCCGAGGCCCGGCTGGAGATTTCGCTGCGCCGGATCGAGGGCGGGAGCCTGACCCCGCGCAACTGAATGGCTTTGCCGGTTCCGGCATCCATGCCATCATCAAATCCCGCAACGACAGGGAGAAGGGCATGGACAGGATCGACAAGCTGACAGCCCGCATCGACGGGCTTGAGGGTCGCGTGATCGCGCATCGCCGAATGTTTCAGAAACTGCTGGATCTTTCGTCCGAAAGCGTCCGGGCCCAGATTCTGCGCTGGCTGGAAGACCGCGAGGTGATGCTGGACGGGCAAGAGGACCCCGGCGTGATCTCTGGTCCCGAGGCCGCGCTGGAGCTGGCGCTGTCGGATGAGATGCGCTTGTTGCACGATCTTGCCGCTGCTTCGCGGTCCCGTTTCGAGGCATCTTAACCTTTTTCGTCACATCCGTTAACGCTAACTTTCATCTGACCGTCACAAGCTGCGAAGGGCGTGGCGCGGCAGAACCAAGTTTACAGACCGTCCCACGACCATTCGCTGGAGGAGTTCCATGAATCCCGTCGAGCCCGTTCACAGCACGACCACGCTGCTGCTTATCGCTGCGGCAGCGGTGCTGGTCCTGCTGGTCCTGATCATGCGGTTTCGGCTGCATGCCTTTGTTTCTCTGGTGCTGGTCAGCCTTTTGACCGCCATGGTCGCGGGTATTCCCCTGGCCGATGTCATCCCGACGCTGTTGCAGGGCTTTGGCTCGACGCTGGCCACGGTGGCGCTGCTCGTCGGCTTTGGCGCCATGATCGGCCGGTTGCTTGAGGTTACCGGCGGTGCGCAGGTGCTTGCCGACCGGCTGATCGGTAAATTCGGGGCCAACCGAGCGCCCTTTGCGCTGGGCGTTGCCTCGCTGCTTTTCGGCTTTCCGATCTTTTTCGATGCCGGTCTGGTGGTGATGCTGCCGATCATCTTTAGCGTCGCCTATCGGTTCGGTGGCTCGGTGCTGCTTTACGCCTTTCCGGCGGCGGGCGCGTTTGCAGTCATGCACGCGCTGGTGCCCCCGCATCCGGGACCGGTTGCGGCAGGCGATCTGCTGGGGGCCGATATCGGGCTTCTGGTGCTGGTCGGGCTGATCGTTGCCCTGCCGACCTGGTATTTCGGCAGCTATCTGTTCGGGCTCTGGGCCGGGCGGCGGTTTGAACTGCCGATTCCAAAGCTGCTTGGCGCGGATGAGGCTGTGAACCACGACCGTGTCCCGCCAAGCTTTGGCACGGTGATGCTCGTGCTGCTTTTGCCGCTGGCGCTGATCTTTCTCAACACCGGGCTGAGCACGCTGGCGACCATGGGCGTGGTCAGCGGCGATGCGGGCTGGGTCACAGTGCTGCGGCTGATCGGCCAGACGCCGGTTGCGCTGCTGATCACCGTGCTCGTCGCCATGGCACTGCTGAGCCAGGGCCGTACCCCCGCCGAGATTGAGCGTATTATGGACAGCGCGCTGGGCCCGATCTGCTCGATCATCCTCGTCACCGGGGCGGGCGGCATGTTCGGCGGTGTGCTGCGCGCCAGCGGTATCGGCGAGGCGCTGGCCTCAAGCCTTGCCACGGTGGGCATGCCGCTGATCGTCGCTGCCTTTGTCATCTCGATGGCGCTGCGGGTGGCGCAGGGCTCGGCCACGGTGGCGCTGACCACGACCGCCGGACTGATCGCGCCGACGGTTGCCGCGACCCAGGGGCTTAGCGAGTTCGACCGTTGCTTTCTCGTGGTGGCGATTGCAGGTGGCGCAACGGTGCTGAGCCACTTCAATGACTCGGGTTTCTGGCTGGTTGGCCGTTTCCTTGAGATGGATGAAAAGACGACACTGAAAACCTGGACAGTGATGGAGACATTGCTGGGCACCATCGCCTTTGGCTTTGCCCTGATCGGATGGTGGCTGCTGTGAGCGGGGCGGTGCAACATATCGTGGTGATGGGCGTTTCGGGCGCCGGGAAAAGCACCACCGGAGAGGCGCTGGCCCGCCATCTGGGCTGGCCCTTTGTCGAGGGTGACAGTTTCCACCCCGAGGCCAATGTTGCCAAAATGCGGGCTGGCATCCCCTTGGATGATGCCGACCGCGAACCCTGGCTGCGGGCGCTTGCCACAGAGATCGCCCGCAATGAGGCGCAGCGCCAGTCCTCTGTCATGGGCTGCTCGTCGCTCAAGCGCGCTTATCGTGACATTCTGCGCACGGGCGCACCGGTCGTGCGCTTTCTGCATGTTCACGGTTCGCGCGAACTGCTGGAAAGCCGTCTTTCGCACCGTGAAGGGCATTTCTTTCCGGCCAAGCTGCTGGATTCCCAGCTGGCGACATTGGAGCTGCTTGGCCCCGACGAAGATGGCACGGTGGTCGATATGGCGCTGCCGGTCGAAGAGCAGGTGCGCAAGGCGCTGAGGCTGCTGGGGCTTGAGGGAAAAGAGGCCCGCCGCGCCTGACCCGATAACCGGTGGATCCCCATATGAATACCCCGCCTGAGCGTCAGGCGGGGTATTCGCTACGTCGGAGTCTGGACTGTGTGCGGGGCGCCGCCCACAGTCGCTCTCAAGTGCTCACATGGGGACTTTTTCTTCAACTGGTATGATCCGGCATTTCGTCAGTCCTTTCCGTTGTTCCGGATCCGTGGTCCAAGCCCGTTTCGCGATCCGTGCGCGTGCCTGTCGCACGTATCAAACTCACATACGGTTGCCGCTCAGGGCGGCTGCACCATGATTCCGCATTCTGCGGGCGAGGGCTCGGGAGGACGGGACCATTCTGCTCTGCGGCTGTCGAAGCCACGCCCTAATAAGGTCGCTCACCCGGATCCGGCGGGGTTGATCAGATCCCGTCGAACATCATGGCCATGAACGTCAGACCGTCTTCATGGCAGCACCTTCGATTACCACTCCGGCTGTGAGATACTTCCACAGGGCGACCAGCAGTTTCCTCGTCATAGCAGCGATCATGGTCTTGCGAATGCGGCCGCCATGCCCGGCCACACGCTGCTGGAACCAGCGGCTCAGTTCCGAACGAGGCTGATGGCGCAGCCAGAGCCACGCCACCTGGATCATCGTTGTTCGCAGCCTGGGCTTGCCCGATTTGCCGGCACCCTGCTCCCGGCACACATAGCCACACCTTGCCAAGGTGTTCGTGTCAGGCCAGCATAGGCAGCCAGTTGCCGACGGTTTTCGAGCGAGCGCGACAGCCCCTCGGCCCTGATCACCGCCGCGAAGATCAGTCCCGATACCTTTCAGCGCAGCCAGAACTGCAGCCGCGGGTGTATCGGTGCGGTCTGCCTGTTTCAGCTCGGCATCGCGCTCTGTCTCGATCTCCTTGGTCTGCCCAAGCAGCAATTCCAGACGGTCGAGTTTACGCAGGATCTGCCGTTTCAGGCGGGATGAAAGCGGGCGCCCGGCGCCAGTGCGCAACTTCTCCAGATTGTGCCGGCGATTGCGATGCAGGGGTTCATAGGCCGTGCCTTGCGGATAAAGCAGCCCTTTGATCCGGCTGACGTGCCTGACACGCTCCGCAACCGGAACCTTGCGCTCCTGCGATGGCCGGCGCCTGTCCTCGTTTTCCGGAGACGGGGCACGGACCATCGAACACACCCCCGGTTCTCCCCGCTTCCATGCCGGCAGCGTTCTGACGCGGGTTGCCGCCCGCGCCTGTTGCCGCCAGGGACCCTTGTCGCCAGCGGCGTCTGCCCGCATCCATCCGGTCTTGCGCCGTTCGTCTCCCAGCAGGCCATCGAGAAACTGCCCTGCCGATACCGCAACCCGTCCCTGCGTGAACAGCACCCGCATCCGCGACTTCACGTCCCGAAGCGACGAAGCCCACAGCTCAAGCGTTTCCGCGACAGCTAATCCCGACATCCATGACCCCATTCAAATCATGGTAGCCCAGTGATTCAGAAATCAGATGAAAACGCAACTGTAATGCTAGCACAGTTCTGCTTGTTTCGAGTTCTCTGATTTGAGGTCGAAAAGCCCTGACATGGTGGACCGCCGAAAAGAACCACCGGAGCGTCTCTGGTGCCAAAATTGATTTGCTGAATATCCCCCACGTCGCCGTTGATTACTCGCGCAGATGGGTGGTTCGCGCTGTGGGTTGCGCAAGCAGACTTATTAATTTCGATTGCGACTCGCACTTGAACTCCGGCGACCGTAGCGCCGTACGACATGCCCCTGCGCCTGCGAAGACTTCGATTCCGATCATACCATTTCTTCTTACGTCAGAGTCGCCGATCATGATGAATCGAGCCGCAATCATCCGGATACTAGAAAAGTCGATGATTTTACAATAAAAACTCACTGGTGCAACGAATCTTTCGACGTTTCGGTGCCCCTTCGGTTGGGGTAGCTACGACCTATGTGCTTGTAGTTCATCGCGGCGTTGATGGGGGCTTCCCTGTGAACTGCCGCGTTGAGGAGCGCCTCTTTGCGGCATATACGTAGGGTAAAAATCCGAGAGGGGCTGGATGCGATGGCGCGGTACAAGGATCGCGATGTCCGCTTCTGAAGGGTCTGTATCGTGATGCCGCTCGTCTGCTCCTCGGCCGCGAAGCGGTCGTTCATTAACTCTGCAGCGAACTTCCGCTCACCGCCCTTATTGACAGTCCTGTGTGTAGCAGAGGAGTCCGAGTCATCTGCTGCAACTCTACTTCATCGACCGATATGAGGAGGGGCGCCCAATGGACAAAAGATCTGTCACAAATGGACAACTCGCATGTCACCTGACAAAAGGATTGTCGGGTGACAGTGGATTTGTCCATCGGTGTTGAGCTAGGTTATTGATATAAAATATCACTACTTCATTTTAGTGACACCGATTTGGCCATTTGTGACAAATCTTGTGTCCACTTTCAAGTCCCACGAGTGCGTATCCATCGCTGAAATGAAAAAAGCGCCTCACCTGAGGCGCTGAAAGATATTTATTTGTTTATTTATTGCGGGGCAATGGCGGGAGTTAAGCCTTTCATTGCCTAGGGTCAGGACTCATAACCAATAAATGACGATTGCGGCGAGGGCGATGGCTGAGAGGAAGACCTTTGGGCATCTGTCATATCGGGTTGCCACACGCCGCCAATCCTTGAGCCTGCCGAACATGATCTCGATCCTGTTGCGCCGTTTGTATCGGCGCTTGTCGTACTTCACCGTCATCTTCCGCTGTTTTCGACCAGGGATACACGCCCGTATCCCCTTGTCTTTCAATGCTTCTCTGAACCAGTCGGCGTCATAGCCGCGATCCCCGAGCAACCAATCGACATCCGGCAGGCTGCTCAACAATGCCCGCGCGCCAATGTAGTCGCTGACCTGACCGGCGCTGACGAACAGGTTG
>NZ_JAFL01000031.1:0-28712 GCF_019633685.1 Paracoccus sp. J56
GGTCAGGTCAGCGACTACATTGGCGCGCGGGCATTGTTGAGCAGCCTGCCGGATGTCGATTGGTTGCTCGGGGATCGCGGCTATGACGCCGACTGGTTCAGAGAAGCATTGAAAGACAAGGGGATACGGGCGTGTATCCCTGGTCGAAAACAGCGGAAGATGACGGTGAAGTACGACAAGCGCCGATACAAACGGCGCAACAGGATCGAGATCATGTTCGGCAGGCTCAAGGATTGGCGGCGTGTGGCAACCCGATATGACAGATGCCCAAAGGTCTTCCTCTCAGCCATCGCCCTCGCCGCAATCGTCATTTATTGGTTATGAGTCCTGACCCTAGCCTCAGGCTTGATTCTCGGCAAATCCCAAGCATCGCTGATTTTAAGCAAATCTTCTTGGCCCCGCCCGGCGGCTCGGATAGGGTCGCGCCGGAATCCGAACCCAGGAGCATATGATGGCACAGCGCCTTCACCTTGTATTCGGTGGCGAACTTGTCGATCCCACCCGCACCGAGTTTCGCAACACCAAAGACATTCATATCGTCGGTATTTTCCCGAACTATGCCGAGGCCCATGCCGCATGGAAGGCCGAGGCACAGCGCACGGTGGACAGCGCCCATACGCGTTATTTCATCGCTCATCTTCATCGTCTGCGCGATGAGGAACGCGAGGTCAGCCCGACCGAGGAACTGGGCAGCTAAGCCCGCTTTCTGTCACGATGCCCCCTTCGGACGCGCCCGCATCTCTGGCTCTCTGGTTGCACCTGCGCCGGCGCGCCGTGCTTTCCGGCGGGCCGGGCGCGCCCGTCGCGATCCCTGCCGGGACCGGGCCGCTGCTGATCGTGCATCTTTCGGCCCAAGGGGATGAGGCATCCCGCCTTACCGCCCTGATCGAGGCATTGCAGTCGCGCCGGCCGGAACTGCGGGTGGTACTGACTGGCGCGCGCCTACCCCTTGACCCGCTGCCGGGTGGGATTGCCACCGCCACGCTGCCGCTGCCACAAGACCCGTCAGCCGCGCGCGAGGTGGTCCGGACATTACAGCCGCGCGCACTGCTGATTCTTGGCGACGATCTGCCCGCCGCGCTGATCACCGCCATGGCTGAACAGCACCTGCCTGCGATCCTGTGCGAGGCGCGACTGGTCACCTATAACCGCCGCCACTCATGGCGTGGGGCGGTCATTCGCGGGTTGATCGGCCGGATCAGCCACATCCTCGCCCCCGATCCGACCGCCGCCGCCGCCGCGCGCCAGCTTGGCGCAGCGCCCGAGCGGATCGAGCTGACCGGTCCGATCACCGAGACCCGGCCCCCGCTTTCAGCAAATGAGGCCGAGCGACGCGCGCTGGCTCAGATCCTTGCCGGCCGCCATGTCTGGCTGGCTGCCTGCCCGACCCTGCCCGAGGCCACGGCCGCACTCGCCGCCCATCAGGCTGCGCTGCATCACAACCACCGCGCCCTTCTGATCATCGCCGGCCTGCCGCCAGAGCTCGTCCCCGAGATCCATGTCGCGGCCGGGGCACTTGGTCTTGCCGCCGTGCTGCGCACGGATGACGATGACCCCTCGCCCGATGATCATGTGCTGATCGCGGACGATCCTTATGAAATGGGGCTGTGGTATCGGCTTGCGCCGGTGTCGTTTCTGGGGGGAACGCTGCTGCCCGGTCCGGGCCTTTCGCCACGTCACCCGTTCGAGCCTGCTGCACTTGGCTCGGCCATTATCCATGGCCCGATCACCGGGGCGCACGCCCCGGAATGGGTCCAGCTGGACGGGGCATCGGCCGCGCGGCTTGTTACTGACACGGCCGGACTGACCCGGGCCGTTGCAGATCTGTCCGCCCCCGATCAGGCGGCGGTTCTGGCCGGCAATGCATGGTCGGTCAGCACCGGCGGGGCGGCTGCCCTGCACCGCATCGCCGAGACCGTCCTGACCGCCATGGAGCCCACAAAATGAGCCGCCGCGCGCCCGATTTCTGGTTCCGCCGCCCCGGTCTGGGCGCGCGGCTGCTGTCGCCGCTGGGCGCGCTTTATGCCGCCGCCACCGCACGCCGTCTGTCGCGCGGCACAAGGGCAAAGGTCGGCGTTCCGGTGATCTGCGTCGGCAATCTGAACGCGGGCGGAACCGGCAAGACGCCGACCGCCATCATGCTGGCCCAGCTTTTGCAAGAGCGGGGCGTTGCCGTGCATATCGTTTCGCGCGGGTATGGCGGTCGCGAAAAAGGGCCGCTGCGCGTCGAAGAAGCCCGCCACAGGGCAGATCAGGTCGGGGATGAACCGCTGTTGATGGCAGCCTTCGCGCCGGTCTGGGTGGCCAATGCCCGGCTGGCCGGAGCGCAGGCGGCGGTCGCGGCGGGCGCGCAGGCGATCCTGCTTGACGACGGGTTTCAGGACCCGGCTCTTGCCCATGATCTGGCGATAGTGGTCGTCGACGCGGCCAAGGGCTTTGGCAACGGGTTTTGCCTGCCTGCCGGTCCCTTGCGTGAACCGGTCGATCGCGGCCTCGCGCGCGCGGATATGCTGCTGTCGATCGGAGATCCCGACGCACAGGCCCGCTTTACCGAAACCTGGGGACCGCGGCTGCCCCTGCCGCACCTCAGCGGATGGCTCGCACCTTTGCAGACGGGAATGGACTGGCAGGATTTGCGGGTGCTGGCCTTTGCCGGTATCGGCCACCCCGAAAAATTCTTTGCCACCCTGCGCAGCCTTGGCGCCGATGTGGTTCGTGCCGAGGCGCTTGAAGATCACCAGCCCTTTACCCCCCAGCTTCTGACCCGGCTCGAAACCGAGGCCCGGCTGACGGGGACGCAGATGGTGACAACGGAAAAGGACGCGGTGCGACTGCCACGCAGGTTCCGCCACAAGGTGCTGGCCCTGCCGGTGCGGCTGCAACTGACCGATAGTTCGCCCCTGACCCAGCGACTGCAGGCGCTTGGCCTGTAGGGCAGCCCCGACCGCAGCCGGAGCCGCCCTGGGCTGGCTCAGCCCTTGTTTTCAGCCTCGGCCAGCTTGGCGTCGATGATCTTTTTCAGATCGTCCCAAGGCTGGTTTTGAACCTTTTCACCGGCAATGATGAAGGTCGGCGTGCCTTCGACCTTGTCGGCGGTGGCGTTGGTCTGGAAGGTCGTGACCAGATCGGCCACCTTTTGCTTGTCGTTCCAGCAGGTATCCATCTGCTCATCGGTCATGCCGGCCTTGGCACCGATCTTGCGCAGGTTGGCGGCAATCTCGTCGCCCGACTTGGCATTCAGCCAGTTTTTCTGATCGTCAAAGATCAGGTCCGAGACGGCATAATATTTGTCGTCTCCGCCACAGCGGGCAAGGATCCCCGCCCACAGCCCGACCGCATCGAAATAAACGTCGCGCTGGATAAAGCGAACCTTGCCGGTATCGACATATTCGGCCTTCAGCCTGGGCCAGCTGCCCTCGTGAAAGGCCGCGCAATGGCTGCAGGTAAAGCTGGCATATTCGATGATCGTGACCGGGGCATCCTCCTGACCCAGGACGATATCGGGCAGGACCTTGCCTTCAGGCATCTGTTCGGCGGCCTGAGCGTTTTCAGCAGGTTGCGCCTCTTGCGCCAAAGCAGGCAGCGCGGAAAGGGTCAGCGCGGCCGTGGCGGCGGCAATCAGAGAGCGGCGGTGCAGCATCATGGAGTGGCCTTTCGGTCGTTGGAGTCCCAGCGGGACAGGATGTTCAGCGCCATGCGCCTGACAGCGGCGGACAGCGCGGGGTTGTCAAAGCCCGCGGCGATCTCCTCGGCCTGGGCAAGTTGGGCCGGGTCCGGCGGGGCCGGAGCGTGGCGAGGAGCGGGGGTAAACTGCGCCTGCCCCTCGGCAAAGCCTAGCGGCGCCGTTTGGGTCAGCACGATGCGCGAGACGGCGTTGAACCCATAGCAGGCATTCACACGCTCGCGGATCTGGCCAAGCTGCATGTTGATCAGCGGCGCCTGAGCGCCCGGCACCAAAAGCGTCAGCGTCGCGCCAATCCCCTTGCCATGGCTGATCTTGACCGGGCGGGTATGGGCGGCAATCTCGGGGCCGACCACTTCGGTCCAATGGGTCAACAGTCGTGCGACGGCAAAGCCCCGGGTTTCACCCGCAGCCTTTACCCGCGACGCGACCAGCTGGGCGGCGGCCTCGAAGCCACGCATACGGCGGCGGGGCGGTAGCTCTGCTTTCTTCTGTGCCATCGGGCGACCATATGGTTTATCTGCATCGCAGTCTGAACTGTGGCGCGTCCGGATACCAGAGAAACGAGGCTGAAAATTGCGTGACCTGGCAGTGATCCCGACCGAGCTGCTGGCCTGGTATGACCGCCATGCCCGCATCCTGCCCTGGCGGGTCCCCCCCGGACAGGGCCGCGCCGATCCCTATCGCGTCTGGCTGTCCGAGGTGATGCTGCAACAGACCACCGTCGCAGCGGTCAAATCCTATTTCGAACGCTTTACCAGCCTTTGGCCCACCGTTCACGACCTTGCCGCCGCCGAGGACGCGCAGGTGATGGCTGAATGGGCGGGGCTTGGCTATTACGCACGCGCCCGCAACCTGATCGCCTGCGCACGCAAGGTTTCGGAGCTGGGCGCGTTTCCGGACACGCGCGAAGGCCTTGCCGCCCTGCCCGGCATCGGCCCCTATACCTCGGCTGCCATTGCCGCCATCGCCTTCGACCAGCCCGAAACCGTGGTGGACGGCAATGTCGAGCGTGTGACCGCCCGGCTATTTGCGGTCGAAACGCCCCTGCCCGCCGCCAAGCCCGAGCTTGTCGCGCTGGCCACCGGCCTGACCCCGGCCGGGCGTCCGGGCGATTTTGCCCAGGCGATGATGGATCTGGGCGCGACCATCTGCACGCCACGCAGCCCGGCCTGCGGCATCTGCCCGGTTATCAGCCATTGCTCCGCCCGGGCCAAAGGCATTGCCGCCGAATTGCCGCGCAAGATGCCCAAAAAGGCCAGGCCCCTGCGCCAGGGCATGGTCTGGATCGGTTTTGACAAAGGTGCCGTACTGGTCGAAACCCGGCCCGATAAGGGCTTGCTCGGCGGCACATTGGCCTTTCCCTCGACAGGCTGGGACGGCTCAGACGTGCCACCACCCGCCTCAGCGGACTGGCGGGAAATCGGCATCGTCCGCCATGTCTTTACCCACTTCTCTCTGGATCTGACCGTAATGACAGCGGAATTGACCGCCGCGCCGGAAAGAGGCAGTCTGACACCGCTCGGCACTTTCAGTCCTGATGCTTTGCCCGGTTTGATGCGCAAGGCATGGGCGCTGGCCAGACCCGCGACATCGCGCCGCCATGGCAAGCCCAGCCCGGACACGCCATAATCGCATCTGCGATGTCTGGCTGTTCAAGTCCGTCTGTTTTGTCGTTTTAGCCCGTTGCCCCATCACGGTTTCATTGTACCGCCCATGCAAACGCCATTCCGTTCCCGCCTGATAGACGCCCTGCCCTTTTGGCTTTCGCTAGGGCTTGTACCTCTTGCCGCCCTTGCCGCCTGGCGTGGCGGCTGGTGGTTCCTGCTGATGCCCGTTTACGCCTGGTATCTGACCACCGTTCTGGACTCGGTTCTGGGCCTGAACGAAGAAAACCCCGAAACCGAGACGCCGGAAACGCAGCTGTTCTGGTATCGCGCCATCACCATCATCTGGTTTCCGCTACAGGCGGTGATGATCTTTGGCGCGATCTGGTATGCGACCCGCAGTGACCTGTCGGGATGGGAAAAGCTTGGCCTTTTCTTTGGTATCGGCATCGGCTCGGGCACCATCGGCATAGTCTATGCCCACGAGCTGCTGCATCAGCGCAACCGCCTTGAACGCTGGCTTGGCGATCTGCTGCTGGCCTCGACCCTCTATTCGCACTTTCGCACCGAACATCTGCTTGTCCACCATTCATGGGTGGCAACGCCGCGCGATGCAGTCTCGGCCCGCTACAATGAGGGTTTCTTTCGCTTTTTCCTACGCGTGCTGATCGATTGCCCCAAAAGCGCCTGGCAGGCCGAGGCGCGGCGGCTGGAACGTACCGGCCGCTCAAAATTCGACGGTCGCAACCCGTTCTGGCGTTACGGCGCGCTACAACTGGCAATGCTTGCGCTGGCGCTGATCCTTGGCGGCTGGCAGGGGTTGTTGCTGTTCATCTGGCAAGCCTTCATCGCGGTCTGGCAGCTTGAACTGACCAATTACGTCGAGCACTACGGCCTGACCCGCAAATATCTGGGCGAAGGACGCTATGAACATGTCCTGCCCCGTCACAGCTGGAACAGCGCTCATAAGGCGACGAACTGGCTGCTGATCAACCTTCAGCGCCATTCGGACCACCATTACAAGCCCGACCGGCGGTTTCCGCTGTTACAGACCTATAGCGCCGAAGAGGCACCACAGCTGCCGATGGGCTATCCCGCCATGACATTCCTTGCCATGGTCCCACCCCTGTGGCGGCGGCGGATGAACCCGCGCGTCAGGGCATGGCGGCGGCAGTTCTATCCCGAGATCACTGACTGGCAGCCTTATAACCGCGGCGATCTGCCCATGCCGCGCGGCGCACTATAGGGCGCTACCCAACCCAAAAGGCCCCGCCCGGCCTTTAGCCGAACGGGGCAAGGCGGTCCCGGCCGCGCCAGAGCTCGCGGAGCTTCGGGACTTGGCGAACCGGGAAAATCAGTGGGCGCGGCCTTCTTCGGCCTCCATCTCGGCGCGGATCTGCTGGCGCAGAATGTCGATCGGGACCATCCGCCCCTCGCGCCGGAAGTGCCAGTAGGTCCAGCCATTGCAGCTTGGCGCGCCCTCAAGCGCAGCACCGACCTGATGGATCGAGCCCTTGACGTCATTGCCGATCAGGCTGCCATCGGCGCGCACCTTGGCCTTATGGCGGTTGTTAAGCGAATACAGCTCTTCGCCCGGACGCAACATGCCGCGTTCGACCACCTGGCCAAAGGGCACGCGCGGCTCGGCACGTTTGGCGCGGATGGTGGCAAGCGCCTCACTGTCAAAGCGGCGTACACGCGAGATACGCTTCTCGGCAACTTCGCGATAAGCCTCCTCGCGCTCGATCCCGATAAAGTCGCGGCCCAGCATCTTGGCCACGGCACCAGTGGTGCCTGTGCCAAAGAACGGGTCCAGCACCACATCGCCGGGATTGGTCGAACCGACCAGAATGCGATGCAACAATGCCTCGGGCTTTTGGGTCGGATGGGCCTTGGCTCCATCGGCATCCTTCAGCCGCTCACCCCCGGTACAGATCGGCAGCACCCAGTCCGAACGCATCTGCACACCTTCGTTCAGCGATTTCAGCGCCTCATAGTTAAAGGTGTATTTCGCACCCTCGGTCTTGCTTGCCCAGATCATCGTCTCATGGGCGTTGGTCAGGCGCTTGCCGCGAAAGTTCGGCATCGGGTTGGCCTTGCGCCAGACCACATCGTTCAGGATCCAGAACCCCTGGTTCTGAAGCTCGGCCCCGACGCGGAAAATATTGTGATAAGAGCCGATGACCCAGATTGCCCCATCGGGCTTTAGCACCCGGCGCGCGGCGGCCAGCCAGTCGCGGGTAAAACGGTCATAGGCGGCAAAGCCCGAGAACTGGTCCCAATGGTCATCGACCGCATCGACCTTTGAGTTGTCGGGCCGGTGCAGATCGCCCCGCAACTGCAGGTTATACGGAGGATCGGCAAAGATCAGATCAACACTGCTCTCGGGCAGCCCATTCATGATCTCAATGCAATCTCCGGCCAAAATCTGGTTAAGCGGAAGCGTTCGCGCCGCGGCGCGGGATTTTGTATCGTGCTTAGTCATCACTGCCTCGGGTTTCGGCTATTAGGTGCCGATTTATGAGCCGATAATGAGTCAGCACCGATTCGCCGTCAAATTCTTTTTTGAATCAACGGTTTGAGGTTTCTTCTTTACACAAGATGTTGTGGACGGGTGCAAAGCTGCGCCTATGATATGGGGTCACGCCCAGATCCAGCAGCGCCTTGCGATGCGCAGGTGTGCCGTAACCGGCGTTAACCTCCCAACCATATCCGGGATGCTGTTGCGCCAAATCCACCATGATGCGATCACGCAACAGTTTGGCCACGATCGAGGCTGCGGAAATGGACAGGCAGCGCCCGTCGCCCTTGATCACAGCCAGCCCCGGAGCTGGCAGATCGCGGGGCAGCATGTTGCCATCGATCAGCGCCAGACAGGGTCGCTGCCGCAGGCCTTCGATCGCGCGGCACATCGCCAGATGCGAGGCGCGCAAGATATTCAGCTGATCAATTTCCTCGACACTGGCGTGCCCGACGGCCCAGTCGCTACACGCCATGATCTGTTCGGCCAGCACCTCGCGCCTCTTGGCCGTCAGCTTCTTTGAGTCATTCAGCCCTTCGGGAATGCAGGTGGGATCCAGGATCACCGCAGCCGCCGTCACCGGCCCGGCCAAAGGTCCGCGTCCAACCTCATCAACGCCTGCAACAAGGCGCGCGCCATCACGCAGCGCGGCCTCCTCCATCGAATAATCGGGCAGGCTCATGCCTCGACGGTCACCGGGGCGATCTCAACCTCTTCCAGATTGACGCCCTCACCTTCGCGGTCCACGACCAGAAAATCGGCTGTACGATCCAAAGGCGTCAGGACACCATGCCAGACCCCTGCACGCAGGTTCACCCCTATGCCCGAGGGCACCAGAAACGCGATCGGAGCCCCCGGCTTCCCTCCTTCATCCGGCGCCACGATCGACAGCCACGGATCAGGCCCCAGCGGCATAAAGGCCTGTGACCCCAGCGGATGCCGCTCCAGCAACGCACAGTCGTAAGGCAGGCTCACCGGCTCCGAACGAAAGATCGAGATGATCGCCTCACCACCGCCACGCTCCACCATGGCCAGCGCATGATGCCGCTCACAACGGCCGGCGTTGATCATTTTGCTGGGCGCCTCGCGCGGAATCAGCAGCTCACCAAAAGGGGCAAATTCCTCGGCTGTAATCGGCCTTGCCTTGATCGTCGTCATGTCTCTTCCGTGTCAAAATATCCCGGGGGTCCGGGGGCAGAGCCCCCGGGCCGGCAGCAATTACCGCTCCATCCGCGGCAGTAAGATGGTCAACAGTCCCATCAGCGGCAGATAAGAACAGATCTGGTAAACGAATTCGATCCCCTTTGCGTCGGCAACAAGGCCAAGCACGGCGGCCGCAATCCCGCCCATGCCAAAGGCAAAGCCGAAAAATATGCCCGCGACCATCCCTGTCCGGCCCGGCACCAGTTCCTGTGCAAAGACCACGATGGCGGGAAAGGCCGATGCAAGGATCAGCCCGATCAGCACCGTCAGCACCCCGGTTGCCGCCAGCCCGACATAAGGCAGCAACAGCGTAAAGGGCAAAATCCCCAGGATTGAGAACCAGATCACCCTCAGCGGCCCCACCCGGTCGCCGATCAGCCCGCCCAGGATCACACCCGCCGCCGTTCCGGCAAGGAACAGAAACAGCATCACCTGCGCCTGCTGGGTGGAAACCCCGAACTTTTCGATCAGAAAGAAGGTATAATAGCTCGAAAGACTGGCCATATAGATGTTTTTGGTAAAGGTCAGCAGCGCCAGTACCACGATGGCCCAAGCCACCCTCTGCCGCGACAGCGGTATGCTACCCGGCGTCCGGGCGACCGTGGCCTTGCGCCGCCCCTCGGCCCAGTCGCCGATCCGCCACAACATCGCCGAGCCCATCATTGCTGCTATGGAAAACACGGCGACCGAAGGCCGGCCCAGCGGCACGACGATAAAGGCCGCAAGCAGCGGTCCCAACGCCTGACCAAAGTTCCCGCCAAGCTGAAACAGTGATTGGGCAGTGCCATAGCGCCCGCCCGAAGCAATGCGCGCCACGCGTGAGCTTTCCGGATGGAACACCGCCGAGCCGACACCGATCAGCATCGCCCCCGACAACAGCACCCAATATTCATGCGCCAACGCCAGCAGCAGCACCCCGACCACGGTGGCCCCCATACCATAGGCAAGCGAGCGCGGCATCGGGTTACGATCCGTCACCATACCGACCGCCGGCTGCAACAGCGAGGCCGTGACCTGAAAGGCAAAGGTCATCATCCCGATCTGCCAATAAGTCAGCGAGAACTCTTCGCGCAGCAGCGGATAAATCGCAGCCAGCATGGACTGCATAATGTCGTTGATCATATGGCACAGGCTGATCGCGACCAGCACCGTCCAGGCCGTGGCAGAGACACCCTGGCCGCGGAATGTCGAAACGTCCGACACAGAATCTCACCTCTTGAAAATCGCCCGATTTGTCGTGCTGGGCCGGAGGATTGTCAACCGTGACAGGCGGATCCTGGCCGGCGTTCGGAAATATCCTTGACCCCTGCAGGAATTTGCACTCAAAACTGAACGAATGGGTCCAGTTTCAGGCCCCCGGTCGGGCTGGCTTGGCCGCTCTGGAATCCGGTGCTCACCCCCTTCGGGCAGTGCTTTCGTTCAAGTGCCTGCGTATTGAGTTCTGCCGCAACCTCAATGAACAAAGACGTATTCTGAAACAATGATCGAGCTACCCAGCCACATGGCACAGGCACTTTCGGCAGAGCTGCAGGAACGCAAGCGACGAAACATGACCTGGCAAACCGTCCAGGAAGAAGTCCTGAGCCGCATCCACAACGGAGAATGGGCTGAAGGGCAGCTGATCCCGACCGAAGCCGAGCTGGCATCCGAGTTCGGCTGTGCGCGCGCCACCGTCAACCGCGCCCTGCAGGCACTTGCGCAAAGCGGCGTTCTTGAGCGCCGCCGCAAGGTCGGCACCCGCGTCGCACAGCACCCCCGCGTCCAGATGGTCCGCTTTCTTTTGCGGCGCGAGATCGAGGCGACAGGCAAGGCCTACGGCTATTCGCTGCTGCTTTACGAAGAATGTCCGCCGCCGCCCGATACTGCCCAGGCGATGCTATTGCGCACCGATGACCGGCTGCTGCGCGTCCGCGCCAGCTTTACCGCCGATGGCGCGCCCTATTGCTGCGAAGAACGCTGGATCAACCACTTTGCCACCCCCGGCCTGACGCGTGAGGCGCTTAGCCGGATCAGCCCTTGCGAATGGCTGCTTGGCCATGTGCCGATCAACCGCGGCAGCATGGCAATCGGCGCCGCCCTTGCAAATGAGCGTTTCGTAACCGACGCGCTGCAACTGCAGCCCGGGGACCCCGTGTTGCTGGTCGAGCGGCTGGACTGGCTGAACAACATGCCTATATCGCTTACCCGGCGTTATTTCCCGCAGCATCACCGCTTTGCCGCGACGATCTGAAAGGTCGCGATCAACCCGAGTTGACCGGCATTTGCTTGCCTTGTCCTGCGCATTTGGCCAAATGTGCTGGACACAACCAGAACAATACAGGCAAGCAGACCGGAGCCGAGCATGTTCCCGACCCGATTTCGCAGGGGTGCGTTTTTGCGCTTCGCCCTGATGGCGACAACCCTGGCCATTCCGCTTTCGCCCGGATGGGCACAGGCGGCCCCTTCAGGCACGTCCGCCGCGACCACGATAGCTCCGACCGCACCGCCTCGGCCAAAGGCGCTGGTGTCGATCACCCCCGCCGAAATCGAGCAGGCCACCTATGACGGCACCGGCCTGCCCCCCGGTCAGTCGGCACTGACGGCCAAGGTGCAGATCCTGCTGGACCGCTCGGGCATCTCGCCGGGGGTCGTGGACGGCTGGCGCGGAGGGATGAGTGAAAGCGCCATCAAGGCCTTTCAGAGGCGGGCCGGTCTGCCGATGACCGGTCGCATGGATCACGCGGTTTGGGAACTGCTGCAGGGCTATGCTGGCCCGCCGCTGACCATGGAATATACCATCGTCGAAAAGGACGCGACTGGCCTCGTCGATCGCATTCCCCCGGATTATGCCGAAAAGGCTGCGATGACCTCGCAGGGTTATACGAGCGTGCTGGAAAGACTGGCCGAACGCTTTCACATGGATGAAAAGTTTCTGGCCAAGCTGAACCCCGGCGCAAGTTTCCAGCCCGGCGAGACCATCCATGTCACCGTCCCGGCAAAGCCGATCCGCGCCACCGTCACCCGGATCATCGTGGATAAGGAAACCCGCCGTGTCGCCGCTTATGACGCGCGGGGCAATATGGTCGCGGATTATCCGGCAACGGTCGGCTCTTCTGATACGCCATCGCCACATGGCAATCACGTCGTCGATGCCGTGGCGTTGAACCCGACCTATACCTATAACCCGCATCGCAATTTCAAGCAGGGACAGAATGATCGGGTACTGATCATCCCGCCCGGACCCAACGGGCCTGTGGGCAATGTCTGGATCGACCTTTCCGAGCCGACCTACGGCATCCACGGAACCGCCACGCCCTCGCAATTGTTCCTGAGCCAGTCGCATGGCTGCGTGCGGCTGACGAACTGGGACGCATGGGAGCTGGCGCATATGGTCAAGGCCAAGGTTACAACGGTCGAGTTCCTGCCCCCCGGGGTCAGAATCTCTGACGTGACCGGCGTGTCGCCGGTGGCTGCGGCGACACAGACCGCGGCGACCACGGCAATCGCCTCGACCCGGCCACCAGCCCGCGGCAACCGCCTGCCCCCTGCGGCCTTCGCAGGCGAAGCCGCTCCGGCCGCCGTTGCTGCTGCCACATCCGCCGCCGCCGCCCTTGGCGCACCAACTGCCGCTGCAACCGCGGCAGGCTCTGAGCCTCTGGTCGTCACCCCCGCGACCCCTGCCACGAGTGAGCCTCTGGTGCCCGAGGTCCCGCCTGCCGCCCCGGCGACCGAGGAGCCCGAGTATCCTTCGGACGTCACCCTGCCAAGCAGCCTGCCAGGCGAAGCCCCGGGCAGTGTCACGCTTTATCCGCAGGCCGGGCAGCCCTGAATGCGCAGGCCGGGGCGATATCTTTCGGCAATCCTGATCTCGGCACTGCCTGGCCTGCCCTCGCTGGCTTTGGACGAGACGCCGTCGGATGATATCGCCCCGCCTCCCAAACCCGAGGAAAGCCCGGGGGACATTCGCCCTGCGCCGCGACCAGAGGCAGCCGAGGCCTACCCTGAGCAGCCTCAGCCCGCCCCTGACGACACCACCGATAGTACAAGCGCACCAGCCGCCCCCACCGCCAAGCCAGAAACCCCGGCCACCCCGGTCGGCCCGCCCATTCACAGCCAGTTGCGGGAAAGCGATTTCGATTATTCTGCCTGCCTGCTGCAATTGACGTTGCTTGGCGCCGATTACAGTGAGGAAGCACCCGTCCTCGATCCCGACCAACGTGATTGCGGGATTGACCGGCCCGTGCTTTTGCGCCGGCCCTTGCCGGGGATCGAGATACCGGGCGGTGCCCTGATGCGCTGTGATCTGGCCCGCGACCTTGCCTATTGGCTGCGTGATTTTGTCCTGCCCGCCGCTGCCCTGTTGCCTGATCGGCCCCGGCTTGCGGCGCTGGAGCCCGGTTCGACCTATCAATGCCGTGCGACAGTCGGGACCACAGGCGAAAACCTTTCGGAACACGCTTTTGGCAATGCTTTCGACATTGCCGCTTTCCGTTTTGAGGACGGCTCGCGGATCGAGATCAAGCCGCGGCAGGACAGCGGCGACCTGCATGAGGCCTTTCAGCGCGCGATCCGCGGGGCCGCCTGCCTGCATTTCACCACAGTCCTGGGGCCGGGCAGCAATGCCGCCCATGACGATCATCTGCATGTCGACATCAAGGTGCGGCGGGGTGGCTATCGGCTGTGCCAGTAAGGGATTTGTTTCCATGCCACGCCTTCATTCGGGACGTGGCGGGGGCATACCCAAAGCGTCGGCCAGTAACGCAAAGCTTTGTCGCGCATCAGGGCTTTTGTGGGTAAAGAACTGATCCAGCGCCGGATATAACCGCACCGCCTCATCCACCCGCGGATCAGAGCCTTGTGAATAAAGGCCAGCGCGGATCATCAGCTCGGATTCTGCATAGGTTCCCAGCGTCGCGCGCGCACGCGCGATCAGCGCATTCTCGGCCGTGCTCGCCGCCTGAGGCAAAGAGCGTGAGACCGAACGCAGCACATCCACTGCCGGGAAACGGCCCCGTTCGGCGATGGCGCGATCCAGAACCACATGGCCATCAAGAACGCCGCGCAGGATATCGGCTACCGGCTCCTCCATATCCGAACCCGCGACCAGCACGCTGAAAATTGCAGTAATATCGCCCGAGCCGATTGGCCCTGGCCCCGAACGCTCGGCCAGCGACATGATCAGATGCGAGGTCGAGGGGGGGAAACCGCGATAGCTGGGGCTTTCACCAGCGGCGAGCGCGATCTCACGATGCGCCTCGGCAAAACGGGTGATCGAATCGGCCAGAAACAGCACATGCTGTCCGCGGTCGCGGAAATGCTCGGCCACCGTCATCGCAGCCCAGGCACAGCGCCTGCGCATCAACGGCGACTGATCCGAGGTAGCCGCCACCACGACCGAACGTGCCATCCCCTCTTCGCCCAGCGTTTCCTCGACAAACTCGCGCAGCTCTCGGCCACGCTCCCCCACCAGCGCAATCACCACCACATCAGCCGAGACGCCCTTGGCCAGGGACGAAAGCAGCGTGGATTTGCCCACGCCCGAGCCGGCAAACAGCCCCATTCGCTGCCCCCGCACCAGGGGCAGGATGGTGTCAAAGACGGCAAGCCCCGTATCCAGCCGCACGCCCAGCCGGTTACGCAGCGCAGCGGGCGGCGGAGGCGTGCGGAAACCCCGTTCCTCCCTCCCGGCGGCAAGGGGACGACCATCCAGCGGCCTGCCAAAGGGATCGATGATTCGCCCGATCCAGCTATCGGCGGGTGCAAGAGAGGGTGCAAAGACCAGCTCAACGGGCGTGCCGATCGACAGCCCCTCCATCGGACCTTCGGGCAGAATTGCCACCTGATGGTCGTGCAGCGCGATGATCTCCCCGCCCAAAGATGCACCAGAACCCTTTGAAAAGACGACACGATCTCCTAAGGAAGCATGGCTTGACAGCCCGCCTGCAAGGATCAGGCCCGCCTGAATGGCGCTGACCTGGCCAAAGTGCCGGATCATGCGGACTCGTCCCATCCGCGCCGCAATAGACAGCATTTTATCCAATTTCTGCTTCTCCCCGCTGCCGGTCCGTCCGGTCCTGGAAAGGGTTTCTAAACCTGTTGGGGTTAAGACCGGGTTTATCGGAACCTGAGGAGATGCCGCGATGTTTGACCGGATCGAGACTTTGCGGATGGCCAATTCGCTGACGGCCCATGCTGCCGAACGGCAAAAGCTGATTGCCCGCAACGTGGCCAATGCCGATACCCCGGGCTTTCGTGCCCGCGATCTGGCCAGCTTTACCAAAACCTATCACACGCAAGGCGCGGTAGAGATGCGCGCCTCACGTCCTCGCCATCTGACCGGCGCCAGTTGGGGCGGCAGCCCGCGCGTGATCGACGACAAGGGTGAGCCCGCGCCGAACGGCAACTCTGTCTCGCTTGAGGATGAAATGATCCGCAGCGCCGAGGCCAGGCGTGAATTCGATCTGGCGCTGGCGGTGACAAAATCCTCGCTCAATCTGATCCGTACCAGCCTCGGACGTCGTGGCTAGGGGGTATAAGGATGTCAGAAACGCTTTCCGCCATTGAACTGGCCGCTTCGGGTATGCGCGCGCAGGCCGTGCGGCTGCGACATATTTCCGAAAACATCGCCAATGCCGACACGCCCGGCTATCGCCGCAAGGTGGTAGCCTTTGAAGAGCAGGTCGACTTTGGCCGCCGAACCGGTGCCGTCACCGCCGGACCAACCCGGTTTGATCGGCGCGAACTACCTCAGATCTATGATCCCGCCCATCCGATGGCTGATGAGAACGGCTATTACGCAGGATCGAACGTCGATCTGATCATCGAGATCGCCGACTCCAAGGAGGCGGGCCGCAGCTATGAGGCGAACCTGCGCGTCTTTGAGCAATCGCGCCAGATGGGCGACGCATTGCTGGACCTGATCCGCCGATAAGAAAGGAACTGCCATGATTACCCCGACCCTCGCCGCTACTTCTTATGACCGCGTGCGCAACGTCGTCGCGCCAGGCAATCACGATCCGCAAGGCGCGGCCTCAGTGTTTTCCCGGATGATGGATCAGGTTGATGCCGCCGCCACCGGCGCCATGACCGGCAAGGCCGAGACGCATGATCTGGTGCAAAGTATCGCCCAGGCCGAAATCGCGCTCGAGACCGTGGTCGCCATGCGCGACAAGGTGGTCGAGGCCTATCAGGAAATCCTGCGGATGCCGGTCTGAGGATCTGGTCATGGATGAGAACCTGATCTTCGACCTCACCCGGCAAGCGCTGTGGATCGCGCTGCGCATGGCCGCACCGCTGCTGGGGGTGGCGCTGGTGGTGGGTGTGATCATCGGTCTTTTGCAGGCCCTGACCTCGGTGCAGGAAATGACGCTGACCTTTGTTCCCAAGGTGGGCCTTATGCTGGCGGTATTCTGGGTCAGCATGAGCTTTATGACCGCCATGCTGACCGGGTTCTTTACCGATCAGGTCTTGCCAGGGATTGCGGGGTCCTAGGTTATGGATAACGCGATCTATGCCGCCCTGACCAGGCAATCCGGGTTGATGCGCGAAATGCGCTCTGTTGCCAACAATATTGCCAATGCCAACACCACCGGCTTTCGGCGCGAAGGTGTCGTATTTTCGGAATATATGGTGTCGCTTGATCGGCGTGGCGAGACCTTGGCAATGGCCAATGCCCATGGGCGCATGATCGACCAGCGCCCTGGCGACATGACGTTGACGAACGGCCGCTTTGATCTGGCGATTGATGGCAAGGGTTTCTTCATGGTCCAGACACCGCAAGGCAACCGCCTGACCCGGGCCGGTGCCTTCATGACCAATGCTGAGGGCGAACTTGTTAACCCCGACGGTTATCAGTTGCTCGACGATGGGCAGGCACCCGTCGTCATCCCTGCGGGCGTGCGCGACATCGGTATCGGCATGGATGGTACAATTTCCGCCGACGGCACGCCCGTTGGGCGGGTGGGCATCTTTGCAGTTACGGACCAGTCCCGCCTGCAGCATGTGGCGGGTACGCTTTTCGATCCCGGCGATGCAGCCGAACCACTGGATGACGCAGTACTGCGTCAGGGTTTTCTTGAGGGCTCCAATGTCGACCCGGTACTTGAAATCGCGCGCATGATCGAGGTTCAGCGCGCTTATCAACTGGGCCAAAGCTTCCTTGATCAAGAGGACCAGCGCATCCGTCAGGCCATCACAATTCTGACCCGGTAAAAGGACTAAAACCATGAAAGCACTTCAGATAGCAGCCGCCGGGATGAGCGCACAGCAGATGCGCGTCGAGGTCATCTCTAACAACCTCGCCAACATGTCCACGACTGGTTATAACGCCCGGCGCGCCGAATTTGCCGACCTGCAATATGAGCAGGTCACTCGCCCGGGTACGCTGACCTCAACCAGCGGCACAATGGTTCCGGCAGGGATCCAGCTTGGTATGGGGGTGCGCCCGGCCAGCGTATCCGTCATGCTGGCCCAAGGGTCGCTGACCCAGACCAATGGGGATCTGGATATCGCCATCGATGGCGGCGGCTATCTTGAGATCACCCTGCCCTCAGGCATTTCGGCTTATACCCGAGACGGCAGTCTGAAACGTTCGCCGGAAGGTCAGATCGTCACCTCGGAAGGCTATCCGCTGGTACCTGACATTACCATCCCCGAGGATGCCCGAAGCATCTCGATCAACGCCAATGGCGAAGTCTTTGCCTATTTCAGCGACCGGGTCGAACCCGAAAACCTTGGCCAGATCACCCTGGCAAGTTTTATCAACGAAAAGGGCCTCGAGGCCATCGGTTCGAACATGTTTCTGGAAAGCACGGCATCGGGCACACCCCGGGTCGCCTCGCCGGGACAAGAGGGGCTGGGCACGATCCGCGCCGGCTGGCTTGAGGAAAGCGCGGTCGATCCGGTGCGCGAGATCGCCGAATTGATCAAGGCCCAGCGCGGTTATGAACTGAATTCCAAGGTCATCTCTGCCGCAGACCAGATGCTTGGTACAACGGTGCAGGTCCGCTGATGCGCGCCATTGCCCTGATGTTTATGCTACTGCCGCAGTGGGCCACAGCCGGTGCGGCAGTCGCCAGCCGTACACTACCCGCCGGCACGGTTATCTCAGCCGAGGATGTCACCCTCGCCCCGGATCAGGCGGGAGGTATCGAAGATATCACCCAGATCCTCGGCCAGCAGCTGCGTGTCATGGTCTATGAGGGGCGAAGGATCGACCCATCTGCCCTGACCGAACCTACCCTGATTGGTCGCAACCAGCTTGTCACGCTGACCTATGAAAAAGCCGCTCTGCGAATCGAGACCGAGGGGCGCGCGCTATCTGCCGGGAAGGTCGGTCAGATCATCCGGGTACTGAACAGCAGCTCACGCGTGACTGTTTCCGGCCGTGTCGCGCCTGACGGTTCGGTCATCGTCCAGAATAACTGAAAGTGAATCTCATGTCCCGATATACGCCGTCCCATTCTCTCACGCTAGTTGGTGCACTGACACTTGCCATGTCGCTTTCGGCCTGCGCACGGGTGTCTCACCTTGGCCGCCCCCCATCTATGACCGAACCCGAAAGCAGCGTCGAATTTCAGGCCATGACCTCGTCAGGCTATGGTGTCAATGAGCTGCCCGACAGGCCGCAAAGCACGGCCTCGCTGTGGAGCAGCGCGCAAAACTCTCTGGTCGCGGACCGCCGAGCTTCGCAGCGCGGCGATATCCTGACCGTGGTGATCGAAATCGACGACCGGGCCGAGATCCAGAACAGCTCGGGCCGCAGTCGCAGTTCGTCAGACAAGGTCAGTATTCCCTCAATGATCGGGCTGCCGCAACGTATCGACGAGGCCCTGCCTGAGGGTGCCAGTATGAAAGAACTGGCCGATGCCAAGGCTGCCTCCAGCTTCAAAGGCAGCGGGAATATTTCCCGACGTGACAAACTGACTCTGCGGGTGGCAGCTACCGTTGTCGATCGCCTGCCCAACGGCGTTCTGCGTATCCAGGGCACGCAAGAGGTACGTGTGAACAACGAGGTGCGTGAACTGACCGTTAGCGGTTTTGTGCGCCCATCAGATATCAGGCGCCGCAACGAGATTGCCTATGACCGTATCGCCGGTGCCCGTATTTCTTACGGCGGGCGCGGCCAGATCAGCGATGTACAGCAGCCGCGCTACGGTCAGCAGGTCGCCGATATCCTTCTGCCCTATTAAGCAGGCGGAGCGGTCGTGAAAAAACTATTGCTAATCTTGCTGCCCGTACTGGCCTTCGTTGGGGGGGCGATCAGTGGCGATATTTTGGGTGAGCCCAAGCCTGCAGATGAAACCAGAACCCAAGGCACAGCTACTGAACAGGCTGACGCCGCATCCCAAACAGGCAAAGGCGAAAGCTCGTCCACAACAAAGGACGACACCCTTGGGTGGTTCCGTTTTCCAACCCAGTTTTTTGTGCCTGTCCTGCGCAATGGTTCACCAACAGCTGTGATGATCCTGTCACTCGGCATCGAAACCCCCGCCTCTGCCCAGGCCGAGATTGAAGCGCAAGAATTGCGCCTGCGGGACAGCCTGCTCAATGCGCTGATGATCGAGGCAAATACAGGCGCTTTTGATGGCAATTTCACCTCTGAGGTCACGCTTCAAAAGTTGCGAACATCCCTGCTTGCAGCGGCGCAAAAGACTGCGGGACCGAATGTCAGACGCATTCTGATCGAGGATATTGGCCGACAAGAGCAATAACGCCCTCTGGCCCGATCCGCAGGATCCTTATAGGAAAGAGGCGATATTATCGGAGACCCAATTGCATCCGCCGATCACTATTGCCATGGCCAGTTATAACGGGGCGCGGTTCATTCGCGCCCAGCTAGACAGTCTGGCTGCGCAAAGCATCTCAGACTGGAAGCTGATTGTTTCCGACGACGGCTCGACGGATGGAACGCGGCAGATTGTTGCGGAGTTTGCCCGCACTCGCCCCTCGGGACAAGTAGAGCTGATAGACGGTCCCCGACAAGGATCGACCCGGAACTTCCTACACCTGACCCAACGGGTCGATGCCGGCGGGTGGCTGGCTTATGCCGATCAGGATGATGTCTGGCTGCCGGACCGGCTGGAGCGCGGCGTGGCCTTCCTGCACGGACGCATAGATGCAGCGATTTATGCCGCGCGAACAACAATCTGCGACGAGGCGCTGAACCCGCTTGCCGCGGCACCGCATTTCCCCGGACCGTTTACGTTTCGCAACGCACTGATCCAAGCCTGTTTGCCGGGCAATACGATCCTTGCCAACTCGCAGGCGATCCGGCTGTTGCAGGCGACAGTCCCGGCAGCCGAAGCAGCAGGCATCATCTCGCATGACTGGTGGGCCTATCAAATCCTGTCGGGTGCGGGCGCGAGTATCATGCGCGACCGGGCACAAGTGCTGCTTTATCGCCAGCATCGGAAAAATCTGATGGGGCGGAACGATACGGCACGAGCGAAGGCTGCACGGGCCTCAATGCTGATAAACGGAAAGTTTGCGGACTGGCTGGCACGGAACCAAAAGGCGCTGGAACCTGTCGCCTCCCGACTACTCCCCGAGAACCAGCGCTTATTAGAGCGTTTCGGAGAGATCTTGAATGCCAGCGGTCCAAATGCCTTTGCCGGAATGCTGCGGCTGCGGCTTTATCGGCAGACCCGAACGGGCACCTTGGCAGTTCTGGCAGCAGCTCTTACCGGACGCTTACGCATTCCGGACCCCAAAAATACAAGCTAAAACAATCGGCGATGCGGAGAGGGAGAGGGAAAAGGGCATGACCTGCTTTCCCAACCCACCAACGCGTGGATATCTGAAATTCGCCGCGCTGCCTTGGCGGATAAAACGGCGCGGCGCTATCTTATCCATTAGCGGCCTGTACCGACAACCGCGTCGCGGCCTGCCCCCACCTCGCCTTGAGCAAACCGCTGTCATCATAGCCGCGAATATTCTTGTCCGTTCCGGGACAGAGCACCAAGTCATCATAAGATTTGGCTTGAGTGTCATGCACCACGCGCCATCGTGAATCATGAGCAGTGGACTCCGGTGCCACATGAACGCCGCAAACCTCTGTTCATTCCACACTGAGCAATAAGCTGAGGCGGTAACCATCCGGCGATCTTTACCCAAAGTGGCAAGGCCCCCATTCCCTGTAGTTCTCGACACCGCGCCGCCGCCGCCGATCAGATCCGGACGGCCACATCCAGAACTCGATCACCATCATCCGCCGACTCCCTGCCGCAGCGCTCGCCCGCAGCTTGCTCCGATATCCTGGCTGCGCACAACTCAACCGAGATCCGCGCAGCTGTTTGTGACGCAGTAAGACTAAACGGTTGTACGGAAAGGGCTCCGGCAGCAGCAGGGCCAATGATTTGGCCGCGCTATTGTAAAGCCTAACCGTTCGTTCCCACAGTTTGATGGGCGATCCATTCTTTGGGATGTAAGAATGCCTTATGGGACGAGTTCGTCACGAAGGCGCCACGACTGCGCGCACCATCTGAGCAGCAATACAGCGATCAGAAGCGTCGACCACCGCGATGAACCGCGGTATTAACCCAAAGGTCGTGGCGAAATGGCGGAAATCTCACACGGTCGAGAACATGAAGACTGGGCCGAAAAACCTTGTTCGACGACTCCGAGCGAGGAGGAGGCAGAGGTCCCGGTGTCACAGGACGACTGTCTTTATGCCCTGCAGTCGATCTCTTCTGCATTCGACACGCTCCGGTCCTGCACCGCTGCATTCAACGTCACAGGGATATCTCAACCGGTCAGAGAAGGGCCAAGCCCGGAACGGGCTTGGTCTGAACACGGACAATCCGGGGAGCGGGTCAGTCTGAACCTCAGAGCCAGGACACTTCATCCTGAACCCGATCCACCAGATGCCGGGTGAGCAACGACCACCTTACTTCAGCAGGCGCGCCAAGTAGTTGCCGTAATCGTTCTTGGCGAATTTGCGTGCCTGCTCGCGCAGTTGGTCAGCGCCAATCCAGCCCTGGCCATGGGCAATCTCTTCCGGGCAGCCAGTCTGCAAGCTTTGACGCTGTTCCAATGTGCGCACAAAGTTGCCGGCATCGAGCAGGCTGGCGTGAGTGCCGGTGTCGAGCCAGGCGAAACCCCGGCCCATCTTCTCGACCGTCAGCTGACCCTCATGCAAATAAGTCTCGAGCAGCGTAGTGATTTCAAGCTCACCACGAGCCGATGGCTTTACTTCGCGCGCGCGCGCAGGCGCTGTACCGTCAAGGAAATAAAGCCCCGTCACCGCATAATCCGAAGGCGGGACAGGCGGTTTTTCAATAATCGCGCGGGCACGGCCGTCCTGGTCAAAATCGACCACGCCATAACGCTCGGGATCGGCGACGCGATAGCCAAAAACCGTACCACCTTCGGTCCGCTGATCCGCCGAGGCCAACAAATTTGGCAAGCCGTGGCCAAAGAAAATATTGTCGCCCAGCACCATGGCCGAGGGCGCACCGGAGAGGAAGTCTTCGGCAAGGATATAGGCCTGTGCCAACCCGTCGGGCGAGGGCTGCACCAGGTATTCGAAGCTTAGCCCCCATTGGCTGCCATCACCCAGCAGACGCTGAAATTGTGCCTGATCCTCGGGCGTGGTGATGATCGCGATCTCACGAATGCCCGTAAGCATCAGCACCGAAATCGGATAATAGATCATCGGCTTGTCATAGATCGGCAACAGCTGTTTCGACACGCCCATGGTGATCGGATACAGTCGCGTGCCCGAACCGCCGGCCAGAATAATGCCCTTGCGTCGGCTGGTTGGAGTGCCGGATTGGGTCATGGTTTCAGCTCCTGTAATACCTTGGCGAGACCGGCACGCCAATCGGGGCGGTTGATGCCGAAGTCTCGTGAAATGGCGGCACAGTTCAGGCGTGAGTTCGCCGGGCGTCGCGCAGGTGTGGGATAATCCGAGGTGGCAATTTCGGTCACGCGGCAAGACAGCCCCGCCTGCGTCATGATCTCGCGCGCAAAACCGGCCCAAGAGGCATCGGGCGCGCCCGCGAAATGATAAATGCCACCCCGAGCAGGATCGGCGCGCATGGTATCAAGCATGGCAAGACAGGCGGCAGCAATATCACCCGCAGGGGTCGGGCCGCCGTGCTGATCGGCAACCACGCGCAATTCCTCACGCTCGGCACCCAGCCGCAGCATGGTCTTGACGAAATTGGCGCCATGGGCCGAAAACACCCAAGAGGTTCGCATAACCGCCCATTGCGCGCCCGCACCGGCAACGCCCACCTCACCCGCAAGCTTGGTCGCGCCATAGACGCCTAGCGGGCCAGTCGGGTCAGTCTCGTCCCAAGGCCGTTCGCCCGAACCGTCAAAAACGTAATCGGTCGAGATATGCAGGAACGGCACGCCCAGTTCGGCGGCTGCCCGGGCCATTGCGACCGGAGCCTCGGCATTGATGGCGCGCGCCAGATCTGGCTCGGATTCGGCGCGATCCACGGCGGTATAGGCAGCAGCGTTCAGCACCGCTGCACAGCCCGAGGTACGAATTGCCGCAGCACAAGCCTGCGGATCAGTCAGATCAGCCTGATCGCGTCCCAGAAAACGCGCCTCGGGGACCAGACGGGCCAATTCGGTTGCAACCTGTCCGGTGCGGCCAAAGACCAAAAGGCCCTTCATGCCTTGCCAAGCCTTTCGCCAACGCCCTGACGGCTCAGCAACGGGCGCCACCAGTCTTCGTTGTTCAGGTACCATTCGACAGTACGCCTGAGCCCCTCTTCGACCGTGACCGAGGGGCGCCAACCCAGTTCGGTACGGATGCGGGTCGGGTCGATCGCATAGCGGCGGTCGTGACCTGGCCGGTCGGCAACAAAGGTGATCAGCCGGTCATGCGGCGCGGATTCTGGGCGCAGATGGTCCATATGGGCGCAAATGGTCCGCACCAGATCTATATTACGCGCCTCATTCTCGCCACCGATGTTATAGCTGCGGCCCAGGCTGCCCTTTTCCAAGGCAAGCAGCAACGCGTCGGCGTGATCCTCGACATAAAGCCAGTCGCGCACGTTGCCTCCATCACCATAGACTGGGATCGGTCGGCCATGCAGAGCGTTCAGGATCACCACTGGCACCAGCTTTTCCGGAAAATGGAAAGGCCCGTAATTGTTTGAACAATTGGTCAGCACCACCGGCAGGCCGTAGGTCTCGTGCCAGGCGCGGACCAGATGATCGGATGCGGCTTTCGAGGCCGAATAGGGGCTGCGCGGGTCATAGGGCGTAGTCTCGGTGAACTGGCCAGTCTCGCCCAAAGAGCCAAAGACTTCATCGGTCGAGATATGGTGGAAACGGAACCCCTCGGGCCGGCCCTGCGTGGTCCAGTAGGCACGCGCCGCCTCAAGCAGGTTATAGGTTCCGGTCACGTTCGTTTCGATGAATGCGCCCGGCCCGTCGATCGAGCGATCCACATGGCTTTCAGCAGCCAGGTGCATGATCGCATCGGGCTTATGGGTCGAGAGGATGCGATCAAGCGCCGCCCGGTCGCGAATATCGGCCTGTTCGAAACGATAAAGCGGGCTGTCCGCGACCGAGGCCACATTCGCCAGATTAGCCGCATAGGTCAGCGCATCTAGGTTCACTACTTCATGCCCGCGCGCCACCGCCAGCCGCACCACTGCCGAACCGATGAACCCCGCGCCACCGGTCACCAGAATCTTCATAGCCTCGCCTCGTAATCAAAGGGCCCTTGATAGGTGAAAGGGCTGTCGAACTCGTTCAATGCCGGGGCCCTGGCGTCCTTGGCCGACAGAATCGGTGGATCTGTCAGGCCCCAGTCGATGCCGATACTGTCCCAGGCTACCGCCCCGTCGCAATCGGGCGCGTAATGGTCTGTACATTTGTAGAGGATTTCCGTGTCCGGCTCACGCGTCACAAAGCCGTGCAGAAAGCCCGCCGGTACCCACAGCTGGCATCCATTCTCAAAAGACAGCTCACAGCCAGTCCATTTTCCATAAGTCGGACTGCCTTTACGGATATCGACCGCGACGTCGAAAAGCCGCCCGCGCCCACAGCGCACCAGCTTGCCTTGCGCATGCGGCGGCGACTGGAAATGCAATCCACGCAGCGTTCCGACAGCGGAGGAAAGAGAGTGATTGTCCTGAACGAACTCTGGCAGGTCGAGCCCCGCCTCGTGCAATGTCCTGCGGCTCCAGCTTTCGCTGAAAAACCCGCGTTCGTCACCGAAACGGGACGGAACAATGATCAGCACGCCCGGCAACGAGGTCTTTTGAATCTGCATCGGTCTTTAACCAGTCTACTTGTCGCATCAGCGGTATGGAGGAACTCGGAACCACGCACAAGCCATGCATGTAACGCGCAGACTAAGCGTGAGACCATTAAAATGCACGGGGAATAATGGGTGACTTATCTGGCGGGGTTAGCACTTTGTTAGGGCGGCGGGATGACCCCGCGATGAACTACCACAAGCGATCCTGCCATGCGTTACCGTCACGTTGCCACCTATACCGGCCCAGCGACAAGTTTCGTGACCAATATCACGGACCTGCAAACCCATGCCGGAACCGATGGATACACGCTTTACAGCGTTACCCATGTCGGTGGAGGCATGGCCGCCTATCGCATCACCTCGGCCGACCAGCCGATCGAGATGATCGACCGCCATGCCTATCCGCAATCGTTCCAATATGCCGGCACGCCGGGGGCCAGCATCATCACCCTCAACAGCGGACCAGTTCTGTTTGGCACCGGCATGCGCGAAACACTCGGCTCGGGGTTCCTGCTGGATGATGACGGCAGCTTTGCAGAGAGCATCCGGCTGCTGAAGGGCAAACAATCCGGCGATATCGTCCAGCTGGGCGAGTTCGAGACGACCGGGGGCCGGTTTTTCTATTTCGCGCGCGACGGGCAGACCGGGTTCGAGATCTGGAAGTTCGGCGACAAGGGCAAGATCAGCCACCTCACCGATGTCGCGCTGCCGACCGGCCCGGGCGTTCAGGGGGCCGAAATAAACGACATGCTGGTGACGCAGCTGGGGGATCGCAGCTTCATCATCTCGGCCTCGGCCATGGGCAACTATGTCGCGGTGCAGATGATCCATGCCGACGGCTCGGTAGGGACTGCGCAGATGCTATGGGCGGACCGCGGCCTCGGCATGAACCAGCCGACACATCTGGGCACGGTGACGGTTGGAGCCGTAACCTATCTGGTGGTCGCCTCGGCGCAAAGCTCGTCGCTGACCACGATGCGGCTGACCTATGACGGCGCGCTTGAGCCGGTGGATCACATCATTGACGAGCGCACGACCCGATTTGCCGGAGCCACCGCACTGGAAACCGTGATGATGGACGGCCGCGCCTTCATCTTTGTCGGCGGCGGCGATGACGGGCTCAGCGTCTTTACCATGTTGCCCGATGGACGGCTGATGCATCTGGAAACACTGGTCGACACAGACAAACTGACCCTCGCCGATGTCTCAGCCCTGTCGGCCATGGTGATCGACGGCAAGATCGCGCTCTTTGTCTCATCCCGCACCGAAAAAGGCATCACGCAATTCGCCTTTGACCCGGGAGGCATCGGCCTGACGAAGGTGGTCGGCGCCGGCAAGCAGATCGGCACCGCTGGCAGCGACATGATGCAGGCCAGCGCCAAAACCACGCATATGGACGGCGGGGCGGGCGACGACATCCTGATCGCCGGTAGCAGCCCGGTGAGGATGACCGGTGGTAAAGGAGCGGACACATTCGTCCCGATGGAGGTCAACGGCACGATCACCATCACCGATTTCGAGCTTGGCGTCGACAAGCTGGACCTATCCTTCCTGGACATGATCCGCAGCACGGGACAGCTGGTGTTCCGGCCGCAAGCCTATGGAATAAAAATCTTTTATGGAAAAACGGTTCTTGTAATCATGACACGCGACAAGACGACGCTGCAGGCGAACTCCTTTGACGAATCCCTTTTCCCGATCGGGCATTACGCGCCACCGGACATGACCACCAAAGTGGTCGGCACGGCGCGCAACGACAAGCTGGTCGCCAGCCGCTACGGCTCGAAAGTCTATGGCCTTGCTGGCAACGACAGGCTGATAGGCAGGGACGGAAACGATACTCTCGACGGGGGGACCGGCAATGACTCGCTGTTGGGCGGCGGCGGCCACGACCGGCTTTATGGCCGCGCGGGGAATGACAGGCTTTACGGCGGCGCAGGAAACGACAGGCTATACGGCGGGCCGGGAAATGACACGCTCTATGGCGGGGCGGGAAATGACAGCCTGTATGGCGAAAGCGGCAATGACATTCTGCGCGGAGACGACGGGAACGACACCCTCCACGACACACACGGCCACAACACTCTGGTGGGCGGCGAAGGGAATGACGTGCTGATCGCAGGCGCAGGCAATGATCTGCTGGACGGCGGGCCCGGGAACGACCGGATGATCGGCGGTGCAGGAAACGACCGGATGATCGGCGGCGATGGAAACGATCGGATGGTCGGTGGCGCGGGAAACGACCGGATGATCGGCGGAAACGGCGACGACCGGATGGTCGGTGGGACCGGAAACGATTCGCTTTCCGGCGGCAACGGCAATGACTTCCTGCAAGGAGACGCAGGCGACGATGTCCTTGACGGCGGGGCTGGCAACGACAGCCTGATCGGCGGTGCGGGAAACGACCGGCTCTATGGCGGTACTGGAAACGACCGGATGGCCGGTGGAACCGGCAATGACACGCTGCTGGGGGGTAGCGGCAACGATGTACTGATGGGCGATGCCGGGGACGACCTGCTTGACGGAGGGGCAGGCAACGACAAACTCCTTGGTGGGGCGGGACTGGACGTTCTGCGCGGCGGCACCGGAAATGACACCTTGGAGGGAGGGTCAGGCCATGACACGATTTACGGCGATGACGGCGATGACCTCATCAAGGGTCAGCAGGACCACGACCGTCTATATGGCGGGGCCGGAAACGACACCATCTATGGTGGTGAAGGGCATGATCTGGTCGATGGCAGTATAGGCGATGATGTCCTTTACGGCGACAGCGGGAACGACACCCTGCGTGGCGGGGATGGCCGGGACTCGTTATCTGGCGGCACGGGCAACGACTGGCTGCAAGGCGATGCCGGAAATGACACGCTTTCTGGCGACAGCGGTAACGACACGCTGATCGGAGGCGCTGGCAACGACGCGCTATACGGCGGCACTGGAAACGATGTGCTTCGCGGTGGTGATGGCGCTGACCGGCTGGATGGTGGTACCGGTCATGACGATCTGGACGGCGGTACTGGCGATGATGTGCTGTTTGGCGGCGACGGTCATGACCTGCTCAAAGGCAATGACGGAAATGACCGACTACAGGGTGGCCGGGGTCATGATACGCTGATCGGCGGAGCCGGAGCTGACATTTTTGTCTTCAACTCACCAGAGGACCTGGACGGCAGTACCGATACCATCCTGGATTTCCAGCCGGACCTCGACAGGATCGACCTTTCGGGTCTCAACCTGACCTTTATCGGCAGCCAGGAGTTCTCGGGCGCAGGCCAGATTCGTCTGGAACAGCTATCCCCCGAACTGCAGCGCCTGCTGATCGACATGGACGGGGACGGTCGCGCCGATCTGACGATCGAGGTAGCAGGGCCGGTAACCCTGACCGAATCGTCTTTCCTTCTTTAGCGTTCGAGTAATTTTTTGTGTTTTTTTTCGAGCAGTGCGAGCCCTGCGACGATGAGTGTTATAGCGACGGTCAGGACATATGTTCTG
>NZ_JAFL01000032.1:0-28448 GCF_019633685.1 Paracoccus sp. J56
GCGATCGAAATGGCGGCCTTTGAACATCTTGCACCCCCGGAGCGTGCCGGAGGCGTACGCCGAACTGAGTTACCGAAAAGTTTGCAACAGATCCCTTCGGGCTGCCCGGCAACAAGGTCCTGACGCGTCTCCTCGACGAGAGCGCCGATGATATCCGGACCCGCCGCGCGCTCGAGCAGAAGCCGGTGCTGCGCGGCTATGTCGAGACCCGCTACAAGGCAAAATCCTGGAAGGCCGAACGCCGCGCCTGCGCCCGCATCGAGGCGACCACGATGGGCCTCGATATCCGCTTCGTCGTCACCAACCTTGGCAACGGTTCCGCCGAGCACATCTACGACGTCATCTACTGTGCGCGTGGCCAGGCCGAAAACCTGATCAAGATGCACAAGAGCCAGCTTGCCTCCGACCGCACATCCTGCCGCTCGGCCGTCGCCAACCAGGTTCGTCTGGTGCTGCACACCGCCGCCTATTGGCTGATGCTCACACTGCGCGAGGCGGTGCCGAAAGCCCATCGGCTGGCCAGGGCCGAGTTCGCAACGTTGCGGCTGCGGCTCCTCAAGCTTGGGACCCGCGTCATTGAAACCGTCTCGCGCGTCCGCCTGGCCTTTGCCGCCCCCTGCCCCGAGGCCCACCTGTTCCGATCCATCGCGACGACGCTGCAGCCAGCCGGACCGTGAATGCCGGGGCGGAAAGGCCCCGCAAACCCTCTCCCCTTCAACCTCCAACGCGTTCCACATGTCCCGACAAAGCCCAGCGGCGAAACAGACGCCACGGCCTCCAATGGCCGCCGCTCAGCAGCCAGAAACAACCGGCCCTCATGAATAAGACGGGCTAGAGGGGGAGGGCCGTTCTCATGCCGTCAGGATTTGTTCCGCCGCGACGTCCATCTCGGCGAGCAAGTCCTGACGGACTTTTTGTGATTTCGCGGCATGGGCGCGTTTGGCGAGGGCGGCGAGTCGCTTGTGCCCCGCATCCTTGGGATTATAGCGAGGTATGTTCAGGTGTTTAAAAATATTGCTCACCTGAATCTGGATTGTGTGACTCTCGACGTATTCCTTCACAAGAGTGGAATTAAGAATGCCACACACGAAATACGCAGTATCCTCCGAGTCAAAATCGGCAAAGTATACTTTGTGATCCGGCACATAAGGACGTGCCCCGATGAGGGGAACGGTGGAGCTAGTGAACACCGCAGCTTCAAAGGTGGTCGATAGTTCTGCCCAAACAACCTTAAACGGAGAAAATGTATAAGATCCGGTGTTGTACACCGCAAAATATGGCGCGCCCTTCTGGCGAAGCCTGTAGGTCGATCTGCGCTCCAGAAGAGACTTATAGTGGCTTAGAAATTTCTTTGTCTGCTTGAGTTTGGATACGATCGCCTCTGCCGCTTTGTATTCAGCACCAGTGATGCCCTTATTGGGCACCATGATATAGAGCTGATCCTTCACATGCACGTCGCATGCGGAGAAATCACTGGCTCCCTTCAGAAGCGGATAGAGTAAATCAGGCTCGATCCAAAAGCGTCGCGCCGGTCCGATATCAGTTTTTCCAGCCTCTGGCCGCGTTTCGACCTGGACCAGGCCGGTCGCAGCGTTCTGATCGACGATGCGGACCATGTACACGCCATTGAGGTCGGCTGTCACACCCTTCCGGCCGCTTACCCAGTCGCTCTGTCCCTGCAAGCTTGCCATGTCCGCAAACCTGCCAGGCGGCAGAATTGCCCACGGAGAATTTCCACCGTTAACGGGGTTCGCCTCCCATGCGTGTTGCTGAACCCGTGCCAGAACCTCAGTTTTTGTTAGCCCCTCCGGGATCGCCGCGGACTCCCCGGCATTCTTCTCCCAAATGGTGTATGGCACGGGGAAGGTCGCCCTTTTCGTGTGATCGACTTTGCGCAAGCGCATGATCGCCGTTTTGTTGGCGACCTTGGGGAAGGGCTTGAGCTTCTTCAGATCGTCGATGCGTTCCGGGACGAGATTGTAGCTTTCATTGATGCGGAAGCTTCGGAATCCCTGCGACGAAGGAGACTGGAAGTGCGTTTGCGTGATTACGAATGTTAAAACGCCCCCAGGCTTTAGCCACTTGTCTGCGACGGTGTATGTAATCATACCGGAGATATCGAGCTCATTTCCCCCGTGGTAGGGGGTTTCTGAGAAGATGGTGTATTGCTCGCACGTTGGCTTAATCCGCTGCCGATAGAGTTCGGGCAGGTTCGACCATCGGACCCACGGCGGATTGCCGATCACGAGATCAAACTGCCCGGCAACGGCTGACCAGAAAAAATTACGCACGATGCGGAACCAGATTCCGTTCCACGCCTTGCGGTGAAGTTCTAGAACCTGCCCATAGGTTGATCCGAGAGCGTCGCGCCACCCCTCCGCCTCTTTCGCCGATATGATCCCTTCTCCGACGAGAAGCTGCTCTACGTCAGGGTATTCCTGTTCATCGTGAACAGCGTCAGCCATGATCGAAAAGGCGTCGTCGAGCCGGCGTCGATCAAACGCGAGAGCCGCCGGCAGCAGGATGTTGAGATCGGCCTGGGCGCTCCCGATCCCGTATTCGACAAACTCCTGTCCAGCCGTAGGCGAGTGAGCCGGCGAATAAACGGCGTCTGCTAACAATACCGGCAGCTCGACTTCGATGCCCGCAAGCGCGACCAAGTCGGCAATGGCGATCAGGAAGTTGGTACGCGCCGCCTGAACAGCGAGGGGGTTGAGGTCAAATCCCCACACCTCATCTAGCACGCGGGTCAACGTATCGGCGGGCGAGAGCCCGGCTTGGTCTGCGAGTTCTCTTTTCCGCCGGATAACCTCAAGCAAGAAGGAACCTGAGCCGCAGGTCGGGTCGAGCACCCGCACTGCGCTCCAATCAGCAACTTCAGCCCGATCGCAAGCAACATCCGCCAGCCAGTCCGGCGTGTAGAACTCCCCGAGAGCCTTTCGGAGGGTTTCTGGCACCAACGCCTGATAGAAGGACTTCAGCACATCGTGTGAGCGCGCCGCGCTGAGGTCGTCCATGCGGTAAAGGGCGAGCTGCGTTAACAGCGGCCGGATAGCTGAGCAGGTCGCGGCCCGATCGGCCGCAGGGATGCTCCGATCTACGTACCACGAGAACACTGCTTCTTCGACGAAACCCACGATCCGCGCGGCTTCAAAGAACGCACCCCTCTCCACTTCCTTATCTAGGAGGTCCAAGAGTTGGTCGTCATCAAGCCCAAGCAGATGCTCACAGAAATCAGGATAGGCCGTGAGGTTGTACTGCGCCACGATCTCCGCAGCGAGAAGCTTCATGACGAAGGCGTTGTAAGTGTGGATCGCGAACAAGGAGGCCGCGACCGTATCACTCACGGGGAGCTTAGGAGAGAAGGGAATATGCCGACGAATCTCTGCGGCTTGCGCGGCCGAAAGATCGGCGACCTGACCAAACAAAGTCCGCCATTCCTCGAACAGGAGCTTTATTTTGTTGTTGCCGGGCGCTGTAAGCTGCCGCTCAAGTTGGCGCACCAGGCTTGCCATCATGGCATGGCCGATTTCCGCCTCGTGGCCGAAGTCCTCAACCAGATTGCTCGCTGTGACAGCGCGGCGCTTTGAATCAAAGCAAGCCTGCGCGACCAGATCAACGGAAGCCTCGTTGAACGGCAGAAGATTGCGGTGAGTAATCGCACCTGCCTTCATGAAGGCAAAGCAGACATGATCGCCGTCTATGGCGATGCCAATATAGTCCTCTTCCGGTATCCCTTCTGACTTAGATCGAGCTTTTATATATTTGAAAAGACGGTCATGGACGGCCTCAATAAAGGAGGCGCTTTTCGTGCTTCCCTTGAAGAACCCTGGCCCCTTAAATTCTATGATGACTTGGTTGTACGAGGCATCGTTGCGGCCTCTCTCCGCATGAAACGTGATGCCCAAGTCGTTTTCGATGTGCTTCAGCCAGCCTTTCCGCAGCTCTTCTTCATTGACCCAGGCAGGCCGGTCTTTTTTGAGATTCGCATACAGCGTGGTCATTGCTGGCGATTTCTGATCCGGCAAGCTCACTTCTTCCCCCCTCCCCTCTGACCCAGAAGCGGCAGAGGTAACTGAAGCTCGTCACGGGCTGACCGCTCAAGCAATTCACAGATCGCATGGCGCGCAATCCAAGCCTTCGACACCTTCGACCGCGCAGCCAGGGCTTCGAGCGCTAGATGCTCGTCGTCCGAGAGGTTCACAGTTATACGGTTCTTGGATGTCATGGTGGCCTTGATGCATGGTGCAGCACCATGCTGCAAGGTGCATGATTCCCGTTCTGACTGTTGGGATCAAGGCTCTCGAAAACGACCGTTTTTGCGAGGTGCGCGGCGAGCAACCAAAGAGCGCCGCCCGAGACTGCGAAGCCCCTCAAAACTATCTCTTGAAACCGAACTCTCATATCCGTCATAGTGAGATGAGTTTCAAGAGGATTTTATGCTCGTCGGCTATGCTCGTGTCTCCACGCAGGACCAGAATCCCGCTTTGCAGCTGGATGCGCTGAATGCAGCGGGATGCGAGCGTGTTTTCACAGAGAAGGCATCCGGCGCGCAGCGAGACCGGCCAGAGCTGGCAGCCGCGCTCTCCTACATGCGTCAGGGCGATAGCCTCGTGGTTTGGAAGCTTGACCGTCTGGCACGTTCTCTGCCGCAACTGATCGAGACCGTGGCGCACCTGGAATCCCAGGGGATCGGATTCCGATCGCTGACAGAGGCAATCGACACGACAACCGCCGGAGGCAAGCTGATCTTCCACATTTTCGGCGCACTGGCAGAATTTGAACGATCGGTAATCCGTGAACGTACCCGCGCCGGGCTGAAAGCGGCGCGTGAACGCGGCCGCAAGGGTGGCAGGCCCCCTGCCCTTTCGCCTTCAGACTTGGCGGCGGCGAAGGCCATGTTGCGCGATCCGGCAATCACCGTGGCCGAGGTTGCCAGCAGGTTGAAGGTTTCGCCGGCGACGCTTTACCGGCATTTGCCGGGCGGGAGGGGCGGCATCGAGGAGCAAGGGGGGAGTAATGCTCAAGAAGATCATTGCGATTAAGAACGTTGGTCGGTTCCGTAATTCAGCCGCGCCTGGCAATCCGCAGCTCGCCAAGCACACCTTCATTGCCGGCGCGAACGGTTACGGCAAAACGACGCTCTGCGCCGTCCTGCGCTCCCTGCAAACTGGCGATCCGGCCCATGTTCTCGGACGCAAGACCCTTGGCGCTACCGACGCGCCGACGATCGAGGTGCTGCTGGACGGCGGGCAAGCCCGCTTCGACGGCACGGCATGGAGTGCGACCAAGCCGGAAATCGCCATCTTCGACGGCGTGTTCGTCGCGGAGAACGTGCATTCCGGCGAAGTCGTTGACATCGAGCACAAGCGCAACCTTTATCGCGTCATTGTGGGCGATGCCGGCGTAAAGCTCGCGGCGCAGGATGCAGATTTGGCCGCTGAAAGCCGCGCCAAGACTGGCGAGATCAGCACGGCCAGCAAGGCGGTTCAGCCGCATGTACCGGTTGGCATGAAGCTGGACGCCTTCATTGCTCTCCCGGAGACAGCCGACATTGCCGCGCAAATCGAGGCGCAGGCGCGCAACGTGGACGCGCTGCGGCAGGCCGGGGCGCTGCGCGCTCGCCCTGCCCTGTCGGAGTTTACCATTCCGGCGCTTCCAGAGGATTTCGTCGACCTGTTGGCCCGCACCATCGACGACGTTGCACAGGACGCGGAGCAAAGATTGTCGGAACACCTGGCCGCGCATGGCATGACGGCCAGCGGCGGCAACTGGATCGCGGATGGCCTTGGCCATGCTGACGATACCTGTCCTTTCTGCGGGCAAGACATTCGGGAGCTTCCGCTGATCGCTGCGTTCCGGGCCGTGTTCAGCGAGCGCTACAAGGCGCTGGTCGGAGAGATCGCCGCCATGAAAGCGGTTGTCATGCGGGACATGGGCGATGCCGCCTTGGCCCGGCTTGGCACCGTCGCGGAGCAGAACAAGGGCGGCGTCGAGTTTTGGCAGAAATACTGCGCGATTGAGGCCCCTGCCCTCACATTGCCGACCGAGGCCGTTGAGGCGATCCGCGCGCTGGCCGTCGCAGCGATCGGACTTCTTGACCGCAAGGCGACCGCGCCGCTTGAACCGATCATGCCGGATGAAGGTTTTAACGCCGTGCGCGCCGTCTATGACAGCGCAGTCACTGCCGTTGCGGGGGCAAATACCGCGATCCGCGCGGCGAATGTAGCCATAGCGGAAAAGAAGGCGGCCGCCGATGGCGGTGACCTTAAGGTAGCCGAGGCCGAGCTGGCCCGCCTAACGGCGATCCAGACTCGTCACCGTGCAGACGTGTCCGACCTTTGCGCCACTTATACGAAGCTCTCCGACGAAAAGGACGCCATCGAGGCGCGAAAGGAGGCGGTCCGGAAGCAGCTCGACGCGCACACAAAGACTGTGGTGAAGCCCTACGAGCGGCGCATCAATGAATATCTGGTCGCTTTCAACGCCGGCTTTACTATCACCGAGACCAAACACGCCTATCCTGGGGGCGTTGCCACATCGAGCTACCAGCTCGTTATCAACGACACGGCCGTTGACCTTGGCGACAGCAAGACGCCTGGAGATCGACCGAGCTTCAAGAACACCCTTAGCGCCGGCGACCGCACCACCCTCGCCCTTGCGTTCTTCCTCGCGCACTTGGAGCGTGATCCGGCGGCGGCCGGAAAGTTGGTCGTGTTCGACGATCCCTTTAATAGTCAGGACGCTTTCCGCCGCCGGCAAACCGTCCATGAGATTATGAAGGTTGCCGGTAAGTGTGCCCAGGTCATCGTGCTGTCGCATGATGCCACTTTTCTCAAGCAAGTTTGGGATAAATCGCCGGCGGCCGAGCGTGTTGCGCTAACTATTGCCGATCACCGTGCCCAAGGCTCAAAGATCATGCCGGTGGACTTGGACCAGGCCTGTCGGGGCCGGACAGCCACTGACATTGACGACCTGCAAACCTTTTTGACGACCGGTGCGGGCGGCTTGCTCGACATCATCCGCAAGATGCGTGTCGTCCTGGAAACGCATTGCCGCACGACCTATCCCGGCAGCTTCCTTGCCGATGACTGGTTGGGCGACATGGTGCGGAAGATACGCGAGGGAGGTGATACCCACCCCGCGCAAGCTCTCTATGACGAGCTGGACCAGATAAACGGCTATACGAGCCAGTATCATCACGGAGAAAATATGGCCGACGCCACGCCAGACCAGGTTGACCCCACGGAACTAACTGGCTTCACGCGGAGGACGTTGCGGATTGTGAACGCACTTCAGGCATAGCGGGATTGTGCACAAGTGCACGCTTGCACAATTTAGGGGCGACCGCGTTTTTCAAACCAGCTCTGGCAGAACTTCACGAAATGCCGCTCAGGGTTCTTCGGCACAATCTCGTTATCGCCAAGCCATCTCCGCCATTCCTGTTCGAGGTAGTGCACATCCCAGCCCGGCGCGACATTGCGCGCATCGCCGTAAATGTCTGCATCGAGGTGCCCCGTCCAGGCTTCCGCCTCGGGCAGCGCCGGCTTCATCGTCCCCCGGTTCTGAAAGAGCACCATGTCGTGCTGGCCGTCGAAGGTGACGTGATAGTCCGGCAGGTGATCGCTGTGCGCCAGAGAGCGCACCGCGCGCCGGAACTCCTTGTCAGACGACTTCGAGCCGGACTTCTTCAGCAGGACTTCCAGCGAGACCTTCCAGGAGGCTTGCTGGCCGCAATGCTTGCGCGCCAGCTCGTAGATGCGCCGCTCGATGGGCTTGCGGAGCCGAAAGTAATCTCGGTGCAGGGTCAGCACCTCGTTATGCCTGATCGCGTTGAACACCCAATCCGACAGCGTGATCTCGCAGGACAGCAAGCGGCCATCGAGACCGTGCTTCCGGCGGATCGAAGATGAATCGATCAGGCCGAAGGTATCGGTCTGCTCTTCGTCGCCTGTGCGAATATTCGTCGAAATCGTCGTGCCACGTATGCGCTCCAAGGCTTCCTGAAGTGCGGTGTAGTCCTTCCCTGCCGTCCCCCGATTGGCAAAGATCAGCAAATCGCGCGTGTTGATCCGGACCCGCTTCGAGACCTGTTCGCCATTCTTCAGCTTCGCCATGATCTGCGAGATGCAGTAGATCAAGATATCCTTGTCATAGATCGTCGCGAGCCCTTTGACGCTTGGCGTCACCTGAAGCCACTGACCGTTGTGCTCGTAGCGGCGGATGCTCGTCTCCGGCTTCTTCGACAGCGAGTAGAACGGGTGCTCCATCTGCGGCATCACGTCCTTCAGCACGGCATCCGCCACGTCGCAGATGAACAGGTCATGCTGCGGATGACGATCCGGGAGAAGCGCGTTTTGCGCTGTAGGCAGATTCGGGGTTTCAGACACCATGAGACATATTCGGGGTTTCGCCCACCAGTGTCAACATATTCGGGGTTTCGCCCACCAGAGACAGCGTGCACCATGACGGTCGGAAGCGAGGTTCGGGGTTTTACCCACGTGCCGCAGGATTCGGGGTTTCAGACACCAAGATTCGGGGTTTCGCCCACCCCGGTTCGGGGTTTCACCCACCGATTATGACGAGAGCACGTTGATTCCTGCTTCAAAAACAGCAACTTGAGACTTTTCCGGAATCGCTTAACTCAGACTCTAACACAGATTTAACACCCTCTTCGCTGGCTCAACCTGTGGATAACTCTTGCGGCGAGGTCTCGCGCAGCCATCAGCGATGGCCCGAGCGGCAAAGGTAAAGGGCTCGGCAAGGAAGAGAAACGAAGACGGCATCACGTAGCCTTACGCGGTCGCCTAGAGGCGAGAATAGCATCTCTGGCGCTCTCATCTGACCAAAGCAGCCGTTCGATCCGCCCCTGCCCTATCTTGTCCCGTTTCCGTCGCACCGGCTTGCCAACCTCCAAAGGGTAGAGGGGCCTCGTACAGCGCGGCAGCGGCTCGATCGTACAGGCCGCCACCTGAATATGCGCCCAGCCATAGCGATCGAGCTTCAGCACCTGGCCCGTAATGGTGCGAAACCCCAGCATCGTCGGAGGCTTCTTCGACATGCGCGCCTGAGGTTTCCAGATCGGCTCGCGCCAGCGGATCACATCCGCCTCAATGAAGCCCTTCCCACAATTGACCCACGTCACACGTCCTCCGTCTAGCTGTGCGGTTGTGCACAAGTGCACGTCTGCACGAAATCCTTGACGCACACTCCCCATCTTTGATATTGATCCTAATTGCAATTGTGCACAAGTGCAGGGTTGCAGAAGGGCAAAGGTGCAAATGAAAACAATAGCCATCGCCATGCAAAAAGGAGGCGTCGGGAAGTCCACCCTCACCCGATCTCTCGCCGTTGCAGCCACAGAATCGGGGCTCAATGTGCTGGCGCTCGACATGGACGCTCAGCAATCCACCTCCCAATGGGCAAGCCGCCGCAGCGCCGAGCTGCCCCTCGTCCGGTTTGTGACCGAAATCGAGCTCCCGAAGGTGTTGAAGCAGGCCGAAGAGGCCGGATGCGACCTTGTTCTAATCGACACACCGCCCGCGCGAAGCACCGAAGCGCCAGCGGCCGTCGAGTTCGCAGACCTCGTGCTTGTGCCGTGCTCGCCGGATATCGAAGCCTATGAACAATTGCCGCGCACAGAGCGGCTCGCCCGGACGACCGGTAAGCCCGCCGTCGCCGTTCTGACTCTCGCGCAGCCCAACAGCCGCACCGAAGAGGAAATCGCCCGCGAAATCTTCCAAAAACTCAAGCTCGCCATGGCCCCGGCGGTGATCCACCGCTTCAAGGTCCATCGCGACGCGAGCCGCGAGGGACTCAGCGCACAGGAAATGGAGCCCGACAGCAAAGCCGCGCAGGAAATCGCTGCACTTTGGGATTGGGTATGTGCCCAGCTGCAAATGGGCACAAGTGCACCTGTGCACAAAAAGAAAAGGATTAAGGGGTAAGCTATGGCCAAGAAACCCACCGCCGCGGCCTTCCTGAAGAATATGGGTGTCGAGACAGTGGCTCCCCAAGCGGAACCCGCAGCGACACCCGCGCAACCTTCCTCCAGCCTAAAAGCAAAACCCACCAAGGGCAGGGCAGGGCTTAAGCACATCGGCGGCTACTTCGATCGCGAGACCGTGGAGCAAGTTGCGATCTTGCGCGCCCGGCTTGATCTCGACAATTCCCAGCTCATCAAGAAGGCCGTGGAAGAGCTTTTCCAACGTGAAATGGCCGCCCGCAAGTTCGGCGACCGGTAAGGTGCTGCAACCGTGCACTAGTGCACCTGTGCACAACTTCGGATTCTGACTGATGCCAAAGTCATTGCCGCCTGACGATCCCGACATTGATGCGGCGATCGACGCTTGGGAAAGAGGGCAGGGGGCTTCCGCCCCGGATCACAGCGACCCCGCCTATGAGGCGCTTCGCCGCGCTTTTCTCGATCATCCGGACATTCAAGCGCTCGACGCCGAGATTGCGGCCGCCCAGGCCGATGGTCAGGCCATCGAGGCGCACACAGTCTATTTGCCTTCGGGACTGACGCGGTTGCTTGCGTATGTCGAGCGGCTCGATGCGCGTGCTGCGGGCCGCTCGCCGGCGGACGTGCGCGCAATCCTAGAGCGGATCGTGCTCAACATCCTTGAAAACCACCTGCATGGCCTGACGGCAGACCCCATCAGCCACCCGCATTTTGCCCGCCTCTGGAACCGCCTTTGCACCGAGGCAGGGCACCCCGAGTTCACCTTGCCCGATCAAATGGCCCCCTCCGGGCCTCGGGAGGCCGCAGAAGGGGTCGGTTCCGGCTGAGGGCGAAATGACACCCTAGGCCGTGTGGACGAATTGACTCAGGTATTGGCCTGAGGATTCCACGAAGGAATCCAGTGTGATTCATGGATTGCCGACTGATTCTGGAGGTCGGCATGTCCACGAAGATGACGGAAGCGGATTGGGCGGTGGTGCTGGAGGTCTTTCGCGCCTCGCTGCCGCGGCGCGGCGCCAAGGGGCGGGATGACCGGTTGTTCCTGGAGGCTCTGCACTATTTCTCGGTCCATAACATTAGCTGGCGGGCGCTGCCGGAGCGCTTCGGTAAATGGAACAGCGTGTGGAAGCGGTTCGATCGATTGAGCAAGGCGGGCGTGTTCGAGATCTTCTTCGACCATCTCGCCTCGCTGTCGGCCTCCGCCCATCTGGTGCAGATGTTCGACAGCACCATCGTGCGCGCCCATGTCTCGGCGGCGGGCGCAAAAGGGGGCAAAAAGGCCAGGCACTCGGCCGTTCGCGCGGCGGCTTTTCGACCAAGATCCATCTGAAGACTAACTTCGACGGTCATCCGATCGCCTTCGACCTGACCGGCGGCGAGAAAGCCGATGCGCCGCACTTTCCCGTCCTGCTCGGGCTCGGCCCCGACATCGATCCACGCGCGGCCGTCGGCGACAAAGGCTACGCCAGCAAGACCAACCGCCAAGCCGCACGCGATCGCGGCATCATTCCCGTCATCCCGCCCAAGGCGAACGAGAAGGACGGGCCCGCCTTCTTCGCCAGAGCGCTCTACCGGGGGCGTGCCCGCATCGAGCAGACCGTCGGCAAGCTCAAACGCTTCAAGCGCATCGCCCTACGCTGCGAGAAGACAAAGCGAAACTTTGCTTCCTTCGTCGCGCTCGTCGCAGGCTTCATCTTGGCCAAATCCGTCCACACGGCCTAGATTTTCGGGACAAAGGGTACTTGATTGTCGCCGGAGTCAGCAATTTCTTCGCGGATGGCATCGGCATTGTAGAATCAAAATGATGATTCCCAGTCGATGCGCCGGCTTCATCTTGCTCCATCGGCTGCGCATCGTCAGTATCAGGGATAAAGCCGGGCTTTGTGAAACTAAGCTCGTATGGGGGGAGATAGGAAGGATGTCGGGTCGCAGCGACGGAAATGCGACACGAAATTCGCGGCAAAAGAAATGATGTGCTCGGCAAAGGCTGCGCCGATTTCCGCATTCGACAGCCGGGAATTCCCGCCAATCAGGCCGTGCGGATTTACATCCATCGCATCGAGCGGAACCGCGATATCGCAGCCCTCGAACGAAACGGACGACAGGCCGACGGTCTCAAGACCGAAGGCCTGCGCCGCTTCGCTCGTGGCCTGCAGGTCCGCCCGCATCAACTCGGGAAAATAGTGCCAGTAGACGGATGTGATCGGGTCGGCGCCGTGTCCTCCCGCGCGCTCCGCCAGCTCGCCGTGAAGTTGCACCCAGAGCGCATGCGGTATGGCCTTCCAGATATTGATGGAAGGAATGACGATGCCCGTGCGGCTCTTTAGCTCCCGCACCGTTTGGTCGATTAGGCCCGCATTGCCGGTGTGACCATTGAAGAGAACGATGCGCCGCAATCCATGGTCCAGGAATGCAGCAACCGCGTCCTCGAGCACCGCGCAAAAGGTGGAGGCGCGGAGCTGGATGCCGCCAGGCACGCTGCGGAATACATCCGCATAGCCAAAGGGAATGGTCGGGGCGGCGATGGCATTGGCCCGTTCGGCCACGGAAGCAGCGAGAATTTCGGAAAGCATGTAGTCGCCCATCGGCGCGTGGGGGCCCTGTTCTTCCTGGCTCCCCAGCGGGATAATGATGACCGGGTCCTCCGCCATCCGCTCGCGGAATTCCACGAAGGTCATTTCTTTCAACAAGTGCTTCTTCATTGGCCAGGCACCAGTTCTATTCCTGAGGGGAGGCGCTCCTTGGTCGAGGAGCTGCTGGGGTTGAGGCAGGCGTGCCGGTGTTCCTTCGGCCCTGCAAGCTCGGGCGCCTTCCTGGCGCAGTCGGCGATCGCGAAGGGGCATCGCGGGCGGAAGGAGCACCCTGTAACGGCCGCTTCCGTGCTCACCGTGTCGGCGTCCCACGGCCATTCCGGCTTCACATGGTCGTCGTCCTCAGAGACCGTTGGAATCGAGGCCAGAAGCTGTTGCGTGTAGCGGTGTCGTGGCCGGAAGAAGACCTCCTCGACCGTGCCTTCCTCGACGACCGAGCCGCGGTACATGACAATCACGCGGCTTGCCAGCACGCGCACGACGCTCAGGTCATGGGTGATGAAGAGGTAGGTGAGGCCAAGTTCTTCCTGGAGGTCTCTCAGCAGCCTTAGTGTGTGCGCCTGCACCGAAACGTCGAGAGAAGAGGTCGGCTCGTCAAGCACCAGAAGTTCGGGGCTGGTCGACAGCGCCCGCGCAATGGCGACGCGCTGGCGCTGACCTCCCGAGAGGGCAAGCGGCCGCCGGTCCTGCAGGTCGCGATGAAGCCCGACCTTTTCCAGAAGGGCGCCGATGCGCTCACGTCGCTCGGATCTCCTGCACAGGCGATGGACCGACAGGGGCAGGCCGATCGCCTGGCCGATCGACTTGCGGGGATTGAGCGTGGAATAGGGATTCTGCTGCACGAGACCGATATGCCTGCGATCGGCCTTGGTGCGCTTGGGCGGCAGCGTCCTGCCGCTCAGCATGATCTCGCCTGCCGTGGGCTTTTCGATACCGAGAACGAGGTTTGCGAGGGTCGTCTTTCCCGAGCCCGACTCTCCCACGATCGCAACCGTCTCGCCTCGGTACACTGCAAGGTCCACGCCCTTGAGCGCTTTCACCTCGGCGCGGCCCACCTGGAACGTTTTGACGGCTCCGCGTATCTCAAGAAGCGGCTTTTTCATGCGGGTGCCACCTCCTGGATACAGGTGATGCTGCGTCTGTCGAATCTGTGCACCGGGACCGATCCCCGGCACTCCGGCCTTGCGCTTGGGCAGCGGGGTTCGAACGGACATCCGTCCGCCAGCGCGGCGAGGTCGGGAACCGACCCGCCGATCGGCTCGGGCAGCCGGTCTGAGGAGAGCCGCGGGACAGAGGCAAGCAACGCGCGCGTGTAGGGGTGGCGCGGATCGGAGAAGAGCACGTCCGTCGGCGCTTCTTCCACGATGCGCCCCGCATACATCACGCAAACCCGGTCCGCGAATTTCCGCACCACGCCAAGATTGTGCGAGATGAACAGAATGGCCGTGCCGTATGAGCGGGAGAGATTGCCCATGATGTGCAGCGTCTGTTGTTGCACGGTCACATCCAGGGCGGTGCCCGGCTCATCGGCGATCAACAGCTTCGGCCGGCTCACCAGGGCCATGGCGATCATGACACGCTGGTTGAGGCCGCCGCTCAGTTGGAAGCTGTAGCTGTCCAGAACGCGTTCGGGGTCCGCGATGGAGACGTCCCGCAGGGCCGTGCGCATGCTGTCTTCCGCCTCGGCGGCGCAGAGCGGTCGGTCAAGACGCGTCAGAACGGCGGCGAATTGTTGCCGGATGGTGAAGACCGGGTTGAGAGCCGCCATCGGGTCCTGAAAGATCATGGTGATATCGCGCCCCCGGCGAGCTTTGGCGCGGGCGGCAGATTCCTTGAGGACGTCGGAGCCGTCGAAATGCAGGTTGCCGCCGATGCGGACGCGCCGCTGCGGCAACAGCCCCATGATCGCGCGTGCGGTTACGGATTTTCCACTGCCGGATTCGCCAACCAGTGCCACGCGCTCGCCCGTTCCGACCGTCAGATCGACGCCACGCAGGACGCTGACCGGACCGTCATGGGTCTCGAAGGTCAGTTTCAGGCCGTCTATCCGCAGGAGATCTTCCATGTCTTATCCAACGATGTCGAAGAGATCGCGCAGGCCGTCCGCGACCAGGTTGAAGCCGAGGACGATCACGAAGATCGCGAGACCCGCAGTGATGGAAAGCCACCATAGGTCGGGAAGGTATTGGGAGCCTTCCGATACCATGGTGCCAAGGTCCGGAGTGGGCGGCGGGGCGCCCATGCCGAGAAAGCTGAGGCTGGCCCCGAGCAGGATCACGAAGCCCATGTCCAGGCTCGCCTTGGTAAGCAGGTTGGGCGCACAGTTCGGCAGGAGCTCGCCGAACATCACCCTCAGGGGCGAGGCACCGACAACTTCGGCAGCGGTCACGAAGCCCTCGTGCTTCAGGGAGCGGACGATGCCGTAGACCAGCCGCGCGTGCCAGGGCCACCAGGCGACTGCCATGGCGATCATTGCCAGCATCTGCGAGGGCTGGGAGATGCCCAGGATGGCCATGGCCAGCACCAGCGAGGGGATGGCGAGGAAGATGTCGGTGACACGCATCAGGACGCTCTCCACCCTGCCGCCGAGATAGGCTGCAATGAGCCCGACGACGGTGCCGATGGAAATTGCCAAGGATACCACGACCGCTCCAAGCATGAGAGAGTTGCGGAAGCCGAAGATAATGCGGCTCAGCACGTCCCGGCCCACGCTGTCCGTGCCAAGCCAGTACTTCGCGCTCGGCGGCTTGTTTGCGTCGGCGAAATTCACCACCACGCCGGCATGCTCTGGGTAGGGCGCCACATAGGGAGCGAAGAGGGCGCAAAATAGCACGAGCGCGATGAGCGCCGCCCCGAACACTGACAAGCGGTTGCGGGCGAAGCGGCGCCATCCGCGCCATCTGGGATTAGCCTTGCTCATGAGGCCTTCAACCTGATCTTGGGGTCGATAAAGGAGACGATCGTGTCGATGATCATATTGATCAGCACGAAGAAGACCGAAATCAGCATGACCACGGCGATCACCGCGTTAAGATCCTTGCGCATGATGGCATTGACGCCGTATTTCGCCATTCCGGGCCAATGGAAGATCGTCTCGACGATGAAGGCATTGCCGAGCAGCGCGACGATCTGCATGCCCAGGATCATCAAGGTCGGGATGATGGCCGGCCGCAGCGCCCATTTGAGCGCTATCGAGCTTTCCGCCAATCCGTAAGCCCGCGCGAACTCGACAAAGGGCCGATCATAGCTATCGACCATGTTGGTGCGGGTGAGGCGCGAGATCTGGGCCAGGCCGGGCAGCGAAAGGGCCACTGCCGGCAGCACGATATGAGCAAGCGCGTCACGGAAGACCTGCCATTGGCCCGCTATCAGGGCATCGATCGTATAAAGACCAGTGACGGCCGGGGGCGCCGCCAGGCTTTCCGACAGTCTGCCCGTGAGCGGCAGGAGACCAAGCCAGAAGGAAAGAAGCAGCATCAGGAAAAGGGCCCAGACGAAATTGGGCAGCGCCACGGCCAACAGAGAGAGGATGCGCGCCGCGTTGTCCGGCCAGCGATCCTTGAAGTGGGCGCTGGCAATTCCCATCGCGCCGCCGATCACCGTCATGGCAACGCCGGCGAAAATAACCAGCTCCAGCGTGGCGGGGAAGGTGGCGGCAACGTCCTGCGAAACGGGATTATCAGTGTAGAGCGACCTGCCGAAATCGAAGTTCAGCGCGCCCTTCATAAAGCGTATGTACTGCTCGGCGATGGGCCTGTCGAAGCCCATCTGCTGGCGCATGGCCTCCACCTGTTCAGCGCTCGCCTCCGGACCCAGCGCAAGGCGCGCCGGGTCGCCGGGAACGACACGCGCGAGAAGGAACATCAGTACGGAAACGCCGATGACGACGATCACGCCGCTCACCAGCCGGCTGAAAAGAAAGCGCGTCATCCCGTGCCCCCTTTTTCCACCGGGTAGGGCGAGGCTACGCCAGGATCGGTCTTGCGCTGCTTTGATTCGAAGCTATCCCGGGAACCTGGAGGCGAAATGCGCCGCGCCTCGGCTTCCCCGATCGAATTCTGCTTTAATGACGTCAATTTCCCTGACCAGTCGCTCATATGTTGGAGATGGCGGTTCGGACATTCCGATCGAAATGCCCGCGTGGCTCCGGCTTTCGCCGGAGCGCTAGCCGAGCCGCGCCAAAACGGATTTGCCGTGCCGGAACAGGCAAGGAGATTCCATGCCTGCCCGCTGCTGGTCAAACATCCATTGTCATCCTGTCGTACCGGTAGTTGCCGGCCATGATCGGGATGGATTGCTTCGGGTCTGCGAAGCCCGGCACGTGCAAGCTCTCCCGGAACGCCACGAGATCGATGGCCTGGTACAGGAAGACCGACGGGTACTCGTCCGCGATCACGCGCGCCAGCTCCTTGTAAAGCTCGTGGCGCGCCGCGCGATCGGTGGTTTGGCGGCCCTTTTCGAGCGCGGCATCGATTTCCGGTTTTTGCAGCCAGTGCATCGAAAGATAGGTGCCTGCCGCCGAGCTGTGATACTCCGCCCACAACATGGAGTCCACGTCCGTGGTCGAAAGAGAGGTTGCCACACAGGCAAGGTGGGGCGACGCTTCGGGACTGGTGGCCATCTCCACGATCTGAGGCCACGGCGCAGAGGTGATATTCACCTTGATTCCGAGCTCGGCCAGATTGGCCTGCAGCAGGAGCGCGAATTTCTCCTGCAGTGCTACCGACTTGAACCAAACAAGATCGAGCTCCAAGGGCCGATCGGCATATTTGGACTCGGCGAGTGCGGCCCTTGCCGCCTCCACGTCGCGCTTGATCAGCGGGACGTCGGGATCGTAACCCATGACGTCCGCCGGAATCGGCCCGCGGATCGGCGTCCCCTGCTGCTGGCCCGCCACGTCAAGCAGCGCGTAAAGCTGGTCGTAGTCGAAGGCGAGCGCGATCGCTTTTCTGACGTTCACGTCATCGAGCGGCGCCTTCTGCGTGTTCATCTTGAAATGAAAGATGGTGGGCTTGCGGTCTTGGCCGATGGCGATGCCGTCCGACCGGGAGAGCGCCGTGACGATCTCCAGCGGCAGCGGCAGGCGCGTAAGGTCGATCTCGCCTCGCGGCATGAGCTGGCGCACGGTCACGGCCTCGACGCCGAATTTCGAGCGCACCACTTCGGGAGGATTGGGCGCAAAGCCCGCGAAATAATCGGGATTGATCTCCATCACCGTTTCGTTCTGGGAATCATGCCTGGCGATTTTGTATGGTCCGCTGCCGGCGTCGTTGCTGCTCAGGAATGCCTCGCCGTAGTCACCGAACTCCCCGAATTCGCCGTCCTTCAGATTGGCCGTCACAAGTTTCTTGTTGACTATGGCAAGACGCACCAGCGCCGCAAGGAAAGGCGAGAACGGCTCGCGCAGCCGGAAGACAACCTTGTTGCCGTCCTGCTCCGCTTTGTCGACAGCGGCAAAGAGGAACGAGAAGCCCCGCTTCATTGTGAGCATGCGGTTGGCGGAGAAGACTACATCCTCGGCCGTCAGCGGTGAACCGTCATGGAACTTGATGCCGTCGCGAATGGTGAAGGTGTAGGTCTTGCCGTCCTCGGAAATCTCCCAGGATTCCGCCACGGAAGGCTCGAGCTCTCCACCGGGCGCTGGACGCACCAGGAAGTCGTAAAGATTGAACATGAGGATCGAGCCCGGAAAGTCCACGGGCTTGTGCGGATCGGCCTGACCGATATTGCCGTCGGCCAGACGCAGCGTCCGCTTATCGGCAGCAGTCGCGAAAGGAGTTGTCGGCCCGAGGCCGAACGCTATGCCGGCCGATGCCGTCCCGGCCAGAAGTTGCCTGCGCGTAAGCATAAAACTCGACATCCCAGTTCCCCTTTGCAAATGGCCGAAGCCGACTATGCCCGGCATGGCTGGGAAGCGAACGCCGCACGAGGGCGCAACACCGCTTCCAGGCTGCCGCTTTATGGCTTATTCGCGCGTCTTTCCCGGAACGCGCCCCCGGAACGCGCCTCTCGATCAGGTGAGCTTACCAAGCCGCCAGGAAGCATAGAATACGTGCCAGCACTTACTGTTCGCCTGGATATCGGCCCCCTATTGTCTGCGGCGCGCGACGGGATTTTCCGGGCGGGCATGAGGAGAAGATGCGTCCATTCTTGGAAGAAGAAATCGAACCGCTCGCAACGGGGGCGTGGATTCTTGGAACCGGCGGTGGCGGTAGTCCCTACCATGGCTACCTTAACCTGCGCCAGCTTTATCGGGCCGGGCGCCGGGTCGACCTGATTGCGCCGGACGAGCTGGGAGATGACGATGCGGTGGCGGTCGTATCCGCGATGGGGGCGCCCATGGTCGGGCTGGAGCGCTTGACCGATCCAGAGATACTGGTGCGCGCCGTCCGCCTCATGGAAGAGTATCTTGGCCGCCCGTTCCAGGCGATCATGCCGCTGGAGATCGGCGGCGGAAACGCCCTGCAGCCCTTTCTGGCAGCGGCGTTGATGGATCTGCCGGTGGTCGATGCGGATGCAATGGGCCGCGCCTTTCCGGAGGCGCAGATGACGAGCTTCGCCATCGCAGACCTGCAGATGTTCCCGCTTTCGCTGAGCGACATCCGAGACAATGCCGTGGTGATCACGCGGGCGGCCTCCTGGAAATGGATGGAGCGCATCTCGCGCAAGATCTGCGTCGAGGTCGGGTCCGTGGCGGCGACCTGCAAGGCCCCGCGCACGGGCCGCGAGGTGAAGGACCACGCGATCCACGGCACGGTGACGAAGGCCGTGAAACTGGGCCGCACGGTAAGCGCGGCACGGCGGGAGCATCGCGATCCCGTCCGCGCCATCCTCGAACTCGAAGGCGGCAAGTTTATCTTCTCCGGCAAGGTGTGGGATGTCGAGCGGCGGACCACCGAGGGCTTCCTGCGCGGGCACGCCGTCATCGCCGGTCTCGACCAAGACCGGGGCGAGCAGCTCACGATCGACTTCCAGAACGAATATATCATCGCGTCGCGTGGCGGCGCCCCGGTGGTCACCACGCCTGATCTCATCTGCGTGGTCGATAGCGCGAGTGGCGAGGCAATCGGCACGGAAACGCTGCGCTACGGCCAACGCGTGTCCGTGATCGCCCTGCCGGCCGCTCCCGTCCTGACCACGCCGAAGGGCCTTGAGCATGTTGGCCCGCGCGCCTTTGGTCATAAGCTGGAATTCAGATCGGTCTTTCAACAATGAAGCGCATAGGAATCGACGTCGGTGGGACGAACACGGATACCGTGCTTCTCGACGGCAACAAGGTCGTCGCCGCGGTTAAAACGCCCACGACCCGGGACGTCTTGTCGGGGGTGGCCGCGGGTATCGCCCGACTGAAATCCTCGGCGGGCGAAGCGGCCGATGCAGTCGACGCGGTAATGATCGGCACCACCCATTTCACCAATGCGGTGGTCGAGCGCAGAAATCTGATGCGCGTTGGAGCGCTGAGGATCTGCCTGCCCTCATGTGCTTCACTGGAACCGACGGTGGACTGGCCGGAGGATCTGCGCGCCGCCGTCGATCCAGTCAGTGTCATGGTCGCCGGCGGTCATGAGTATGACGGGCGGTCCATCGTCGATCTTGATGAAACGGCCGTGCGTGACGCCGTGCGCAGAATGCAAGATACGGGAATTGGGTCGATCGGCATCACCGCAGTCTTTTCTCCCCTATCGAACGAGGTCGAGGTGCGGGCGCGCGAGATCGTGCAGGATGTCTGCCCCGAGATGATCGTCACCTGTTCACACGAGGTCGGGCGCATCGGCCTCCTGGAGCGGGAGAACGTGACCTTGCTCAACGCAAGCCTGGTGGCTCACGGCCGGTCCACGGTGGCCGCCTTCCGCCAGGCGCTGGAGCAGAGTGGCCTGACGGCGCCCTTCTATCTCACCCAGAACGACGGGACCGTCATGCTCGCCGAGCAGGCGGCCCGCTTCCCGGTTTTCAGCTTTGCCTCGGGGCCGACCAACTCCATGCGAGGCGCCGCCTTCCTTTCAGGCATAGAAAATGCCGTGGTCGTCGATGTGGGGGGAACGACGAGCGATATCGGTTATCTGGTTAACGGCTTTCCGCGCGAGGCGAACAATATCGTCCACATCGGCGGGGTGCGCACGCTCTTTCAGATGCCGGACCTCGTATCGCTCGGCATTGGTGGCGGCTCCATCGTTTCCGAAAAGACCCGAGTCGCAGGTCCACGGAGCGTTGGTTTCCGTTTGGCGGAGGAGGCTCTGGTTTTCGGCGGCAGCACCTTGACGCTAACAGATATTGGCGTTGCCGCAGGCCTCGTCGAACTGGGAGAGAAGGAGCGGATCGCTCATCTCGATCGCTCCACGGTCACGGGTGTCCTGGAATCGATCCGGCGGCGGCTTGAAGATGCGGTCGACCGGATGAAGACGTCACCCGACCCGGTGCCGCTGATCGCCGTCGGCGGCGGCGCCTTCCTAGTACCCTCGAAAATGGACGGTGTGAGCGAAGTCCTCCGGCCCGGCCCCGGCAATGTCGCCAATGCGATCGGCGCCGCCTCCGCACTCGTTTCCGGAGAAGTGGATCGTGTCGTGGCTGATATTGACCGGGAGTTGGCCATGGCCGATGCCGAAGCGCTAGCGCGCGAGAGGGCCGTGGCGAGCGGTGCCGATGGCGATACCCTCAAAGTCATCGAGATCGACGATATTCCCCTTGCCTATCTTCCAGGCAATGCGCGTCGCGTTCGCGTCCGCGTTGCAGGCGAAATCAGGCGCCGGAGCGGAATGCTGAAAGCTGCCGAATAGTAGGACCTGGCGCGCACGACATTATAGACGAAACCCGAGCAATTCCTGTACTGCTTCCAGGAGTGACGGGGGGAGCAGGAGGCCTGATGGAGCTTGGGGGGTGATATGTCGTGCGGGAACGGGCATGAGGAAACGGGTGTGCTTCATTACCCTGGGTCAATCCCCGCGTCCGGAACTCATCTCGGAAGTGCTGGAACATATCAGGGAACCGATCGACTACGCGGAGATCGGCGCGCTGGACGGCATAGCCCGCGAGGAGATTGAGGCGCTGCATTCCGCAAGGGATACGCCCCTTGTGACGAAGCTTGCCGATGGCAAGGAGATCGTCGTCTCATCGAGCTTCATACATAAGCGGCTCGAGAGTGTGATCGCGCATGTCGATCGGCGCGGGCATGACTTTCTCGTCCTGCTGGCAAGCGGCATCTTTCGGAGCTTCGATACCGTCACGCCGCTGGTCCACGGCCAGTTCGCCGTCGACGAGTGGATCACCTCCTTCGTTATGGGCACGGCCCAGCTCGGCGTCGTCTTTCCGCTGCGCAAGCAGGCCTCCGATCCGGTTACGCTGCAGAACTATGGAATTCTGATCCAAAATTACCAGACCGTTGCCTATTCCGGGGAAGCGAGTCGGATCGACGAGACCGCAATGCTTCTTCAGAGCGTTGATTTCATCCTGATGCACTCCGTCGGCTACACGAACGAAATGGCCGAGCAACTCGCGCGGGAGTCGCACAAGCCCGTGGTGACGGCGCGGCGCGTGATCGCCGGCGCGCTGCATCTGCGCCTCCGCGAGGCCGCTGGCGCCGTCGAGCATGGGCTGGTCGAGGCGGGCGAGCTCGACCTCCTCAAGCGCCTCCCCCCGCCCGAGGAGCCTTTGACAGGTCGTGAGGCGGAGGTGCTCTCGCTTGTCCTTGAAGGCCATCCTAACAAGGAAATCGCCAAGAAGCTGGGGATCAGCCATCGCACCGTGGAGATCCACCGCTCCAGGGCGATGGCCAAATACAACGCGACGACCGCCATGCAGCTCATCCGCCGGGCGATGATCGAGAGCCCTCGTTAGATCAAGTCGAGCAAAGCGGAAACCGGTTTCCCGTCCGGAATTGCGTGAAACAGGTGTCGCATTCCGCCTACGTGCGGCCACGTATTTTTCCGGTCGGCGCTTTCCTCTACGGTTATGCGCAGATTGCATTCGTGCGGCATCACCCAGGGGAGTGACATGAGAAAAGCTGGCGCACAGATGAAGCTTGGCGCGTTCCTGACCGCGACCGGACAGCATATCGCCGCGTGGCGGCATCGGGAGGTGAAGGCGGACGGGGGCGTCAATCTCAAAGAGTATGTCGAGATTGTGCGTATTGCCGAGCGCGGCAAGTTCGACATGATGTTCCTCGCCGACAATGCCGGCATCTGGGATCGCGAACTCGAATCCGACGGGCGCAGTTCCCGCGCGGCCTATTTCGAGCCAATCACGCTTCTTTCAGCCCTTGCAGCCGTCACAGAGAGAATTGGCCTGGTGGCGACAGCCACCACCACCTTCAATGAGCCTTACAACGTTGCTCGCAAATATGCATCGCTCGATCATCTGAGTGGAGGCAGGGCCGGCTGGAATCTCGTGACCTCCGCCAATGAGGCCGAAGCCTATAATTTCGGTTTCGACGTTCACCTGGCCCATGCCGATCGCTACGCCCGGGCGCGCGAGTTCGCGGAAATCGTCCTGGGACTCTGGGACAGTTGGGAGGATGATGCTTTCCTTCGCGACAAGGAAAGCGGCCGCTTCTTCGATCCCGCCAAGCTGCACATGCTCGATCACAAGGGCGAGCGCTTTTCGGTTCGCGGGCCGCTCAACGTGCCGCGCACCCCACAGGGGCGCCCCATCCTCGTGCAGGCAGGCTCCTCCGAGGCCGGAATGGATCTGGCCGCTTGGTGTGCCGATGTGGTCTTCACTGCCCAGCCGGCACTCGCTGATGGCGTGGCTTTCTACAAGGAACTGAAGACGAGGGTTGCGCGCGCGGGCCGCTCACCCGACGATCTCAAGATCATGCCTGGCCTGTCGCCTGTGGTCGGCCGTACAAGGGAAGAGGCGCAGGCGAAATTCCAGGAACTGCAGGAGCTCATCGACCCGGTGGTGGGCCTCGGCCTGTTGTCGTCCATGGCGGGTTATGACCTTTCCGGTTATCCCGTGGACGGGCCTTTCCCCGATCTGCCCGACAGCAACACGGGCAAGGGACGGCTCAAGGTGCTCAAGGATACGGCCCATCGAGAGAATCTCACCATCCGTCAGCTGTACATGCGCATTGCCGGCACGCGCGGACACAATCTCGTCATCGGCACGGCCGCGGATATTGCCGACCAGATGGAGGAGTGGTTTACGTCGGAGGCTGCGGACGGCTTCAATATAATGCCGCAGGCGCTTCCCGCTAGCCTCTCGGATTTCGTGGAGCTCGTCATTCCGGAATTGCAAAGGCGCGGCCTCTTCCGCACCGAATATGAGGGCCGGACCCTACGCGAGCATCTGGGTCTTTCGTGGCCGGCGAACCGCTATGCGGCTGCAAGAGCAGCCGCGGCCGAATGACGCCGGTTGCGCCACGCCACATCGACGAACGGTAGCCCGGCCCGTCCTCTTCTGAAGGAGCATAACCTTGACCAAAAAGATCGTTGGCCTGGCGGGAAACACCCGTCGGCCGTCCAAGACCAGGGCCCTTGTCTCCGTCCTGGTGGAAGAGACCGCGCGGCAGACCGGCGGCGTCGGCACCGTTTACGACATGCTGGATGTTATGCCGGAGATCGGTTCGTGCCTGACGCGCGACGAAGCTTCGCCCGGAATCGAACGGGTTATCTGTGACATTGAAACCGCTGATGCGCTGATCGTTGCGAGCCCTGTGTACAAGGGCTCCTACAGCGGACTCTTCAAGCATCTTATCGATTTGCTCGACCCCAACAGCCTGCTCGAACGGCCGGTGCTTATCGGAGCGACGGGTGGCGGTCAGCGCCATGCATTGATGGTCGAGCACCAGATGCGGCCGCTCTTCGGCTTTTTTGGCGCTTCCAGCGTTCCGCTTGCCGTTTATGCTTCGGACGCTGATTTCAAGGATGGTGAGTTGACCGACGAACCGACATTGCAGCGCTGTGTGATGGCCTGCCGGCAGCTTTCGAATCTAATCAAGCACCGCGTTCCCTTCGAAACCGACTCCGCCGAGAAGCGCTGGGCCTGACGGACCCTTGAACCCGGCAGACCGATTCAGGACAGGACACCGAACTTATGTATAGATTGGGAATCGATGTCGGCGGGACGAACACCGACGCTGTCGTCATGGCTGGCCGATCCGTGCTTTCGGGCGTGAAGACGGCCACCACCGAGGATGTCACGTCCGGGGTGATCGAGGCGCTGGAGACGGCTATCGCCAAGGCCGAGGTCGACCGCTCCAAGATCACTTACGTTATGATCGGCACCACGCATTTCACCAATGCCGTGATCGAGCGTAGGCATTTGAGCCCGGTGGCGGCAATCCGGCTCGGGCTCCCCGCGACCGCCTGCCTGCCTCCGATGGTCGACTGGCCCGAGGATCTCAGAAAGGCAATCGGTGGACACCGCTATCTCGTGCGCGGCGGACATGAATTCGACGGGCGCGAAATCGCAGCGCTGGATCTCGACGAAATCGACCGGATCGCGAGCGACATTCGCGTGAAGGGCATCGAGGCAGTGGCGATCAGCTCGGTCTTCAGCCCTATCAACGGCGCGATGGAGCTTGCCGCGCGCAAGCGGCTGCTCGAGAGCTGCCCGGGCCTGCGCGTGGTGGTGTCCAGCGATATCGGCCGTATCGGTCTTTTGGAGCGCGAAAGCGCGGCCATCATGAACGCCAGCCTGCTCGAACTCAGCAGTCGCACGGTGGAAGCCCTCAGGAGCGCATTGCAGGCCGCGGGCCTGTCCTGCCCCTTCTTCATCACGCAGAATGACGGTACGCTCATGGGAGCGGAGGCGGTGCGGGAGTTCCCGGTGCTTACCTTTGCCTCGGGGCCGACGAACTCGATGAGGGGCGCCGCGTTCCTCACCGGCGAGACCGATGCAATCGTGGTGGATATCGGCGGGACCACGACCGATATCGGCGCCATCCAGCGCGGTTTTCCGCGCCAGGCCTCGACCGTGGTGGATATCGGTGGCGTGCGCACCAATTTCCGGATGCCTGATGTCTTCTCTATCGGTCTCGGCGGCGGCTCACTGGTCCGTCGCGGGCCCGATGGCAGTGTTTCGGTCGGTCCGCAATCCGTGGGCTACCGTATCACCAAGGAAGCCCTCGTCTTCGGCGGCGCCACCATGACCACGACGGATATCGCGGTTGCGGCCGGCAAGGTGAGCATTGGCGAGGCCGCGGCGGTCTCCTCCCTCGACCGGGACCTAGTCGAAAGCAGCATTGCCGAAATCAAGCGCATGCTGGAGCGGGGCGTCGAGCGCAGCCGCATTTCTCCCGAGCCGATTCCCGTCATCGCGGTGGGTGGCGGTTCCATTCTCATGCCGTCCCGGCTGGGAGACCTTACCGTCATTCGCCCGGAAAATTTTGCGGTCGCAAATGCAGTCGGTGCCGCCATCGCCCAGGTCAGCGGCGAGGTGGACCGCATCTTTTCGCTTGCTAACGGGCTCACACGCGAAGACTGCCTGAGGCAGGCCGAAGAGGAGGCCCGCGAGAAGGCTATCCGCTCCGGCGCGCTGGCTTCCACCATCGAAACAATCGAACGCGAAGACGTGCCGCTTGCCTATCTTCCCGGCAACGCCACGCGCATTCACGTGAAGGTCGTGGGGGAGATGGGCGGCATCGATGCTTGATACAAGTGCCGGGTTTCTTGTGGACGAGGGGCGGCTCGATGCGCTGGAGATCGGTGCGGCGGTCCTGGGCACCGGAGGCGGCGGCAATCCGTATATCGGCAAGCTGCGCGCCCGCGAGGCGCTGCGCCAGGGCTATGTCATGCGGGTCATCCCGCTCGAAGCGCTGCCCGACGATGCGGTCGTCGTCTCGGTCGGCGGCATAGGCGCGCCGCTGGTCTCCCACGAGCGCATCAAGCATGGCAGCGAGGGTTTGCGCTGCGTGCGCGCGCTGGAAAAACATCTGGCGATTTCCGTTGATGCAATCGTCTGTGAGGAGATCGGTGGCCAGAACGCGATGGAACCGCTGATTACCGCTTCCATGGCAGGACTGCCGGTGGTCGACTGCGACGGGATGGGGCGCGCCTTTCCCGAAATGCAGATGACGACCTTCTCGATTTTTGGGCACTGCTCCACGCCCAGCGTAATGTGCGACCCGCATGGAAACGCCGTGATCTTCGAGCACGCCATTTCGGAGAAGTGGCACGAGCGGATGGCGCGCGCCTGTGTCGTCGCGCAGGGTGGGGCCTCCACTCTCGCCAGCGCTCCAATGTCCGGCCGCTTTCTCAAGCAATATTCGATTCCGCAATCCTACAGCCAAGCTATTCGGCTGGGTGAAGCCGTTGTGGCGGCAAGGCAGGCCCATGCCGATCCCATCCGTGCCATATGCGACAGCGAAAACGGGGAGGTGGTCTTCCGGGGCAAGATCGTCGATCTGAAGCGGAAGATCGAGGGCGGGTTCGTGCGCGGCACGGTGATGGTCCAGGGCTTCGACGGCTATGAGGGACAGGTGGGCTCCGTCCTCATCCAAAACGAGAACCTGGTCTTTTCGCGCGACGGCGTGGCCGAGGTGGTCGTGCCCGATCTCATCGTGATCCTCGATATCGACACCGGAGCCGCGATCACCACGGAGATGCTGCGCTACGGCCAAAGGGTGGCGGTGCTGGCGCTTCCCTGCCATCCGTTGCTTCGTTCCGAGGCGGCACTGGAGGTGGTCGGCCCCAGGGGCTTCGGCCTCGATCTCGCCTACCGGCCCATGGGCCGGGCCGAAAAGGAAAGGAAACCGTCATGACTTCGTTCCAGGTGACGTCGCAGGATCTGGAAGCGATCGCGATAGGCGGAGCGTTTCTAGGAACCGGCGGAGGCGGTGATCCCTATATCGGCAAGCTCATGGCCCAGTCGGTGATGGCCGAGAAAGGGCCGGTGACCGTCATTTCTCCTGACGAGGTCGCGGACGATTGGCTATGCGTGCCTGTCTGCATGATGGGAGCGCCCACGGTCATGGTGGAAAAGCTGCCAAACGGTTCGGAGGCGGCTTCGGCGCTGGCGCAGCTCGAATCCTTCCTTGGCCGTAAGGCCGATGCCCTGGTCTGCATCGAGGCGGGCGGCCTGAATTCCACCATTCCTTTCGCCGTCGCCTCTGCCACCGGCCTGCCGCTGATCGACGGCGACGGCATGGGACGGGCGTTTCCCGAGCTTCAGATGGTGTCCTTCACCATGCATGGCATCGCCGCCACGCCCATGGTGCTGGCCGATGACAAGGGCAACAGCTCGGTTATCAACGCCATCTCCAATTTGTGGACCGAGCGCCTCGCGCGCTGCCAGACCGTGGAGATGGGAGGGGCCGCCCTGGTCGCTCTCTATCCGATGAGCGGAGCCCAGGTGAAGCAGGGTATCCTCCGGCACACCATTTCGCTCATCCGGGAAATCGGAGAGACCATCGCCGGAGAGCGCTGGGCGCACCGCAACCCGACGGAAGCTCTGGTCTCCCGGCTCAAGGGAAGGCGCCTGTTTGCGGGCCGCGTCGTGGATATCGACCGCCGCACGGTCGGCGGATTCGCACGCGGGCGGGCAACCTTCAAGGGTATGGATGCGTACGAAGGGCAAAGCTTTCAGGTCGATTTCCAGAACGAGTTCCTTGTGTGCCGTAATGGGGAGGGCAGGCTGCTGGCCACCACGCCCGATCTCATATGCGCGCTCGACGCCGATGGCGGGCTGCCGGTCACCACCGAGCAGCTCCGTTATGGACTTGCAGTGACGGTCATTGGCCTGCCCTGTGACAGCCAGTGGCGCACGCCGCACGGCCTCGAACTCGTCGGCCCCCATTATTTCGGCTACCAGCATGACTATATTGCGTTCGAGGAGCTTGCTTAGCCCAGTTCACGCGTTGCTATCGCGTTTCGATGGTTGTGTCGCAAACTTGGAGAGGAGACGCGAAAGGGCCAGTCGCTCGGTAGGGCGTTCAGGCGGCGAGCAACTCAAACTGCTCG
>NZ_JAFL01000033.1:0-26048 GCF_019633685.1 Paracoccus sp. J56
AGTCTTCTTCTCACCGTGCTTGGCGGCCAGCCCCGCCATCATCTTCGCGAAGATGCCTTTGTCGCTCCAACGCTTCCAGCGGTTGTAGAGCGTCTTATGTGGGCCGTACGCACTTGGTGCGTCGCGCCACCTTAAACCATTGCGATTGACGAAGATAATGCCACTCAGCACGCGTCGATCGTCAACGCGAGGTTTGCCATGGGACTTCGGGAAGAAGGGCTCCAGGCGCGCCATCTGCGCATCCGTCAGCCAGAAAAGATCAGACATGTTCACCGCTCGATTTTCGAACCGTGAATCACGCCGACAAGCGTAAATCAATGGGTCCTGACCCTAGACGATTGCCGATCTGCGTGCCTGGATCGAGGGCTCGGCGCGCCAGTCCACCTCGGAAATGGCGAAGATCGCCCGCAAGCCCGACCGGACGCTGACCGAGGCGAGGAGGGTGGGGCGGTGAGTTCTCCCATCTCCGCGCGCCGCATCTGCGACGGCAGGCAGATGGACTTGTTCCGACCGGTCGCGCGCGATATCGCCGCGCGCGATTCCCGTGACCTGATGTCCTGGCCTTTCTTCTCGCTGGCCAAGTCGCGCCGGGTGGTGCCGATCGATTTCCACATGGGCGCGGTCTCGATCCGGGTGGAGGCCACGCCGGAACACGGCATGGCGACGATCTGGGATGCCGACGTCCTGATCTGGGCCGCCAGCCAGATCGTCGAGGCCCACAGTCACGGTTTGCGGACCTCGCGTCTGATGGCGGCGACGCCCTACGAGATCCTCACCTTCATCCGGCGCGACGATTCCGCCCGCAGCTATCTTCGGCTGAAGGCAGCACTCGACCGGCTGCAGTCGACGACGGTTGCCACCTCGATCCGCCAGCCGGCGGAGCGGCGGCGGCACCGCTTTTCCTGGATCAACGAATGGAAGGAACTGCTCGACGAGCGGCGCCGGCCGCTCGGGATCGAACTGATCCTGCCCGACTGGTTCTATGCCGGGGTGATGGACGATGCGCTGGTCCTGACCATCGACCGGGCCTATTTCGACCTGAAGGGCGGGCTGGAGCGCTGGCTCTACCGGCTGGTGCGCCGCCACGGCGGCCGGCAGCCCGGAGGCTGGAGTTTCGACCTTCGGCATCTGCACCTGAAATCCGGCAGCCTCTCGCCTTTCAAGCGCTTCGCCTTCGAGATCCGGGCCATCGTCCAAAGACAGCCGCTGCCCGGTTATCGCCTGTCTCTCGGTATCGGTTCCGACGGGCTGCCGCGGCTGTGTTTCCAACCCGTCCCCGCCAATCCCTTCGCCGCCGCGCCTCGCGCTGCGCGTCGGTGAACGGTCAACCTGTGAACAAGCTGTGGACAGAGCCGTGCTATCAGGAACCATCCGACCCGTGCTATCCGGAACTCGACACCCGTGCTATCGGGAACCGTGGCGTGATGTAACCGCACTGAATCCGAACAGGAATTCAGCCCCTCCTAACTTACCTAACTTAAGGAATCCTAACCTTGTAGGCGCGCGGCAGGCGGTGGAAAACACCGATTTGTCCCTTAATTCGTGGACTGGCAGTGCCATGAATGGGGGTGACGAATGAGTGTTCGTCACCCTGAGAAGCCGAGGCCAGATCCTGGCTCGACCACCTTTGTCGACCTGATCTGGCAGAAGAAGCGGGTCGAGCACTGGCTGCGCTTCGGACGCTTCTGCCACGAACACCGGCTCGACCGTGAGCGCCGGACCCTCGGCTTCGCACTGGGCAGCGTTTTTGCCGTCGTGCGCTGGGCGGGCAACGATTACGGCACCGTGGTCTCCCGTCTCGACATCCTGCGCGCCGTCGGGGCTGGCGAGCCGTTCCAGACGCTGCCCTTCGTCAAGCCGGGGGCGGAGATCCTGCTGCGCGTCAGCGGCTGGCCGAAGGTCGAGCGGGTGCTGCAGGCGGTGGATGCCGTCGAGGCGCTGGACATCGACGCTCACGCGGTCTCGCCGGAGCATTGGCGCCATGTCCACAACCGCCTCACGGCGGGCGAGCCGTTCCGAACCTACACCAGGGCCCAGCACGCCGCCTGGCTGAAGCGCCGGAGGGTCGGGGCATGACCATGCCGCGGGCGTCCCTTCCCCTGCCGCTGCGTGCGCTCGATCTCTTCAGCGGCGCCGCGGGCGGCTGGTCGCTCGGCCTGCATCGGGCGGGCTTCGTCACCCTCGCCGCCTGTGAGATCGTGGAATGGCGCCGCATCCTCTATTCGGAGAATTTTCCGCATGTCAGACTCTACGCCGATGTCCGCGACCTCACGGCAGCTCGACTTGTTTCCGACCTCGGATGCCTGCCCGAGATCGTCGTCGGATCGCCGCCCTGCCAGGATATCTCCAGCGCCAACACGAAGGGCAAGGGCATCGAGGGCGAACGGTCCGGTCTCTACCTCGAGGCCGTCCGCCTGGTCGGAGAATGCCGGCCTCGCTGGTTCGCTTTTGAGAACAGCCCTGTGCTCCGAACTCGCGGCGCCGACCGGCTGCTCGACGAGTTGGAAGCGCTCGGCTACGCCTGCTGGCCATGCGTGGTGGGTGCTGCGGATATCGGCGCCAACCATGTCCGCAAGCGGTCCTGGCTCATCGGCTGCGACCCCGAACAGCTTGCCCACGCCCGTGTCGCAATCCCGGCAGGGCGGGATGCGGATGGAGGGCGGATCGGGGGCGCGCCGGGCGATGAAAGACTCGGATCTCTCCGACCTGTTCCGCAATCGCCCCTTGCCGACGCCGATGGCCTCGGATGGGATGAAGGACGGCGCGGGTGGCGGTGCGGGATCGACCTGGCCGCTGCGGATGATCCTCGCCACGCCGCGGAAGACCGATGCGGATCGCGGCGGCCGGGGCGATCTTCTCAACCAGCTTCAGGGCCACGCCAGCCGCCATGCGGGTGTGACCGCGAGCAATCCGAAAGCACAGGAAACCCTGCCGACGCCGACGAAGCGCGACAGCCGCATGGACCATTGGAGCCCGGCCTACGACCGCCGCAAATCGCCGACCATGGACGCGGTGATGGACGGCGCGATGACGGACCAGGCACCGGACAAATGGGCCGGGGCGCGAGCTTTGGCGGCGATGCTCAGGAGCCATGGCCTGACTGGAACGGCCGCATTGCCCATCACCTATGGGTGGATGATGGGATTTCCGCCTGGCTGGCTCGCACGCGCCTTGCGCTCGGCGGTCGCAAAGGGACATCTGCGGCCAGCCTGATCGTCGAGGCCTTCGGCGACGCGGTGGTGCCGCAGACCCCCGAGGCCATCGGCCGCGCCATCCTGTGCAGCGAGATCGCGCTGAACGCGGTCCTCGGCGGCGCATCGGCGGGAGATGCGAGTGCCGGCGATGATGTGTCCGCAGGCCCGAGGGCAGGTGATGATGCTGCCGGCAGGTATGCTGCCGATCAGGCGGACGGTGCTGCCGCCGACGACGCACCCACCGACGATCCTGCGGATTGCGAAGGCGCGTCATGATCCGCAAAACCCGCGCAACCTATCTCGCCGCAACCGGCCTCGCCGTGCTGGTCATCGGCATCTCCGTCACCGAGATCCCGCCCCGATTGATCTGGAACGCGTCCGCCAGCATCCCCATCGGGCTCTATCGTCTTGAGCCCCCGACCAGCCTCGCCCTCGGCGATCTGGTCGCGGTTACGCCGCCCGAACCGCTGGCGCAGTTCATCACCGCCCGCGGCTATATCGCCTCCGGCGTGCCGCTGCTGAAGCGCGTCGCCGCGCTTTCCGGCACACGGGTCTGCCGCATCGGCACGACGATCACCGTCGACGGCCAGGTCCTCGGCCAAGCACGCGATCGCGACCTCCTCGGCCGGTCGCTGCCGGTCTGGCAGGGCTGCCGGCTGCTTGCCGGGGGCGAGGTCTTTCTCATGAACCGGGAGGCCGAGGACAGTCTCGACGGCCGCTATTTCAGCCCGCTCCCGGTCACCAGCATCACCGCCCGCATTGTCCCGCTCTGGACCGATGCGGCGGGCGACGGCCGCTTCCGCCGGCCCGCAACTGGGGCGGAAACGGCCCCTGATCCCACCATTCACCACCAAGCCACGGAGAGATAACATGCCACAGATCGGTGAATTCACCCGCACGCAAGCCGGCTACGAAGGCCGCATCCGCACCGTCACGCTCGACCTCGCACTGGTCTTCGTGCCGACGCACAATGCCGATGTCGAGAACGCCCCGGATTACCGGATCCATCTCGACGGCGAGGACGGCCCGGAGATCGGCGCCGGCTGGACCCATAGCGGCGAGAAGGCCGGAACCTACATCTCGGTCGCAATCGACGATCCCGCGCTTGTGCAGCCGATCCGCGCCCGGCTGTTCCAGTCCGACGAGCAGGGCCGGACCTGGGGCCTGCACTGGTCGCGCCCCAGAAAGCGTGACGAGCGGGACTGAGCCATGCCGGTTTTCTGCCATCCATTTACCGACGGGCGGGCTTGCACCGCCCGCGGCATCGCCGTCCTTCTTCTTTCCGGCCTGGTCTTTGCCGCCGCTCCAGTTGCCGGCCCGCTGGCGCAGACCGTGCAGCCGCTCGCGCAACAGACCCACGATCCCTTCGCGTCCCACGTCGTGGAAGCCTCGCTGCGCTTCGGCATTCCGGCGCACTGGATCCGCGCCGTGCGGCATGTCGAAAGCCGCGGCAATCCGCAGGCCGTCTCGCCGAAAGGTGCCATCGGGCTGATGCAGATCATGCCGGAGACATGGGCGGCGCTACGCGCCAAACATGGTCTCGGCAACGATCCGTTCGAGCCGCGCGACAACATTTTTGCCGGCGCCGCCTATCTGCGCGAGATGCACGACCGCTACGGCAATGTCGCCGGCATGCTGGCGGCCTACAATGCCGGGCCGGGACGCTACGACGAATACCTGGTCTCAGGCCGGACCCTGCCGGCCGAGACCCGCGCCTATGTCGCCGCGCTGGCGCCGCTGCTCGGCGGCGAGCCGCTGCCCGGCACCGGTTTCGCCGCCGCGCCGCCAACCGACTGGCGCGAGGCCCCGCTCTTCGCCGGCAGCATGATCGACGGCCCGGATGCGGAACGACCCCAGCCCGGCGGTCTGTTCGTGCGCCGGTCCGCTGCAGAACAACCGCAGTACGATGGCGCATTGGCTGCCGATCCGGAACCGCCTGCCGAACGGTCCGACACCGCTTCAGACGCCCGCGCGCCGCAATCCGATAGCCTGTTCATGCGCCGATCCGACGCGGAAGCAGCACAATGAAAAATCATTCCCGACGCCTCTCTGCCTATCTTGCGGGAGGGCACAACTCATGAAGATCGCCTATGCGGACCCGCCCTATATCGGCTGCGCGCATCTTTACCGCGACCAACCGGATTACGCCGGCGAAGTCGATCATGCGGCGCTGATCGCACGGCTCGAACGGGACTATGACGGCTGGATCCTGCATGCCGCCGCGACACCGCGTTCCATCGCCGTTCTCGCGCCGCTGGTCGAGCCGACCGGCGCCCGCTGGATGGCCTGGGTGAAGGGATTCGCCGCCTTCAAGCGCAATGTCCCGGTCGCCTGGGCCTGGGAGCCGGTGATCGTCAAAGCCGCCCGCAAACCCGTGGTCAGCAAGCGGCTGGTGCTGCGCGACTGGATCCAGGAGAGCATCACCCTGCGTCGCGGGTTGACCGGCGCCAAGCCGGAAGCCGTCTGTCACTGGTGCTTCGAGATGGTCGCCGCGCGGCCCGAGGACACGCTCGACGACCTGTTTCCCGGCACCGGCGCCGTCACCGCGGCATGGCACTCATGGCAGCGGAAGTTCACCCTGCCGGAGGATCCGCTACCGGATTTTCTTCAGCCGGACAGTGCCCGCCGGGGGCGCTCCCGTCCGGGAGGGGCCTCATGAGTCCCAATTGCGGAAATCGCACTGCGGCGTATCCCAGCGCAGGAACGGGCGGCGCGGCCCTTGGGGCCACGCCGCCCTTGAAAAACATGCAAGATAAAAGCCCGCGATGTGCGGGCCGGGCGGTCGGGGGTGTTTGCCGGGGTTTCGAGGGGTTTGCGCACATCGCAGCGCCGATCCGCACCTCGCGCCCATCCGAATTTTTCAGCTTGCTCCTTGAATCCCGCACCTCGCAGGAGATCGGCCCATGAGCGACGAGGACGATTTCCGTATCCGTCCGGGGAAGATCCGCTCCAGCCGCAGCCAGCGGGCCCGGCCTTTCGTGGCCCAGGCGCTCGCCGCCGCCCAGAAGGCGGGCGGGCGCGTTTCGCGCAGCGGCAGGATCGTGTCGCCGGGTGCCTCGCGCTTCGGCCGGGGCCGAACAGCGGCCGTTCGCGCCAACAGGCTGATCACCCGCCGCACGCGGCTCTGCACCGTCAAGGTCCGGGTGGTCCGCAGAACCGCGCAGGCCGCCGCTCTGCCGCGTCATCTGGGCTATCTCGGCCGCGACGGTGTTACGCGGGGCGGGGAAAAGGCCCAGATGTTCGGCCCGGACACCGACGATGCGGACATCAAGGAGTTTGCCGAGCGCAGCGAGGACGACCGGCATCATTTCCGCTTCATCGTCTCGCCCGAGGATGCCGCCGAGATGGCGGACCTGAAGCGGTTCACCCGGGACCTCATGGCGCAGGCGGAAAAGGATCTCGGCACGGAGCTTGACTGGATCGCCGTCGATCACTGGAACACCGACAATCCCCATGTCCATGTCATCCTGCGGGGGCGGGCCGACGACGGCAAGGACCTGGTCATCTCGCGCGACTATATCAGGGAAGGGCTGCGCGACCGGGCGCAGGATCTGATCACCCGGGAACTGGGGCCGCGCCATGACCACGAGATCCGCCGCGGCCTGATCCGGCAGGTCGAGGCGGAACGCTGGACCGCGCTCGACCGCCAGCTTCTCCGGGATGCCGGCAAGTCCGGCGTCATCGACATGGCGCCGGGCATCGACGGTCCCCGCGACGACTACCTGCCGCAGAAGGTCGGGCGGCTGCGGCATCTGGAACGCCTCGGCCTGGCCGATCGGGTCGGGCAGGCGCAATGGACGATCAGGCCCGAGGCCGAGACGGTGCTGCGCGATCTCGGCGAGCGCGGCGACATCATCAGGCGCATCCACCGGGCGCTGTCGGGGCAGGGGATCGATCGCGGGGTTGCCGACTATGTCTTCGCCGGCGAGGCCGATGGCCCGATCCTCGGCCGGCTGGTCGAGCGCGGCCATGACGACGAGCTGAAGGGCAGCGCCTATGCGGTGATCGACGGGGTGGACGGCCGCACCCATCACATCCGGCTGCCGCATTTCGACGCCGCTGGCGACAGCGCGCCCGGCTCCATTGTCGAGTTGCGGTCCTACGAGGATGCAAAGGGCATACGCCGGGTCGCGCTGGCCGTCCGATCCGATCTGGATATCCGCGCCCAAGTGACGGCAAGCGGCGCGACCTGGCTCGACCGCCAGGCGGTGGCCCGCGACCCCGTGGCGCTGTCGGAGGCAGGCTTCGGCATCGAGGTGCGTCAGGCGATGATGCGGCGGGCGGAGCATCTGGTCGAGGAGGGGCTTGCCGAGCGGCAGGGCAGCCGCGTGGTCTTCGCGCGCCGGTTGCTCGACCGGCTGCGCGACCGCGAGGTCGGTGATCTGGCCGAAAAGATCGCCGCCGAGACTGGCATGTCCTACGACCGCGCGACCGGTGGCGACACTGTCGCCGGCACCTATCGCCGGCGCTTCGCCCTCGCCTCGGGCCGCTTCGCCATGATCGACGACGGGCTGGGTTTCAAGCTGGTGCCTTGGACGCCCTCACTGGAACGGCATCTCGGCCAGCATGTCGCTGGTGTCGCCCGCAGCGATGGCGGCGTGGACTGGTCCTTCGGTCGCAGGCGCGGGCTGGGGTTGTAGAGCCAATCGCCTTGACGATCAGCGGGACCATCCCATATGACTACAGATAGTCATTGTGAGGATCGGCCATGAAGGAACTCCAGCTCAGGGATGCGAAGGCGACGCTTTCCGCCGTGGTCGATCAGGCCGTGGCCGGGGAACCCACGGTCATCACCCGGCACGGCCGCAGGGAGGCGGTGCTGCTGTCCTTCGAGGAATGGCAGCGTATCTCCAGGGTGCCGGATTTCGCCGATCTGCTGCTCGCCTTCCCCGGGGAGTCCGGCGACATTCCCGAACGCGCCCGCAAGCCGGCGCGGGCGCTGCGGGACACGGGCCTCTGACCTTGTACCTGCTCGACACCAATATCCTCTCGGCCTCTGCGCCGACGAGGCGAGACGCCGATGCCGAGGCTCTCGCCGCCTGGATGCGTGCCCATAGCGACCGGCTTTATCTCTCAGCCATCACCATCGCCGAGATCGAGGCCGGCATCGCCCGCGCGGTCAGGATCGGCGCCAGCGCCAAGGCCCCGGCGCTACGCCGCTGGCTCGCGGCCGTCGAGCATTTCTATGCCAGCCGGATCCTGCCCTTCGGCATCGACGAAGCCCGTCAGGCCGGCGCGATCCTCGACCGGGCGCGCGCCCATGATCCGGGCTTCGAGGACATCGCCATCGCGGCGACGGCTGCCGCGCATGGCCTGATGGTGCTGACCGCCAACGAGCGGCATTTCGCCCCGCTCGGCGTGCCCTATGCCAATCCGCTGAAGGAATTGCCCAAGCCTTAGGCGAATGAGGGTGGACACGGGCGAGCATCTTACGCGGGTCGATCGGCCTCAGCATTGGCTAAGCGAAAATTCAACCGCAGCATGGGACTCTATCCCAAACGGCACACGACGTTGTCGCACATCCGCACTTCCCTGCGATCCAGCAGTCATGCATACGGTAGGTATGCGAGAACCTTCCAGAGCCGCTCGAGCGGCAGAAACACGTCAACGACTGGTGCAAGTGGCCCAAGGGTTGTTCGCCGCTCGCGGTTACGGCGATGTGAGCCTTGATGATGTGCTGAAGGGCGTTCAGCTCACCAAGGGCGCGCTCTACCATCATTTCCGGGACAAGAAGGATCTGTTTCGCGCCGTGCTCGTGACCGTGCAGACGCAGGTGGCGGCCAGCGCCCGGGCGGCGGGCGATGCGGCCCCCGACCCGTTTCGGGGTCTCAAGGCCGTCTGCCAGGCCTTCCTGCACGAACTGCGCAAGCCGGATGTGATGCGCATCGTTTGCTGCGATGCGGGTGCGGTGCTGACATGGGCCGAATGCGCGGAAATCGACGAACAGCACATGCTTGCCGTGATGCGCGATTTCATCGGCGCGGCGCAGGCCTCGGGGGGGATCGCCGCGCTGGATCGGGAGGCGACGACGCGCGTTATCGCCGGAGCGATCTACCAGACGGTGGAATGGGCCTCGCATGACGAGCCCGAGGAACGGATGGCGCAGGGCGAAACCGTCATCATGCGTCTGTTGGACGGCCTCGCGGGCGATTGACTCGCATATCAAAAGTATGTCTTCTCTAAACATACCGTTAGTATGTGAGGATGCGCCATGTCCGGAAAGCGCAGAACCCTTGTGACGGGGGCGAGTGGATTGATCGGCCGCCCTGTCGCGGAAGCCCTTGCAGGTGCGGGGCTGCCGGTGCGTGCCGGATACAGGAGCCGACCCGTCGAAATTCCGGGCGCGGAAGCGGTCAGGATCGATGCGGGGACGGGTGAAGGGCTGACGGCGGCCATGGAAGGGATGGACCAGCTCTTTTTGCTGGTCGGGGATATGCCGGGCCAGACGGAAGCCGAGCTGCGGGTTGTTGATGCCGCCATCGAAGCGGGCGTGGGCCACATCGCGAAGCTTTCGACATGGGGCGCCGAATCCGAGGCCTTCTCCATCGCGCGGATTCACCGGCCTGTAGAGCGGGCGATCGAGGAAGCGGGGATCGCCTGCACCTTCCTGCGGCCGAACTGCTTCATGCAGAATTTCCATACGTATTATCGTGACATGATCGCCCATACCGGAACGGTTCGATTGCCCTGCGACGATGCCATTGTCAGCTTCATCGACGCACGGAACATTGCCGCGGCTGCCGCTTGTGTTCTGGCGGACGCGGCCTGGCGCGGCCGAGCTTATGACCTGTCGGGGCCGGAGGGGCTGACATATGATCAGGCTGCCGCCTTGCTGGTCACGCCCCGGGGCGAGCCCGTCAGATATGTGAACATCACGGATGAGGAATGCCGTTCGGAAATGATTGCCGCAGGCTTCGCGGCCGCCTATGCCGAGGATATCGTAGAGCTTTGCCGCTACTACCGCACTGGAGCTGCGTCCCGCGTCACATCGGCGGTTCAGGATATCACCGGCCGGCCGGCGTCGTCGTTCGAGACATTCGCGGCCGATCACGCCGGTGCGTGGCGGTAACATGCTGTTCAGAGGGTGGGTTCTCGACGGGATCAGGGCGGGCAGGATAACGCAGGCCTTCCGGTGCTGGACCAGGCCGACGGTGCGTGCTGGAGGCATGCTGCGGACGCGCGTCGGCGTCCTTGCCATCGAGGGTGTCGAGGTGATCGAATTGGGCGAAATTTCGGGCGAGGATGCTTGGCGCGCGGGCTTCGACAGCCGCGAGGCCCTGCTTGCCGATATCGGGGCAGGGCGCGGCGGCACGTTGTATCGGATCAGCTTCCATCTGGCGGGGCCGGATCCGCGCGAGGCCCTGCGCCGGAACGACCGGCTTGATGCCGAAGCCGTCTCCGCGCTGCGCGATCAACTTGCCGCGCTGGACAAGAACAGTCGGACTGGGCCTTGGACCGCCGAAGCCCTCCGCCTGATCGGCGAGCGTGACGGCAGGACCGCCGGTGAGATTGCCGAACACCTCGGGATCGAAAAGCCGAGCGTGAAGAGGAAAATCCGGCAGCTCAAGGAGCTTGGCCTGACGGAAAGCTTGCCGAGCGGCTATCGTCTTTCCGATCGCGGGCGAGTGATTTGCAAGGCACTGCCACAGAAATCCTAAAACCTGTGGCACATTCCCCGGGGAATGCGCAGGGAGGTGTCCCCCCCGTTGGCCAGTTCGAGAGCGGACAGAGACCCACGGCGAAACCGGCCTATCGCTAAGGCTGATGCGATAATTGTCCGGTGATCGCATTGTCACAGACGGATCCTTCGACAGCAGGGCCGATAGACGGCTTCTGCATCGTTGGCATGCTGGCGGTCAGCACGCCGCATTCCTCAAGTATTTTTACGCCGTCCTGCGATCAGCCCAAGGATTGTGGTTGAAACCAGCGGCGTGAGGGTTTTCCTCGATTTATCGGATATCAGCAGGGAGGTCGAAACCGTCTTGTCCGGCACGAAGATCCTCTGGGGCCAGATCCTCGTCGTCTTCCTGATCGTGTTGATCTCGGTCTGGTTCGGGACGCAATGGGCGGCCTGGCGGCTTGGCTTCCAGCCCCAACTCGGTCCGCCCTGGTTTGATCTCTGGGGCGTCCCGGTCTATTACCCGCCGGCGCTGTTCTGGTGGTGGTATTTCTACGACGCCTATGCCCCGCGCATCTTTGTCGAGGGCGGCATCATCGCCGCCTCGGGCGGGTTCCTCGCCATCGGCATTGCCATCCTGATGTCGGTCTGGCGCGCCCGCGAGGCCGAGGACGTCGAGACCTACGGCTCGGCGCGCTGGGCGGGGCGGGCCGAGATCGAGCGGGCCGCGCTGCTCGGCCCTGATGGGGTCGTGCTGGGCCGCTACGAGCAGGAGTATCTGCGCCACGACGGGCCGGAGCATGTGCTCTGCTTCGCGCCGACCCGCTCCGGCAAGGGCGTCGGGCTGGTGGTGCCGACCCTGCTGACCTGGCCGGGCTCGGCCATCGTCCATGACATCAAGGGCGAGAACTGGCAAATCACCGCCGGGTTCCGCGCGAAACATGGCCGCGTCCTCCTGTTCGATCCGACCAATGCGGCTTCCTCGGCCTACAACCCGCTGCTGGAGGTCCGGCGGGGCGAATGGGAGGTGCGCGACGTCCAGAACATCGCCGATATCCTCGTCGATCCCGAAGGCTCGCTGGAAAAGCGCAACCACTGGGAAAAGACCAGCCACGCCCTCTTGGTCGGCGTCATCCTGCATGTGCTCTATGCCGAGGAGGACAAGACCCTGGCCCGCGTCGCCGCTTTCCTCTCCGATCCGCGCCGCTCGATCGAGGCCACCCTGGCGGCGATGATGAAGACCCCGCATCTGGGCGATGCTGGGCCGCATCCGGTCATCGCCAGCGCGGCGCGCGAACTGCTGAACAAATCCGAGAATGAACGCTCCGGGGTGCTGAGCACGGCGATGTCCTTCCTCGGCCTCTATCGCGATCCGGTCGTCGCGCAGGTGACCAGCCGCTGCGACTGGCGCATCGCCGATCTGATCGCGGCCGGAAAACCCTCGACGCTTTATCTGGTTGTGCCGCCTTCGGACATCTCGCGCACCAAGCCGCTGATCCGGCTGGTGCTGAACCAGATCGGCCGCAGGCTGACCGAGGACCTGCATGCCAAGGACCGCGGGCACCGGGTGCTGATGCTGCTCGACGAGTTCCCGGCGCTGGGGCGGCTGGATTTCTTTGAGAGCGCCCTGGCCTTCATGGCCGGCTACGGCATCAAGTCCTTCCTGATCGCGCAGTCGCTGAACCAGATCGAGAAGGCCTATGGGCCGAACAATTCGATCCTCGACAATTGCCATGTCCGGGTCAGCTTCGCGACCAACGACGAGAGGACTGCGAAGCGGGTCTCCGACGCGCTCGGCACCGCCACCGAGATGAAGGCGATGAAGAACTATGCCGGGCACCGCCTCGCACCCTGGCTCGGGCATATCATGGTCTCGCGCTCCGAGACCGCCCGCCCGCTGCTCACGCCCGGCGAGGTGATGCAGCTGCCGCCCGAGGACGAGATCGTCATGGTGGCGGGCACGCCGCCGATCCGGGCCCGGAAGGCGCGCTACTATGTCGATCCGAGGTTCAGGGAGAGGGTGCTGTCACCGCCCGATCCGCGCGAGATCGTGCCGTCGGAGCGGGTGGACGACTGGACAGGGCTAAACCTGCCAGAGCCAGATGGCTCGGGGCAGGGGGCTGATACCGGCCCCATGCCGCGTGCGGGCCGAAGACAAACCGCAGCGAAACCGTCCGGGGATTCGGACAATGCCGGGTTGCGCCGCGAGCCGGGGCTGGAGCCGTATCAGGACATTGCCGCGGAACCGATGATGGTTCCGGAAAACGAATTCGATCCCGACTTCGATGCCTCGGAGCAGCAGGCGGTCCGCAACCGGGGTCTGGCGCGCGACATGCGCCGGGTTGCGCGCCAGATCTCGATGAACCAGGACGACGGGTTGGAACTTTGAGCCATGCCGGAACATGCCGACAAGAAGAAGCGCCTCTCGGTCTATCTCGACCCCGAGCTGATGCTGCTGCTGGCCGATTATGCCGACCGGCGCGGGAAGTCCCGCTCGCTCGTCGCCGAGGCGGCCATCGCCTCCTTCCTCACCCCCGATGCCGACGAACGGCAGGAGGCGGCAACGACCCGGCGGCTCGACCGGCTCGACCGCAGCATCCAGCGGCTGGAACGCGATATCGGCATCGCCAACGAGGCCTTCGCGATCTTCATGCGCTCCTGGCTGACCGCGACCCCGGCGCTGCCCGAGGCGGCGCAGGCCGCTGCGCAGGCGCAGGCCGGGCAACGCTACGATCGCTTCCTCGAGGCTCTCGGCCGGCGTCTCGCCAGCGGGCCGAAGCTGCGCCAGGAGGTGCCGGAGGAGAGTGGGTAGGCAAAGGCACGTCGGCGCACCCACCTCCCCTGTGTTCCTAGTCAATGCGGCCAGTCCTCATCGGGCCAATCCCGCGAGGTATGGATGACGCGCAGGATGACGACGCTTTCCCGCCCGGCAATGGGCCGCAACTCGTAAGCGATGATATAGGGCAGGCGGCTGACGGATTTCTCGTAGCTGCCCGTGACCCGGCCGGGTCGCCCGGTTGCCATGTCTCCGAGGGCCGTGCCGACATCCCGGATACGATCCGCAACCCGCCGCGCGGCGGCTGGGTTGTCCTGGGCGATGAAAGCGATCTGCTCCTTGATGTCGTCCAGGGCCGCGCGGGCCCAGGCAACCGGCCGCTTCACGCTTTTCCTGCGCGCTTCGCTTCGGCCGCTTCGATCACGGCATGGAGTTCGGCCATGGCATCCTCATGGGACACCACGCGCCCCGCCGCCGCATCGGCCATGCCGCGCCGGATGCCGTCGATGATTTCCAACTCACGCTCGACATAGGCGGTAACGGCCTCGGCCGCGAGGAACGACTTGCTGCGCCGGGTCTCGCCCGCGATCCGCTCCAGCTTCTGCCTGGTCTCGGGGGAAACCCGGATCGTCATGGTGGTGCTTGCCGTCATGGTGAAAGCCCTGTGTTGCACTGTGTACAACATAGCGCGGAAGAGCTGTCGGCGCCACAGTTCGGAAGCAAAACGTGAAGACGTCATATGTCGGGATGCGCTTTCCCTGTCGTTGCTGCCAGGCCTTTTCCCGAAAGTCCTCGCGCGTGAGCCTGCGAAAAACTGGGCTGCAATGGGCAAGGAAGGGCAGATGTCAGCCGTCTGACTGTCCCCGAACACCGACACTCCGCCGTGCTTTTGCAAACCCGCGATCCGAGGCCAGGAACCGTTCCAGCATCGGCACCACGAGCTTCTGCGGCGGGACCGCAACTTCTTGTCCGCCCGTACTGCTGCGGCCCAGCAACTCGCCATAAAGCACCAGATCCCTGTGCAAGCTCGCCGGCAATTCGACAGCCAGCTTCACCGGCGTATCGTCCGCGAGCGGCCCCAGCTTCAGCTTCGTCATGGTGTCATACTCCTCCGTTCCCGAAGACCAAATCTCGGCCCACCAGAATCCGAACCGGGAACCCGGGCCGGATGGTCAGCATTGGCGCGACCTGCAGCTGGCGCTGGACGATCTGCTGGCCGGCCTGGTCGACGGTGTCCTGCGCGCCGTCGCGGATGGCGCGGACGAGCCGGTCCTCCTCGTCGCCGGTGGCGAGCTCGGTGCCGACCGCCAGCAGCGTCGACAGCCCGGCGGCCTTCATCAGCTCTGCCCAATGGTAATCGACGCCGTCCTCGAGCCCGGCATAGCCGGACGCGTCGGCGCCCGGCAGGCGCTCCAGCACCAGCGAGTGACCGTCGGGGAAGATCAGCCGGTTCCAGACGAGGAGAACGCGGCGCTGGCCGAAACTGACCGCGTCGCTGTATTCGCCGATGACCCGCGTGCCCTGCGGGATCAACAGATAGCGTCCCGAGGGGCTGTCATAGACGGGCTGCGTGACCTGGGCGATGATCTGCCCGGGCAGATCGGAGCGGATGCCGGTGACCAGCGCCGCCGGGATCACCGAGCCGGCCTGCAGGACATAGGGCGAAGCCGGTGCTTCGACACGATCCGGAGCCACCGTCACCCGGTCGGCAGCGGCGCCGAGGAAGGCGGCATGCCGGTCCTGCGTGGCTGCGGCGTCGGGCTGTCCCATGGTGCCAAACGCGCCTGGGGTCTGACCGGCAGGCCCTGCGCCCATGTCCGAGCCGCCCGCAGGCCGTGGCCCGCCCTGAAAGAACACGCCGCTGAGCCGCGCGGCCTCCTCCTCGGCCAGCCGTTGCTGCTCCGCCGCGTCCATGGCGGGCGCGACGACGGTGGGCGTGGCGGGCGCCGGCACCGGCTCGCCACGGTTGCGCGCATTGAGGATCGGCCGGCCGAGATCGCCGGGCAGTGGCGGGCCGAGGGCGGGGCCGGTATAGTCTCGCGGCAGTTCCGCCAGCCCGTCGGCGGTGGCGCGGCTTTCGGTGGAAAACAGTTCTTGGCCGGTTCGTTCCACGTCCTTGCCCTGCAAGGCGTAGATCAGCGCCGCGCCGATGCCGAGTGCCGCGATCCCACCGAGGCCCGCCAGCACCTTGCGCGACAGCCGGGTGACGCGGGGCGGCTCGGCCCGCAGGCGCATCGGCGCGGCAGTGCTTTCCTTATCGGTCATGAGCACGATCCTTGCCGGACCCCGCATTGCCGTGTGCAGCAGCCGGGGCAACGGCGTGCTGCGCTGGCTGCAGGCGATGGATCCGCACCACCTGCTGGCGCTTGCCGGACCCAAGCCGCAACTCGGCCACGCCGAAGAGCCGGTCCACGATCATGACGTTGCCGTGGACGCGGCTGTTGACGATCTCGGGCGCGCCGTCCGGGCCGATGACGAAGAGCGGCGGCATCTCGCCCTGGGCAATGCCGGGCGGAAAGACGACATGGACCCGGCGGCCGTCGTCGAAGACCGAGACCGGCCGCCAGGGCGGGCTCGTACCCTGGACCTGCAGCCCGTAGCGATGGTTCCGGGCTCCTTGGGCCGGTATCGTCGGTACCGCCGGAACCGCCCGACGCTGCGCCCCAGTTGCCGACGATTCCGGATAGTGCCAGGACACCGCCGGCATCCAGGTTTCTTCGTCGGCGCGCAGTTCCAGCAGGTAGCGGCGCCGGTCGGTGGCGATGACCAGATTGGTGCCGATGTCGGGCCGGGTCGGCTTGACCAGCACATGCACGCGGCGGGCATTCCCCGAGCCACTTTCGGTATCGCCAATAATCCAGCGGGCGGTGTCGCCGGCGGCGATGGGGCCGGTGCCGGTGAGACGCTCGCCCGGCTCCAGCGCGATATCGGTGATCTGCCCCGGCATGGCATAGACCTGATAGAGCGCGCCTTCGCTCCACGGATAGACCTGGATGGCATTGTAATAGCCTTCCCGGCGCGGCTCGACCCGGGCGGCGAGATTGGCGTTCGCAACCCGTTGGGCTGGGTTCTCCGCCGCATTGCCGCCCTTCGCCGCGGTCCAGTCCGGCGGCACATGCAGTGGTTCCGGAACCGGATCGGCAACAGCGGCGGGCGGCGATGGCAGCGGTGGCACATGATCGTCATAACTGAACTGCGGCGTTTTGTTCGTGGCGCAGCCGGCCAATATAATGATGGTCAACATCAGGACGGGTGCGATCGCCGGTTTACCGCCAGACCCCGTCCTGTCGTGGACCGATGGTTCAAAGCGCATTGCGGTCATTGGCTCATCTCCCGCGACCACGAGATCGCATTGACGTAGATGCCGAGCGGATTGGCGCGCAGGGTTTCGGCGGTACGGGGCGTCTGGATCACCACGGTCAGGATCGCGGTCCAGCGTTCGGTCGCCGAAAGCTGGCCGTTCTCGTAGCGTTTCTCGGTCCATGCGACCCGAAAACTGTCCGGCGAGGCGCGGATGACGGAAGAAACCTCGACCGAGACCTGCTGCTCGCCGACCCGCGCGAAGGGGTCGGCGCCGCGGGCATGATCGTTCAGCGCCGCCGCACCGCGATCGGTGGTCCAGTCATAGGCCCTGAGCCAGTTCTGCCGCAGGATCACCGGATCGGCAGGGATCGAGCGGACCTGCTCGACGAAGCGGCCGAGATGCCAGGCGATCTGCGGATCGCTGGGCCGGTAGTCGGCGCTCGCCGGTGCGACGGCCTGGGCCTGGCCGAGATCGTCGACCTGCACCACCCACGGCACGACAGTGCCGCGCGCCGACTGCCAGACCAGCGCCGCGGCGAAACCGGCGGCGAGGATCAGGCAGGCGAAGGCCATCAGCCGCCAGTTGCGGGCCTGCACGCGGGCGGAGCCGATGCGCTCGTCCCAGACCTGCGCGGCCTTCTGATAGGGCGTGACCGGTTCCGGCGTTCTGCCGTAATGGGTGGTCGGGCGTCTGAACAGGTTCATGGCTTGTCGCTTTCGGAAAGGGAGACGGAGGCGCCGGGGCCGTGGCTATCGCCCGAGCGCACGGCATGGGCGGCGACGGTCGCGCCCTGGCCAAGGGCCTGCCCGCGCAGGCGCTGCGCCCAGGCGGGTGGGTTGCCGCCAGCCGCTGTCCCACCACCCGCATCAACAGCCGTGCCACCGAGCGTGCCTTGCGTGGTGGACCCGCCGGTGCTGGTGAAACCGGCCTTCACGCCGGCTTCGCGGCTGGCCTTGAGACTGGCCGCCGCCCGGCGCAGCGGCGACAGCGCGGCGATGACCGCGCCCTTGCCGACACCGGCGGCCCCGGAGAGCGCGCCACCGATCCCGGATTGTCCGGCCGAGTTCAGGGTATAGGCGGCGGAGGCGGCGCCCGCCGTGGCGGCCCCGCCGCGCACGGCCATCACGCCGCCCTTGGCGCCCAGCACGGTCGCCCCACCGGCAGCGAGCGCGGCGCCGCCCACGGCCAGCCCGGTGCCGGCGACGGCCCCCGCGCCCAGCTGCGGGCCTCCGGAGACCAGGCCGGTCGCGATGCCGGGGCCGAAGATGCCGAGGCCCAAGAGGGACAGCGCCGCCAGCACGATGGCCATGGCATCGTCGACTGTTGGTGCGATACCCCCGAAGCCCATGGTGAACTGCGAGAAGAGCGTCGAGCCGATGCCGATGATCACCGCCAGGACCAGCACCTTGATCCCCGAGGAGACGACATTGCCCAGCACACGCTCGGCCATGAAGGCGGTCTTGCCGAAGAGGCCGAAGGGGATCAGCACGAAGCCGGCGAGCGTGGTCAGCTTGAACTCGATCAGGGTGACGAAGAGCTGCACGGCAAGGATGAAGAAGGCCAGGATCACCAGAGCCCAAGCGAAGAACAGGCAGAGGATCTGGATCAGGTTCTCGAACACCGCCACCCAGCCCATCAGGTCGGAGATCGACTCCAGCAGTGGACGGCCAGCATCGAGCCCGGTCTGGGCGACGCGGCCGGGGCGCATGAGATCGGCGGCAGAGAAGCCGGTGCCGGAGGCCATCAGCCCGAGACCGGCGAAGCTGTCGAAGACGATGCGGGCGAGGCTGTTCCAGTTGGTGATCAGCCAGGCGAAGACGCCGACGAAGATGGTTTTCTTTACCAGCCGGGCAATGATGTCGTCCTCGGCGCCCCAGGCCCAGAACAGCGCGGCCAGGGTCACGTCGATGACGATCAGCGTGGTGGCGATGAAGGCGACCTCGCCGCCGAGCAGGCCGAAGCCGCTGTCGATATAGCTGGTGAAGACCGCCAGGAAATTGTCGATGACCCCGGATCCGCCCACAGTTCATTCTCCTTCTTCGGTCATGGCAGGCGCCGCTGGTGCAAGATCCCTTCCGAGAAAACGGTCACGGGTCTCGGCCCAGATGCGCAGGCAGCGGCGCTGACCCTCGCGTAGCGGATCTTCCGGCTGTGGCTGTACCTGTCGGCCGGGCAGCGGCGGCAGGTCGCCGCTCCGCTCCATGCGGATCAGCGTCACGGTCATGACGATCGCCAGGAACAGGATGGCAACGAGCCGGGCCATCGCCTTGACCTCCATGGTTGCGCCTCCTTGGGCCTTCAGTTGTTGAACATCCGGGCATTGCCGGGCTGGTAGCCGGTGCCGGGTGCCAGAAACCGTTCGCGCTGGATGCGGCCCTGCTCGGCGGCGGCCGCGCGTTCGGCCTCGCTCAGCGCCTCGGCGCGGCCGGTGGCGGCGAGGAGCGCGGTCAGGTCCGAAAGCTGCTGCGATTGCAGGGCCAGCAGCTGGTTGCCGGCCTGGCTGGCCTGAAGCGCGCCGACAGCATTCTGGCTCTGCTCGACCAGCGTCGCCATCTCGGCCCGCTGCGCCTCGATGTTATTGGTGACGCCGGCCTGGACGCGCATGGCGTCCTGCAACCCGCCCATGGTGTTGCTCCAGCGCGTTCGGGCATCGTCCAGCAGTTGCTGCTCCGACGTCGACAGTTCGGGCGTACCGTATTCCCGCTCGAACGCTTGGTCGACTTGCTGGACTTCGAAGGCGATGTTCCGGGCCTCGTCGAGCAGTTGCTGGGTGCGGGTGACGTTCTGCTGCAATTGCTGCAGCGAGCTGTGCGGCAGGCTGGCGAGATCGCGGGCCTGGTTGATCAGCATCTGCGCCTCGTTCTGCAGCGAGGCGATCTGGTTGTTGATCTGCTCCAGCGTCCGGGCGGCGGTGAGCAGGTTCTCGGCATGGTTGGTCGGGTCGTAGACGATGCGCCCGAAGCCGCTGAAGAAGGCATGGGCCGGTACGGTGAGCACCGGGGCCAGTGCCAGCGGTGCGGCCAGTGCAAGGGTCAGTGCGGTGGTGCTGACGATGCGGCGAATGGGGGGTGGGATAGCGATGATGTTGCGCGTCATGGCGCGGTCTCCTTTTCTGCGCTTGTTTCTGGTCCTGCTTCTGTGGGGGTGGATGCGGCTCCGGTGTCGGCAGATCCGTCCTCTGCCTCTGCCTCTGCCTCTGCCTCTGCCTCTGCCTCTGCCGCGGGATCGGGATCGGGAAACCCAGTCTTCGCGTCGGTGAACCCGGTATCGGCCGGTTCCACCCGGCGATCAGCGAGTGCCGTTTCTGAGCTGGATTGCTCGGATGCAGGCATGCCGGCTTCCTCCGGCGTCAGATTGCCGAGATCCGGGATCAACTCGGCCGCCCAGTCCACACCGCGGTCGCGCAGCCAGCCGGCCAGGAAACCCTTGCGGCCGTGCTCCGCGTAGATCGCGGCGATGCGCGCCTGATCGGATTTGGAGGAAGCGGCACAGAGGGCGAGGCCGATCTCGCTGAGGCCCAGTTCGAAGAGGCGATTGCCGCGCCGCGACTGGCAGTAATAATCCCGCTTCGGTGTGGCGCGGGCAAGAATCTCGATCTGGCGGTCGTTGAGGCCGAAGCGGCGGTAGATGGCGGTGATCTGCGGCTCGATGGCGCGCTCGTTCGGCAAGAGCAGCCAGGTGGGGCAGCTTTCGATGATCGCCGGCGCGATGGCGGAAGTGTCGATGTCCGACAGCGACTGGGTGGCGAAGACGACGCTGGCGTTCTTCTTCCTGAGGGTCTTCAGCCATTCGCGCAGCTGGCCGGAAAACCCCTCGTCGTCGAGCGCCAGCCAGCCCTCGTCGATGATCAGCAGCGTCGGGCGGCCGTCCAGCCGGTCGCCGATGCGGTGAAACAGATAGGACAGCACCGCCGGCGCCGCGCCGGTGCCGACCAGGCCCTCGATCTCGAAGGCCTGCACGGAGGCCGAGCCCAGATGCTCGCTCTCGGCATCGAGCAACCGGCCATAAGCGCCGCCGATGCAATAGGGGCGCAGCGCCTGCTTCAGCTCATTGGATTGCAGCAGCACCGCGAGGCCGGTGATGGTGCGTTCGCCGACCGGCGCCGAGGCCAGCGAGGTCAGTGCCGTCCAGAGATGTTCCTTCACCTCCGGCGTGATGGCGATGCCCTCGCGCGAAAGAATGGCGGAGATCCAGTCTGCCGCCCAGGCGCGCTCGGCCGTCTCGTGAATGCGGGCCAGCGGCTGCAGGGCGACCGATGCCTCATCGCTCTCGCTCAGCCCGCCGCCGAGATCGTGCCAGTCGCCGCCCATCGCGAGCGCGGCGGCGCGGATCGAACCGCCGAAGTCGAAGGCGAACACCTGCGAGTGAGGATAGCGGCGGAACTGCAGCGCCATGAGCGCCAGCAGCACCGACTTGCCGGCGCCGGTCGGCCCGACGACGAGGGTATGGCCGACATCGCCGACATGCAGCGAGAAGCGGAACGGCGTCGATCCTTCAGTACGCCCATAAAGCAGGGGCGGCGCATCTAAATGCGCGTCCCGCTCGTCGCCGGCCCAGACAGCCGAGAGCGGGATCATATGGGCGAGATTCAGCGTCGAGACCGGCGGCTGCCGGACATTGGCATAGGCGTGGCCGGGCAAGCTGCCGAGCCAGGCGTCGACGGCATTCACCGTCTCGATCATCGCGGTGAAGTCGCGGCCCTGCACGATCTTCTCCACCAGCCGCAGCTTCTCGTCGGCTAGGCGCGGGTCCGCGTCCCAGACGGTGACCGTCGCGGTGACATAACCCATGCCGGCGACATCGGCGCCGAGTTCCTGCAGGGCCATGTCGGCGTCAGTTGCCTTGTTGGCGGCATCGGTATCGACCAGCGCCGAGGGCTCGCTGGTCATCACCTCCTTCAGGATCGCGGCGATGGACTTGCGCTTGGCGAACCATTGCCGCCGGATCTTCGTCAGCAGGCGGGTGGCATCCACCTTGTCGATAAGGATGGCGCGGGTCGACCAGCGATAGGGGAAGGCGATGCGGTTCAGATCGTCGAGAATGCCGGGCGTGGTCGCGCCCGGAAAGCCGGTGATGGTCAGCACCCGAAGATGCCGCTCCCCGAGGTGCGGCTCCAGCCCGCCGGTCAGCGGCTGGTCGGCGAGCAGCGCATCGAGATGCATCGGTATTTCCGGCACCCGCACGCGCTGGCGGTTGGTCGAGATCGTCGAATGCAGATAGGTCAGGGTCTCGCCATCGTCGAGCCAGACGCATTCCGGCATGAACCCGTCGAGCAGCGCCAGCACCCGGTCGCTGCGGTCGATGAAGCCGCGCAGCAGCTCCCAGGGATTCACCCCGGATGTCTCGCGGCCCTCGTAGAGCCAGCTTTCCGCCCGTGCCGCCTCCTCGGCCGGCGGCAGCCAGAGCAGGGTCAGGAAATAGCCGGAGACGAAATGGCGGCCTTCCTGCTCGAAATCGGCCTTGCGCTCGGCATCGAGCAACGCCGAGGCCGGATCGGGAAAGGTGCTGTCGGGATAGGTCGCGGCCTCGGACCGCTGCGCCTCGACGAAGATCGCCCAGCCCGAGCCGAGGCGGCGGAAAGCGTTGTTCAGCCGCCCGGCCACCGCGACCAGTTCGGCGGCGACGGCGGAATCCAGATCCGGGCCGCGAAAGCGGGCGGTGCGCTGGAAGCTGCCGTCCTTGTTCAGCACCACGCCCGGTGCGACCAGCGCCGCCCAGGGCAGATAATCGGCCAGCCGGGAAGCGGTGCGACGGTACTCGGCGAGGTTCATCATGGCGAGGCTCCGTCAGACGGCAAGATGGCCGGGGATACGCAGATGGCGGCGGCCGACCTCGACGAAGAGCGGATCGCGTTTTGCTGCCCAGACGGCGGCGATATGCCCGACCGCCCAGATCAGCAGGCCGGCCAGCCAGAGCTGCAGCCCGAGCCCGACTGCCCCGGCCAGCGTGCCGTTCAGGATGGCGATACTCCTCGGCGCGCCGCCGAGCAGGATCGGCTCGGTCAGGGCGCGATGCACCGGCACCGAGAAGCCCGGAACCTCGGAAAGCTGCTCGAAACCCGCGGACATCAGACCACGGCTCCGCCGCCGAAACTGAAGAAGCTCAGGAAGAAGGAACTGGCGGCGAAGGCGATGGAGATGCCGAAGACGATCTGGATCAGCCGCCGAAAACCGCCGCCGGTATCGCCGAAGGCCAGCGTCAGACCGGTGACGATGATGATGATCACCGCGACGATCTTGGCCACCGGCCCCTCGACGGAATCGAGGATGGATTGCAGCGGTGCTTCCCAGGGCATCGAGGAACCGGCGGCATGGGCGGCGGGTGCCAACACCAAGCTGACATAGGCGAAGCTGGCGGCTGCCGCGATACGGCGGGGGATCTTCAATGCAGGTCGGATCATGGAGAATCTCCGATGTTGTGATGGAGGTCGGTCTCGGTGTCGGGAATCATGGGAGCGATGCGGTAGTCGCCGTCCGGACCGAGGCCATCGACCCGGACCAGTTCGGCCAGCCGACGCGCGGACCCGCGACCGGCAAGCACGGCGACAAGGTCGACGGTCTCGGCGATCAGGGCGCGCGGCACGGTGACGACGGCTTCCTGAATCAGTTGTTCGAGGCGGCGCAGGGCGCCGATCCCCGATCCGGCATGGATGGTGCCGATGCCGCCGGGATGGCCGGTGCCCCAGGCCTTGAGCAGGTCCAGCGCCTCGGCGCCGCGCACCTCGCCGATCGGGATGCGGTCGGGGCGCAGGCGCAGGGACGACCGGACCAGATCGGACAGGCTGGCGACGCCGTGTTTGGTGCGCATCGCCACCAGATTGGGCGCCGCGCATTGCAACTCGCGCGTGTCCTAGATGATGACGACGCGGTCGGAGGTCTTCGCCACCTCGGCCAGCAGCGCATTGGTCAGCGTGGTCTTGCCGGTCGAGGTGCCGCCGGCGACGAGAATGTTGGCGCGGGTCGCGACCGCCAGCCGCAGCGCCTCGGCCTGCATCCGGCTCATGATCCCGGCGGCAACATAGTCGTCGAGGCTGAAGACTGCGACGGCAGGCTTGCGGATCGCGAAGGCCGGGGCCGCGACCACCGGCGGCAGCAGCCCCTCGAAGCGCTCGCCGGTCTCCGGCAGTTCCGCCGAGACGCGCGGGCTGCGCGTATGGACCTCGGCGCCGACATGATGGGCGACCAGGCGGACGATCCGTTCGCCATCGGATGCGGACAGGACCTGCCCGGTCTGCGCGAGCCCATCGCGCAACCGATCGATCCAGATCCGGCCGTCCGGGTTCAGCATCACCTCGACGATGTCGGGATCCCGCAGCAGGGCGGAGATGGCAGGTCCGAGCGCGGTGCGGAGCATGCGGGCGCCGCGCTCCACCCTTGCCTCGATGTGGTCCGAACCTGCCATTCCGTCCCCCGTTTCCCCGGGGCGGCGAGAGGAAGGCCCCGGATGGGGTCGACTAAAAGAGCCTCAAAACGGGGAGGCGCAACAGCTGACTTCGAAAAATCGAAAGCGGTCGTAGCCGGGCGAAAAAATACAGGAAACCTGCGGCCCTGTTCCGGTCATGTGGAGCCAAAACCCATTGCAGAGCGACTCACATGTCCGGCCGCAGGGCTTTCAGAAAGGTCTGCAAGGCGGGATTGCCGTTCTCGGGATGCCAGCAGGCGATATAGCCGATCCGGGTTGCGCCGTTGCCGTCATGTACGGGCCGGAACACCGCCCCGAGACTCGTCAAACCGCTTGCGCATTCGCATTGCAGGCTGATGCCCTCGCCCGCGCCGACCAGGCTGAGGATGCTCTCGCGGCTCAGATGCAGGTTGGCGATCTCGGGTCCGTCCGATGGTGCGGCCAGCTTCGCGATCAGGATGTTGCGGATGTCGGGACCGGGATCCTGATGCGAGATCAGGAACCGCTCTCCCTTTAGGTCGGACCAGTAGACGACGGGATTTTCGGCCAGCGGATGGTCCTCCGGCAGGGCAACCACCAGCTGCTCGGTGCCGATCGCCATGGTGTGCAGCACCGGGCAACGGTCCGGATCTCCGAGGATGACCGCGACGTCGAGCTTGCCGGAATGGAGATCGGCCATCAGTTCGACGAAGGGCGCCTCCAGCAGGTCGAGGCCGATATCGGGGTGGTTCTCTCGGAACCGGCGCAGGGCGGCGCGGAAACTTCCCGAGGATAGCGAGCGGTAGAACCCCAGAGATACGCTGCCCCGTCTGCCCTCCACCGCCGCCCGTATGCGGTCGGTCAACCGCTGGAGATCGTCCAGAATACGCCCGGCCATATCCGCGAAATCCTCGCCCACCGGCGTCAGCTTCGCACCCGCTGTGGATCGGTCGAACAGCGCGACGCCGAGCTCCTCCTCGAGTTCGCGGATACGGCGGCTCACGATCGGTTGCTGGACTTTCAGTTCCAGCGCCGCGGCGCTGAAACTGCCATTACGCGCTGTCGCGACGACATATCGAAGATGGCGAAGGTCCATAATGTGTCGGTCCTTTCTCGAAGGATCGCCTAAGGTGAGAGTTTAGGAACTTTGTGCCCGCACCTGACGGGGAGTCTACCGAAGCCAATATCAGGATCGTAGTTGGGACGGCCAGGCTCGAACTGACTGACATGATCTCTGCAGGTTGGCTGGGCCAGATTTCTGACGCACTTGTACGGGTATCGTGCTTGTGCCGTCGCGGCGTGTGGAGGTCTTGGTGGCGATCAAGCCAGTGGGCTTCCAGAAGAGACATGACGGTGTGGCTGTGCTGGTGCAATCGGTGTCGCAGGAAGATTCGAACCATACACGGTCTTTGTGTTTTGCTCGGGATGGGCCGTATGCCTTGGCCGAACTAGGGTCAGGACCCATTGATTTACGCTTGTCGGCGTGATTCACGGTTCGAAAATCGAGCGGTGAACATGTCTGATCTTTTCTGGCTGACGGATGCGCAGATGGCGCGCCTGGAGCCCTTCTTCCCGAAGTCCCATGGCAAACCTCGCGTTGACGATCGACGCGTGCTGAGTGGCATTATCTTCGTCAATCGCAATGGTTTAAGGTGGCGCGACGCACCAAGTGCGTACGGCCCACATAAGACGCTCTACAACCGCTGGAAGCGTTGGAGCGACAAAGGCATCTTCGCGAAGATGATGGCGGGGCTGGCCGCCAAGCACGGTGAGAAG
>NZ_JAFL01000034.1:0-23075 GCF_019633685.1 Paracoccus sp. J56
ATGTAGTCGCTGACCTGACCGGCGCTGACGAACAGGTTGAGCGGTCGGCCATGGCTGTCGCAGATGGCGTGCAGCTTGGTGTTCATGCCGCCTTTGGTCCGACCGATCAGGCGTCCACGCCCCCCTTTTTGACGACCATGCTGGTCGCTGTGCGGTGGGCCTTGAGGTAGGTCGCGTCGATTATGACCGTCTTCTGTTCGTCATGTTCGAGATATGCGCGAAAGTTGGTGATGCCTTATCAGGCGGCGGTTTGAAGTTGGCGGAGGCCATCGCGGAATTCAATCCCCTGGATGATCTCGGGCAGCCGGTTCTGGCCGTCAAGCTTGCGCCATTTCTTCTGCGCCGACATCATCAGCCTGAAGGCCATGGCAAGCCCGGTCTTGCGGCTCAGGCATCCCTTGGCTTCACCACCGCCGCGAGCCTGGTCAGTGAGATGATGGAGGCCCGCGATGAACGCCGCCTGCTACGCTTCCAGAAGCAGATGGCCGGATACAAGCTGCTCATCATCGACGAACTTGGCTTCGTGCCGTTGTCGAAGACCGGCGCCGAATTGCTGTTCGAGCTGATCTCGCAGCGCTATGAGCGCAGATCGACCCTGATCACCAGCAATCTGCCCTTCGATGAATGGACCGAGACCTTCGGCTCCGAGCGCCTCACCGGCGCACTGCTCGACAGGCTGACCCATCACGTCAGCATCCTCGAGATGAACGGCGAGAGTTATCGTCTCGCCAACAGCACTGCCCGAAAGCAGCAACAAAAGTCCTGAAATCAGATGGTGCTGTTTTGGTCCAAGGGGCCAATGCGCCATGGCACGCGCCAGCTATCTGGTAAGCGCGCGCGCCATGGCGCCGGTCACCGCCGCGTGGCCGGATTTTACTCCGCCGCGTGGCCGGATATTGCACCGCCGTTGACACTCGAGAAACGAGGATCCGCCCTCAGCCCGCTGTTCTCAGTCCAAAGCCTCACATGCCCGGGCGATGGCGGCGCAGGCTGCGTCGATGATCTCCATCGAGGTCGCGGTCGAGATGCGGAAATAGGGTTCGAGCCCGTATGCGCCGCCATGAACCGAGGCGACGCCTGCCGCTTCCAGAAGATACAGGCTGAAATCCAGGTCGTTCCTGATCGTCCTGCCGTCCGGCGTCTTCTTGCCGATCAGCCCCGCGCAGCTGGGATAGAGGTAGAAGGCGCCGTCCGGCAGGCGGCAGGAAAGGCCGGGGATGGCATTGATCAGCGCGTGGGCGCGGTCGCGCCGCTGGCGATAGACCGCCACGGCCTCCTCGACCGAATGCTGGTCCGAGGTCAGGGCCGCGGCGGCGGCTGCCTGGCTGATCGAGGAGGGGCAGGACGACATCTGCGACTGCAGCTTGTTGATCGCATCGATCAGCGCCACCGGCCCGACGCCGTAGCCGATCCGCCAGCCGGTCATGGCGTAGGACTTGGAGACGCCGTTTACGACCAGGGCCTGCGGCTTCAGTTCGGGCAGGACGGTCAGGATGCTGCAGGGTTCGAAATCGGCGAACCAGATCCGGTCGTAGATCTCGTCGCAGAGCACCATCACATGCGGATGGCGCAGCAGCACCTGCCCCAGCGCCCTCAACTCGTCGGCGCTGTAGGCGGCGCCGGTGGGGTTCGAGGGCGAGTTCAGGATCACCCAGCGGGTGTTGGCGGTGATCGCGGCCTCCAGCACCTCGGGGGTCAGCTTGAAGCCGACCTCCTCGCCGCAGGGAACGACGACCGGGGTGCCGCCATTGGCGATGACCATGTCGGGATAGGACACCCAATAGGGCGCCGGGACGATGACCTCGTCCCCGGGCTCGACGGTGGCCATCAGCGCCACGAACAGCACCTGCTTGGCGCCGCCGCCGACGCAGATCTCGTTCAGTTCGCAGTCGATGCCCAGCCGCGTCGCGAAGTCGTGCTGGATGGCCTTGCGCAGCGCGACCGTGCCGTTGACCGAGGTGTATTTCGTCTCGCCCCCTTCCATCGCCCGGATGGCGGCGGCCTTGATGTGGTCGGGCGTGTCGAAATCGGGCTCGCCCACGGTGAGGTTGAGGATCCTGCGTCCCTCGGCCTGCAGGTCGCGGACCTTCTGCGCGGCGGCGGTGCTGGGCGAGACGCGGATGCTGGTGACGCGCGAGGCCAGTTTGATGTTGCTCAAGGCAATCTCCATCGGTGCGGATTGTTCGGATGCCGGCGGGGCGGCGCGTTACTTGTTGCCGGTCAGGATCACGTCGTCGCCCACGCGCTTTGCGGTGCGCAGGCCGCCGGGGACCTGCAGCGTCGGCAGCAGCTCGATCAGGTTGATGTTGACATATTGCGGCGTCCCGACCGCATATTCCACGGCATCGGCGATGTCCGAGACCTGCGGCATCTCGAAGCCTTCGTAATATTTGCGTTTCGCCTCGGCGGGGTCGATCTTCTCGACCTTGGCGAAGATGTCGGTTTCGACCCGGCCGGGGCTGATCTCGGTCACCCGGACGCGGCGGCCGAAGGCATCGACCCGCAACTGGCGCGAGACGGTATGCATCGCCGCCTTGGTGGCGTGATAGGCGATATGGCCGCCGAACTCGTAATGCCCGGCCATCGAAGTGATGTTGACGATATGGCCGCGGTCGCGTTCCATCATGCAGGGCAGCAGCAGCCGGGCCAGATGCAGGGCGGCGCGCAGGTTGACGTCGATCTGCTCGTCGATGTCGAAGGCGCTGGAGGTAAGGATGCTGCCCGGCCGCGACACGCCGGCATTGTTCACCAGCACGTCGATTTCCAGATCCTTGACCAGCGCGGTCACGGCCTCGGTGTCGGAAACGTCCACCGCATGCGGGATGACGCCGCATCGGTCCGCCAGTTCCTGCAGCTTGTCGGCATTGCGGGCCAGGGCGTGGACGGTCAGCCCCTTGGCGCGCAGCCGCTCGGCGATCGCCCAGCCCATTCCGCCCGAGGCGCCCGTCACCAATGCCGTCTTGTAATCCGAAAATGCCATGGTTCTGTCTTTCTTCTTAATGAATGCCCGGGGGGTCAGATGTGGCGGGTCAGCGGCGCGATGGTCGCGCCGCCCGCCGTGATGCCTTCGCGCAGCCGCCGCGCCAGTTCGACCGCGCCCGCCGTGTCGGAATGGACCAGGATGGACTGCACCGGCATCGGGATGACCTGGCCGTCCACCGTGTCGACCTGCCGGTCGCGGATGACCCGCATGACGCGGGCCACGACCTGCTCGGCATCGTGGATGACCGCCCCCGGCTGGCTGCGGGGGGCAAGCTGGCCGCTGGCCAGATAGCCGCGGTCGGCCAGGAACAGGCGGACCACATTGCCGCCCATCTCCAGCGCGGCCTTTTCCAGGGCGCTGCCCGGCAGGACCAGGAAGGCGATCTCGGGGTCGAAGGCCATGGTCGCGCGCGCCACCGCCGCCGCGATGGCGGGATCGGAGCTGGCGAGATTGCCAAGCGCGCCATGCGGATTCATGTGGGTGATGCGATGCCCGGCGCGGCCCGCCAGCCCGGCCAGCGCGCCCAGCTGATAAAGCACATGGCATTCCAGTTCCGGCAGGTCCATGTCCATCCGGCGGCGTCCGAAACCCATGCGGTCGGGAAAGCTGACATGCGCGCCCAGATCGACGCCATGCTCCCTAGCCAACCGGATGGTACGGTCCATGATGACCGGATCGCCGGCATGGTAGCCGCAGGCCACGTTGGCCGAGCTTATCTGCGCCATCAGCGCCTCGTCATCGGCGATGCGATAGGGGCCGAAGCCCTCTCCCATGTCCGAGTTGATGTCGATGATCATGGCTTGGTCTCCAATGTCAGGACGGTGTCGCCGTGGCCGAACAGGGTGCCGGGTTCCGGGATCTGCGACGCGATGGTGCCATCCGCCGGGGCGGTGAGGGCGGCGCGGACGGCGCCTTGCGCGACATAGCCCAGAAGCTCGCCGGTGCGGACCGCGTCGCCGGGCGCAAGGGCGGGCAGGCCGTCGTCGCTGCCGCGCGGCAGGAAGCGGCCGATGTCGGGGCTGCGCGCGGCGGCGGCCGCCGTCGCCGGTTGCGCCTGGGCCGCGGCGGCCGGTGCGGGTCCGGCCGGCAGGACCAGGCGCAGGAACATGTCCCCGCCCTCGATCTCCAGCGTGCCGACGCCATGCGCGCGCATCGCGTCCAGAAGCCGGGTGAGGTCTTGCTTGTCGAACATCACTGCCATCCCCCCTGCCGGACGCGGAACGCTTCCAGCTCGGCGCGGAGTCCGGCCAGGTTTTCCTGCTGCACCCTTGCGGCCTCGGCCGCCTCGGCCAGCGTCACCCGGCGAAAGCGCAGGCGGTCGCCCGGCCGCGCCTGCGCGATGCGCCACAGGTCGGGCTCGATGACCGCCGCGATCTTGGGATAGCCGCCCATGGTCGCGGAATCGGCCAGCTGGATGATCGGCTGCCCGCCGCCCGGCACCTGAACGATCCCCGGCGCGATCCCGTGCGAGCGCAATTCGCCCGACGCGGCATAGGCTAGCGGCTCGCCCTCCAGCCGATAGCCCTGGCGGTTGCTTTGCTGGCTGACAGCGTAGGGCGTGGTCCAGAACGCCTCGCGCGAGGTCGGGGCGAAATCCTCGTATTCGGCCGAGGGCAGGGCGCGCAATTCGATCTCTGCGACCCCCGGGGCACGCAGCGCGGGCATGGTCAGGCTGAACCCCGCAATCGGCAGCGGCGCGGTATCCGCCGCGGCGCGCAGCAGGTCGCCGGCGGCAAGGACGCGGCCTTCCAGCCCGCCGAAGCCTTCGCGCAGCTGCGTGCTGCGCGAGCCCAGCACCGCCGGCACGTCGATCCCGCCGGGCAGGGCCAGATAGGTGCGGGCGCCCGATGTCATCGGGCCAAGCTCCAGCACCTCGCCCTCGTCCGCCATGCCCGCCCAGACCCGGGGCAGGGGGCGGCCGGCCAGCGTCGCGCCGCAGGCCGCGCCCGCCAGCGCAAAGGCGCCGGCCTGCCGGAACCGGAACCGTGCCGGGGTCAGCGGGATTTCCAGCGTCGCGGCATCCTCGCCATTGCCCAGCATCATGTTGGCGATGCCATGCGACAGGGCGTCCATGACCCCGGCGCGGCCAAGGCCCTGCGACCAGTAGCCGTCGCGTCCCAGGTCCTGCACCGTCGCGCCCGGCGGAATGAAAAGAACCTCGATCATGCCTTGACCTCGACGGGGTTGAAGCGGATCCGGTCGCCGGGCCGCAGCAGTGCGGCGGGGCTGCGGCCGGGGTCGAAGAAGGACAGGCCGGTGCTGCCGATGGTGTTCCAGCCGCTGGGGCCCGCCGAGGCCGAGACCCCGGTCTGCAGCCCCGCCAGCGACAGCGACCCGCCCGGCAGCCGGGGCAGCGGCACCTTGCGGCGCGGTGTTTCCAGCCGGGGATCCAGGCCGCCCAGATAGCAATAGCCGGCATGGCTGCCGACCGCATAGACCGTGTATTCCGGCGCGGCATGCAGGCGCACCACCTTGTCCACCGGCAGGCCGGTCATCTCGGCGACCTCGGCCAGATGCGGGCCGTCATAGGCCATGTCGATGGCCAGAAGCCGGCCCGCGACCTGCTTGCGGATGCCGCTTTCCCACAGCGCGGTCAGGTCCTTCTCGATCCGGTCGAGTTCGATCGGGACATGGTCCAGAAGCAGGGTGACATTGGTCATGCCGGGCACGGCTTCGCGCACGCCCTTCCAGGTGGCGGCCTCGTCGGCGACGGCCCAGATACGCTGCTGGTTGGCGAGGTCGAAGGGGCAGGAGGGCTGGAACAGCACCGCCCGGCTGCCGATCATGGAAAGCTTCGCGTCAGGCATGGCGGGATTTCCGGGTTTCGAGCCAGTGTTCGAGATGGTGGATGCTGACCCCCCCGGCCGAGAAGCCGGGCTCTGCCAGCATCTGCCGGTGCAGGGGGATATTGGTCGAGACGCCTTCCACCCGCGCCTCGGCCAGCGCGGTGCGGGCGCGGGCCAGCGCCTCGTCGCGGTCGCCGCCATGGGCGATGATCTTGCCGATCATCGAATCGTAGCTCGCCGGGATCTCCGAACCGGCGCCGACATGGGTATCCATGCGGATGCCCGGCCCGCCCGGCACGTGCATCGCCGTGATCCGGCCGGGGCTGGGGGCGAAGCTCTGCGGATCCTCGGCATTGATCCGGCATTCGATGGCATGGCCCAGGCTGCGCACCTGGTCCTGGGTGATCGGCAGCGGCTTGCCGCGCGCCACGTCGATCTGCATGGCCAGGATGTCCAGACCGGTGACCATTTCCGTCACCGGGTGCTCGACCTGGATGCGGGTGTTCATCTCGATGAAATAGAACTGCCCGTCCTCGTAGAGGAATTCGAAGGTGCCGGCGCCGACATAGCCGATCCGGCGGCAGGAGGCGGCGCAGCGTTCGCCGATTTCCGCGATCAGCGCCCGGTCGATGCCCGGCGCCGGCGCCTCTTCGATCAGCTTCTGGTGGCGGCGCTGCATCGAGCAGTCGCGGTCGCCCAGCCACAGCGCATGTCCATGTGCATCGGCAAGCACCTGGATTTCCACATGGCGCGGCCTTTCGAGGAATTTCTCGATATAGATGTCGGCATTGCCGAAGAAGCGGCCGGCCTCTTGCCGGGTGACCATGAAGGCATCGGCCAGCTCGGATTCGGTCCGCACGACGCGCATGCCGCGCCCGCCGCCGCCGCCGGCCGCCTTCAGGATGACGGGATAGCCGATCCCGGCGGCGATCCGGCCGATGGCGTCGGGATCGTCCGGCAGCACGCTGTCCGGGCCGGGCACGCAGGGTACGCCGGCGGCGATCATGGCGCGCTTGGCCTCGACCTTGTCGCCCATCATCCGCATGACCGAGGCGCTGGGTCCGACCAGCCGCCGGCCCGCGGCCTCGACGGCCTCGGCGAATTCCGGGCGTTCGGAGAGGAAGCCATAGCCGGGATGGATCAGGCCCGCGCCGCTGGCCTCGGCCGCGGCCAGAAGCGCGGGGATGTTCAGATAGCTCTTGGCGGCCGGTGCGGGCCCGATGCAGATCGCCTGATCGGCCAGGTGCAGCCAGGCGGCGTCGCGATCCGCCTCGGAATGCGCGCAGACGACGCGCAGGCCAAGCCGGCGGCAGGCGCGGATGATGCGCAGGGCGATCTCGCCCCGGTTGGCCACCAGCAGGCAGTCCATGTCGATCGCGGCCATCAGCGGATCCTCATCAGCGGCGCGCCCGCCTCGACCGTCGCGCCGTCTCCGACCATGATGGCCTCGACGGTGCCTGCTTGGGGCGCGGGGATGGCGGTCATCATCTTCATCGCCTCGATGACGCAGATCGTCTGGCCGGCCTCGACGCGGGCGCCGACCTCGACAAAGGCCGTCCCGCCGGATTCGGGGCGCAGGTGGCACAGGCCCGCCAGCGGGGCGGTGACGGCATCTGCCTCGGGCTCCGCCGGGGCGGCCTGCGCCGCCTCGATGGCGGGTTGCGCGGGCAGAGGGGCGTCGCCCGCGCCGCGGCGGATGGTGATCCGGTGCCCCTCGGCCGAAAAGGCGAACTCGGCCAGATGGTTTTCGGCGGCCCATTCCATCCCCGAGATGATGGAGTCGATGGTGATCGGCATGCGAAGGGCGTCGTCCCTGTGCGAAGTTGCGTTCTCGTGCGATTGGTAGCACCGCCGCTTCGCAATGATGTCAGAGCCGTTTCGCATGACCCGGGCAGGGGCATCGCGAAACCCGATCACATCAGATGCAGACGCTCTTATGCCTGGGACTGCGTCCTTCCTATGCTGCCGGCCGATCACCGCCGGCCCCGGCCGCGGCATTCCAGCAAGGAGGAGCACCACGTGCCCCATATCATCACCAGGATCGAACGTGCCGCGCCGGCGGATGTGGCCGCCCTGTCGAAATTCGGCAGCGCCACGATTCACGAGGCGCAGGGCCGGCTTGGCGCGCTGAGCTCGCGCCTGAAGCCCGTGGACCGCGCCATGTCGGTCTGCGGCCCCGCCTTCACCGTGCAAAGCGCGCCGCGCGACAACATCATGCTGCAGCTGGCGATCCATTACGCCCAGCCCGGCGATGTCGTCATCGTCTCGGCCGGGGAATACGAGGAGGCGGGCTGCTTCGGCGACGTTCTGGCCAATGCCTGCCTGGCCAAGGGCATCGCCGGCGTGGTCACCGATACCGGGGTGCGCGACACGCAGGAGCTGATCCGGCTGGGCCTGCCGGTGTTCTCGCTGAGCGTCTGCATCAAGGGCACGGTCAAGGAAACCCTGGGCCAGATCAACGGCGACATCGTCATCGGCGGGCAGGTGGTGCGGCCGGGCGACGTGATCCGCGGCGATGCCGACGGTCTGGTCGTCGTGCGCCGCGAGGATGCCGCCGAGGTGGCGCGCAAATCCGCCGCGCGCGAAGCCGACGAGGCCGGCTATATCGAGGCCTACAAATCGGGCCGGACGGTGATCGACGTCTGCAATCTTGAGGCGGTGCTGAAGGCCAAGGGCCTGACCACCGATCTTTGACGAGGCCGTCCCGCGTCCCCGGGGCGCGGGGTTCGTCAGGCCGATGATTCCCGCACGATCAGGTCGGTCTGGATTTCGATCCGGGCCGGCGCCGCGTCGGAATCCTGCCGCAGCAGGGCGACGATCAGATCCGCGGCCTTGCTGCCGATGCTGCCGGCATGGACATCGATCGTGGTCAGGCGGGGCACGCTGATCCTGCCGATCTCGTAATTGCCGAAGCCGGCCACCGCCAGGTCGCCGGGGATGCCGATGCCCCGCCTCTGGCATTCCGAGATCACCCCGAAAGCCACCAGATCCGAGACGCAGACGACTGCCCGGGTCCCCGGCTGGCTGTCCAGCAAGGCCCCGAGCGCCTGCGCCCCTTCGGCCATGCCGACCGGGGCGGTGCCGGCGGGAACCAGCCGCGTGTCGTCCAGCCCGTGGCGGCGCATCGCCTCGACAAAGCCGCTGCGGCGTTGGCCGCCGCGCGGATCGCGCGGCGATTCACCTCCGATGAAGGCGATGTCGCGATAGCCCGAGGCGACCAGGTGATCCACCAGCCGGCCGATGCAGGCGGTGTTGGAAAAGCCCACGACATGCCGGATCGGCTGGGCGGGCAGGTCCCAGATCTCGATCACGGGAATCCGCGTCGTCCGCAGCATTTGCCGCGTCCTGCGGGTATAGTCGCCCACTGTTAGGACGATCGCCTCGGGCTTGCGGCGCAGCAGCTGGCCGATCAGCCTTTCCTCTTCCTCGGGGTCGTATTCGGTATTGGCCAGCAGGATCTGCAAGCCGTTTCGCGACAGCCCGCGCGAAAGCTGCCGTACGGTTTCCGCGAAGTTCGCATTGTTGATCGAGGGCACGGTGACCGCCACGAAGCCGGAACGGTTCTGCCGGAGGCTGGCCGCGGTCGCGTCGAAGACATAGCCCAGCTCCTCGGCCTTGGTCAGGATCCGCGCCCGTGTCTGCGGGTTGACCCCCTCGTCGCCGCGAAATGCCCGCGAGACGGTCATCGCGGAAACGCCGACCGCCTTGGCGATATCCGCCATCTTTACGGTTCCGCTGTGCATTCCGCCCCTGCCCATGCTGCCCTATGCCCTTGCCAGGAGCGCAGGCTAGATGGTGCCGGACGCGGCGACAACACCGCTGCGGCATGGGCCGATATGGCGCAGAACCGATTCGGCCACCGCATCGGGGGAACGGTCGATGTCGATCGTCACCGCATTCTCGTCGTTCCGTGGCGGCTCCAGCGCATCGAACTGGCTGTCCAGAAGCGAGGCGGGCATGTAATGGCCGCGCCTCGCGCTTAGCCGCCGGTCGAGCAGCGCGTAGCTGCCGGCCAGGTGGACAAAGAACAGGTCCGGCATGCCCGACGATTGCCGCAGCCGGTCGCGATAGGAACGGCGCAAGGCGGAACATCCAAGGATCATGCCATCCGGCGCGGCTGCCAGGGCCTGCCCGCAGCGTTCCAGCCAGGGCCAGCGATCCGCATCGCCCAGGGGGATGCCCCGCCGCATCCTTTCGATGTTTTCAGTCGGATGCAGGTCGTCGCCATCGAGATAGGGAAGCCCGGTCCGCGCGGCAAGCCGCGCTCCGACCGAGGATTTCCCGCAGCCCGACACGCCCATCAGGACGAGATGCGCGATCCTATAGCGAGACACTGATCGCACCGTCCACATAGAGCGTATGCCCGTTCACGAAGCTCGATGCGTCCGAGGACAGGAAGACGCAGGCCCCCACCAGTTCATCGACCAAGCCCCAGCGCCCGGCGGGGGTGCGTTTTTCCAGCCAGGCCGAGAAATCGGGATCCGCGACCAGCGCGGCGTTCAGCGGCGTGTCGAAATATCCCGGCGCGATGGCATTGCATTGCAGCCCGTGGCGCGCCCAGTCCGTGGCCATGCCCTTGGTCAGGTTGCCGACGGCGCCCTTGGTGGCGGTATAGGGGGCGATGCCCGGCCGGGCCAATGCGGTCTGGACCGAGCAGATGTTGACGATCTTGCCGCGGCCGCGCCGGATCATGTGCCGCGCCACCGCCTGCCCGACATGGAAGACCGAGGCGATATTGGTCTGCAGCAGGGCCTCGAACCGGTCGGCCGGGAAATCTTCCAGCGCCGTGCGATGCTGCATGCCGGCATTGTTGACCAGGATGTCGATGGGGCCGACCGAGGCTTCGAAATCGTCGATGGCGGCGCGGACCTCGTCATGGCGGGTCACGTCGAAGGGCAGGGCCCGGATCTCGGCCTCGGGCAGTTCCGCCTGCAAGGCGGCGCGCGCCTCCTCCAGCCGTTTCGGATCCCGGCCGTTCAGCACCACTGCGGCGCCGCTTTTCGCCAGCCCCCGTGCCAGCGCATGGCCGATGCCCTGCGACGACCCCGTCACCAGCGCGCGGCGGCCCGCCAGCCCGAACAGGCTTTCAACAAATCCAGTCGTCCCGGCCATCCCGTTCCTCCGTTTGGGTCTCGACAAATCCGTTCGGCTCGTGTTTTGTTATCGATAACTATCTGAGTCAAGGGCCCGCTGAAAGGGCGACCGTAAAATCCCGCACCATAATGGAGAACACGATGAGCAAGCCGGTGGTCCTGCAAATGGGGGCCTATCCCGAATGGGACGAAGTCCCGCTGAGCGCGCAATACGATCTGCGCCGTTATTTCGAGGCCGCGGACAAGGAGGCCTTCCTGGCCGAATGCGGCGCCGAGGTGCGGGCCATCGCCACCCGCGGCGAGCTGGGGGCCAGTCGCAAGATCATCGAGGCCTGCCCGAATCTCGAACTGATCTCGATCTATGGCGTGGGCTTCGACGCGGTCGATCTGGAAGCCTGCCGCGAGCGGGGGATTCAGGTGACGAACACGCCCGACGTGCTGACCGGGGACGTGGCCGATCTGGGTGTCGCGATGATGCTGGCCGTCGCGCGCGGCATCGTCGGCGCTGAAGCCTGGGTGCGGGGCGGCCAGTGGGCGGCCAAGGGCAATTATCCGCTGCAGCGCCGCATCTGGGGCAAGAAGGCCGGTATCCTGGGGCTGGGCCGGATCGGCTTCGAGATCGCGCAGCGTCTGCGCGGCTTTGGCATGGATATCGCCTATTCCGACATCGCGGCCAAGGACTATGCCGCCGATCTGACCTTCATCGCCGATCCGGTCGCGCTGGCGCGGCATTCGGAGTTCCTGTTCGTCGCCCTGGCGGCCTCGGGCCAGACCCGGCACATCGTCAATCGCGAGGTGATCGAGGCGCTTGGCCCCGAGGGCGTGCTGGTCAATGTCTCGCGTGCCTCCAACATCGACGAGGCGGCGCTGATCGCCGCGCTGCAGGACGGCCGGCTGGGCGCGGCGGCGCTGGATGTTTTCGATAACGAACCCCAGATCGACCCGCGCTTCCTGGAACTGCCGAACGTGCTCCTGCAGCCGCATCAGGCCTCGGGCACCGTCGAGACCCGCAAGGCGATGGGCGAACTGGTCCGCAACAACCTGGCGGCGCATTTCGCCGGCCAGCCCCTGCTTACCCCGGTTGTCTGAGGCCGTCATGAAAGCGATTGTTATCCACGCCGCCAAGGATCTGCGCATCGAGGAACGCGAAGCCGGGGCGCCTGGCCCGGGACAGGTGCGCATCCGGCTTGCGGCCGGCGGGATCTGCGGATCGGATCTGCATTACTACAACCATGGCGGTTTCGGAGCCGTGCGGCTGCGCGAGCCGATGATCCTGGGCCACGAGGTTTCCGGCCATGTGGTCGAATGCGCGCCAGACGTGGCGGGGCTCGTTCCCGGCGATCTGGTCGCCGTCTCGCCCTCGCGCCCTTGCGGGGGCTGCGGCTATTGCCGCGAGGGGCTGCCCAACCATTGCGAGAACATGCGCTTCTACGGCTCGGCCATGCCGTTCCCGCATATCCAGGGTGCGTTCCGGCAGGAACTGGTGGCGGATGCCGCGCAATGCGTGCCGGCCAACGGCCTGACGCCGGGCGAGGCGGCGATGGCCGAACCGCTGGCGGTCACGCTGCACGCCGCGCGCCGGGCCGGCGAGCTGCTGGGCAAGCGCGTGCTGGTCACCGGCTGCGGGCCCATCGGCCTGTTGTCGATCCTGTCGGCGCGGCTGGCGGGCGCGGGCGAGATCGTCGCCACGGACCTGTCGGATTTCACGCTGGCGATGGCGCGGAAATGCGGTGCGGACGCGGTCGTCAACACCGGCGCGGCGCCCGACGGCCTGTCGCCCTTTGCCGCCGGCAAGGGCAGTTTCGACGTGCTGTTCGAATGCACGGGTGTTGCCGCGGCCATCGCGCCGGCCATCGCGGCCATGCGGCCGCGCGGCGTGGTCGTCCAGCTTGGGCTGGGCGGCGACATGCCGCTGCCGATGACGGCGATCACCGCCAAGGAGCTGGACCTGCGTGGCTCCTTCCGCTTCCACCCGGAATTCGCGACCGGCGTCCAGGCCATGCTGGCGGGTCGGATCGACGTCAAGCCGCTGATTACCCACGAAATCGCCCTGGACGAGGCCGAAACGGCGTTCCGGCTGGCCTCGGACCGTTCGGCGGCGATCAAGGCGCAGATCCTCTTCGCCTGAGCCGAGGCCTCAGCCTTGGCCTGAACCGGAGGCCGCCGGGGACCGCGCCGCCTCGGTCGCCAGCCGCACCAGATGATCGCGCACCACGGCGGCTGCTTCCGAAAGCGGCAGCTGAGCCGAGACGCAGATCGCCATCGCGACCTTCATGTTGGGGCGGCGGATGCGGTAGCTTCGGGCACCCGCGACGCGGCGCTGCACGGCCTGCGCCGCCGATGCGGGCAGGATGGTGCAGCCCAGCCCCTCGGCCAGCGCGTTCGACAGGTAGGAAATCGACTCGGTCTCGGCGACGACCTGGGCGCTGGTCCCGACGCGCGACAGGGTGGTCTCGATCACCTGGCGGACGGTGTGGATCGGGCTTGGCAGGATCAGCGGCTGGGACACGGCCTCGGCGAACGAGATCTCGCCATCCTCCGGTTCGGCGATCTGCGTTCCGATGAAATGCAGTTCTTCCGTCGAGATCGGCTCGAAGCTGAGGCTGGGGATCTTGCCGGGATCGAAGATCAGCGCGATGTCCGTCTTGCCGGTCATGATCTGTTCGCTGATCACGCCGCCGCCGACTGCCTCATTGGCATAAAGCAGGATGCCCGGGTGCTTTTCGCGGATGGTCCGCATCAGCTGCGTCGCCACCAGCGAGCCGAGGCCCAGCGGCGCGAACACGACGCTGACCGCGCCGGTAATCTCCTCGGAGGAGGTGGCGATGTCGTGCTCGGCCTGGTTCATCTGCCGGATGATCATCTGGCAATGGCGATACAGGACCTTGCCCGCCTCGGTCGGGATGACGCCGCGCTTCGAGCGCAGCAGCAGCGGCTTGCCGAAATGGGTTTCCAGCGCGGCGATCTGCTGGCTCAGCGCCGGCTGGGCGATGTGCAGGATCGCCGAAGCGCGGGTGATGCTACCGATGTCCACGATCTTCATGAAGGCGTAAAGCCTGCGTATGTCCATGATAGCACGTCCTTAAAGCACGATTCTGCCGGTTCCCGCCGGTCATTCTATTTGGTCCATGCCCCTTGCGCACCGATGTATAATCATTCGCGATCATGTCAGACCGAACTGTTCTTTTCGCGACGACCGGCCTGTCGCTAGGGTAGCAGGTGCAACGGTCACAAAACTGCAAAACAGCCGCTCCGCAGCGATATGCCGTTGGTCCGGCTCGCTTGCGGTAAGTGCCAAGATAGGGAGAGAATGATGTTCCTCAAGCCGATCGCGTTGGGGGCTGCGGCTGCGCTTGCCCTGGCAGGCGCCGCTGTGGCGCAAACCCGGCTCAGCTTGTCCGAAGTGCTGCCGGACGGTAATTTCATGGCGGAAAACGCCAAGAGCTTCGCCGAGGCCGTCAGGGAGGCGACCGATGGCGAGGTCGTCATCAACGTCGCCACCTCCGGGTCGCTGGGCTTCAAGGGGCCCGACCAGCTGGGCGCGGTGCGCGACGGGCTTGTCGACATGGCCGATATCAACATCAGCCAGCAGGTCGGGATGAACCCGCTGTTCGGCGCCGAAGGCGTGCCCTTCCTTGTCGAGTCGATGGAGGAGCTGAAGGAATATCACGCCTTCCTGCGTCCCGAATTCGAGAAGCTGGCCGAGCAATACAACCAGAAGATCCTCTACATGGTGCCGTCGCCGGCCCAGTATGTCTATCTGAAGACCCAGGTCGACGATATCGGCGATTTTCGCGGCATCACGGTGCGCGGTGCCGACAAGAACACCGTCGATATCGTCAGCAGCCTTGGCATGGACGGCATCGCCATGCCCTGGGGCGAGCTGCTGCCGGCGCTGGCCTCGGGCCGGGTCAGTGGCGTTGCGACCTCTGCCACCTCGGGCGTGGACGGCAAATTCTGGGAATTCCTCAGCCATATCTATCCGACCAACCATACCTGGGGGTCGAACGCGGTGACGATCAACCTCGAGTCCTGGAGCAGGCTCACGCCGGAACAGCAGGCCGCCATCGAGAAGGTCGCGGCCGAGCTTGAGCCGCAATTCTGGGAAAGCTCGCGCGAGAGCGACGGGAAAAGCCTTGAGATCATGACCGGCCACGGCATGCAGCTGGTCGAGCTGTCGGACGAGCTGAAGGCCCAGATCGCCGAGAAGGCCAAGCAGGTTCAGGCGGAATTCTTCGACCGCGTTCCTGCGGCCAAGCCGATTGCCGATGCCTATCTCGCGTCGAAAGGCGGCAACTGAGATGGCCGGAGAGCAGCATGTCGCCTCCAAGGCCGTCGCTGAACGCGGTGCTGTCGCTGCCCTGCAAAGGGCGGCGGACTTTGCCTCGCTGGTCGCGGCCTGGCTTGCCGGTCTCTGTGTCCTGGGCCTGACCCTGCTCGTGCTGATCGACACCGCGATGGCGTTGATCAGCCGTTATGTCCCGTCCTTTCCCACGGGCACCGGGATCGGCTGGGAATACAGCGCCTATCTGATGGGCGCGGCCTTCCTGCTCGGCTCGGGCATGACGCTGCGCGCGGGCCTGCAACTGCGGGTAGAGCTACTGCTGTCGATGGGCAAGGGCCGCTACGCCCGGATGTTCGAGATATTCGCTGCCATCCTCGGCTCTGTTGTCACGCTTCCCCTGGCGGTCTGGCTTGCGCAGTTCACGCATCGCACCTGGAGCTATGGCGAGGTTTCCCAGGACAGTTTCACGCCCCTGTGGATCCCGCAGCTGGTGCTGACCATCGGCGCGGCCGTGCTGGCCTTCCAGATGGTCGCCCGACTCGTCACCGCCATCAGCGGCAACATTGTCGACAAACCCAGCCTCGGTGCCGCGAGCGCCATCGAGTAAGCCACAGCGCCGCTGCGCGCGAAACCAGGAATATCGGGGAGAAACATGGGCGCTATCGTCGCAAGCCTGTTCGGGCTTCTTTTCGGCACATTGGCCATCGGGGCCTGGATCGGAATCGCCTTGCTGGCCACGGCCATCGGCCTGGCAATGATGTTCACCGGCCTGCCCGTCGACAGGCTGTTTCCGCAATACCTGTTCAACATCCTGACCACGCCCGACCTGGTCGCGTTGCCGCTTTTCATCCTGATGGGCGAGTTCCTGTTTCGCACGCGCCTGTCGGAGACCCTGTTCAGCGGCCTGGCGCCCTGGGCGGGCCTGCTTCCGGGCCGGCTGCTGCATGTCAATGTCGTCGGCTGCTCGATCTTTGCGGCGATCTCGGGCTCCTCGGCCGCGACGACGCAGGTCGTCGGCCGCATGACCCTGAAGGAACTGCTGGCGCGGGGCTATTCGCCCGACCTGGCCATCGGCAGCCTTGCAGGTGCCGGCACGCTGGGATTCCTGATCCCGCCCTCGACGGTGATGATCATGTATGGCGTGCTAGCCAATGAATCGATCCTGCGGCTTTTCACCGCCGGCTTCATTCCGGGCGTCCTGCTTGCCCTGGTCTTTGCCGCCTACATCATGATCCGCGCCAGCGCCAAGCCCGACCTGGTGCCCGAGAACGAACGCGCCTTGCGCCACATGCCCTTCCGCCAGCGTCTTGCCGCCCTGCGGGATCTGGGCCCGGTGATGTTCCTGATCCTCTGCGTCCTGGGCTCGATGTATGGCGGGTTGGCGACCCCCTCCGAGGCCGCGGCGCTGGGTGTGGTCGGGGCCTTCCTCGTGTCGCTGTCGCAGGGCGCGCTGAACCTGCGGGCGCTGCGCGACATCATCCTGGGGACGGTGCAGACCTGCTCGGTCATGGGCATCATCATCCTTGGCGCATCGGTGCTGGGCAACATCACCTCGACCCTTGGCATTCCCGCCGCGGTGGCAAATGTCGTGACGGACTGGAACCTGTCGCCGATGCTGCTGATCGTGGCGCTGATCGTGCTGTATCTGGTGCTGGGAACCGCGCTCGAGGGCTTTTCGATGATCGCGACCACCCTGCCGGTGGTGCTGCCGCTGGTCGAGGCCGCGGGCTTCGACAAGATCTGGTTCGGCATCTTCATGGTCCTGGTGGTCGAGATGGCGCAGATCACGCCGCCGGTGGCCTTCAACTTCGCGGTCATCCAGAATATCACCGCCCGAAGCACGGCCTATATCGCAAGGGTCACCTTCCCCTTCCTGTTGATCATGATCGGCTTCGCGATCATGCTGGCGCTGTTCCCCGGCATCGTCACCTTCCTGCCCGACCTGCTGCTGGGTTGATCCCGCCCGCAGGCGGCGTCCCGGCCCCTGCGCGCCGGGGCGCCCGGCGGGGCAGGTTTGACTGCCTGTCCCGTTAGCGTTATCAGATGCCTCCGTGCCACGAGACCGTCGCGCAGCTGCATTTCGATCATCATTCGGAGTCCCTCGCGGGGACGCGTTGTCCAGAGCAAAGAAGAATAATGAACACTGACACTAGGATCGGCCTGATCGGCCTTGGGACGATGGGCGCGGCCTTGGCGCTGAACATCGCCGAGAAGGGCTTTCGCATCGCGGTCTGGAACCGCACCGCCGAAGTGACCCGCCGCTTCCACGCCGAGGCCGGCGCTCTGGCGGATCGCGTGATCCCGACCGAAAGCCTGGCCGATCTGGTCGCCGCCATCGCGCCTCCTCGCGCCATCATCCTGATGGTCCCCGCCGGTCAGGCCGTCGACGACCAGATCGCGGCGCTGGCGCCGCTGCTCGACCCCGAGGATCTGGTGATCGACGCCGGCAACGCCAATTTCCACGATACCAACCGCCGCGCCGCCGCCGGTCTGCCGATGCGCTTCCTGGGCATGGGCGTCTCGGGCGGCGAAGAGGGCGCGCGCCACGGCCCCGCCATCATGGGCGGCGGCGCCCGCGCCGACTGGGACCGCGTCGCCCCGGTCATGCAGGCCATCGCCGCCCGGGCCGAGGACGGCACCCCCTGCGCCACCTGGATGGGCGAGGCCGGCGCCGGGCATTTCGTCAAGACCGTCCACAACGGCATCGAATATGCCGACATGCAGATGATCGCCGAGGTCTACGGGCTGATGCGCGACGGGCTCGGCCTGCCCGCCGCCGCCATCGGCGAGACCTTCGCCGGCTGGAACGGGGGGGCGCTGAAATCCTACCTGGTCGAGATCTCGGCTGCCGTCGCCGGGGCCGCCGATCCGCTGACCGGTGCGCCGATGCTGGACGTGATCCTGGACGCCGCCGGGCAGAAGGGCACCGGGCGCTGGACCGCGATCGAGGCGCAGCACCTCGCCGCGCCGATCCCGGTGATCGAGGCGGCGGTGATGGCGCGCAACGTCTCGGCCCGCCTCGGCGAGCGCAAGGCGGGCGAGGCGCGCTTCGGCGCCGCCCCGCAGGCGCTGGACCTGGCGCTGCCCGAGCTGGAGGCGGCGCTGATCGCCGGCAAGATCCTGTGCTATGCGCAGGGTTTCGCGATGATCGAGGCCGCCGGCCGGGCCTTTGGCTGGCGGCTGCACCTGCCGGGGATCGCGCGGGTCTGGCGGGCGGGCTGCATCATCCGCTCGGCGATGCTGAACGACATGGCCACGGCGCTGGCCGAGGATCCGTCGCGCAACCTGGTGCTGGCGCCTTTCTTCGCCGAGAAGCTCGAGGCCGCGATGCCGGCGCTGCGGGCGGTGGTGGCGCAGGGCGTGTTGCACGGCCATGCGCTGCCGGCGCTGGGTGCCGGTCTGGGCTGGTTCGACCTGATGCGCACCGGCCGCGGCACGGCGAACATGATCCAGGCGCAGCGCGACTTCTTTGGCGCGCATGGCTTCGACCGCCTCGACGGCCAGGACAGCCACCATGGGCCCTGGGCGGCGAAGGCCTGAACCGGGCGGTCAGGGCGGTCTTGGTCGCAGGCGGCCAATTCGGCATGGGCAAAACCGCCTGACCGGGACGGCCCTGTTGCCGAGGCCCTGGCCCTAGATGTTTTCGGGCGTAATGATCTGGAATGGTACGATGCGCTGAATCATCGAGGATTGCCCTTTCTGTCCCAGCGCCTCGAGCATGGTGCTGATCAGTTCCTGCGAGATCTGTCCGAGCGGATGATACAGGGCCGCGGTGATCAAGCCTTCGTTCAGGCCCTTGCGGGCTTCGGAACCGACATCGCGGCAGACGATACGGGTCTCCCTCTGCCGGTCGGAAGGGCTTTCACGAATTGCGCGCAGTACACCGGAAATGCCGCCGCCGATGACGTAAAGCCCGATGAGGTCCGGCTCGTTGCTGAGCAGATCGACCACGAGTCGATAGGCGATGTCGGAATCCTCGCTAGTAAGAAAGGGATCCAGCACGGTAATCGCATCCGCGTGTTCCCTTATGTAGGAACGAAAGCTTGCATCCGAGAAATCCTGGCATTGGTAGCGGTGATTGCCGATGAAGGTGGCGATCTTTCCCGGCCGACGCACCATGTTGGCGATGAAATAGGCAGCGGTGCGGCCTAGTTTCCAATTGTCCGTGCCGACATAGCCGGCGCGGGAGGGGGCTGAGAGATCGGTGATATAGGCGATGACCGGCACCTTGCGCTCATGCAATGCATTGATCGTCTGGCTGACCTGCGGATGGTCGGCGCAGACGACGGCGACGGCATCGCACTCCTCGCCCAATTGCATCAATTCTGCCGAGATCGCCTCGGGGGTCAGTTGGTCGACTAAGCGAATGATCGCCTCGATCCGGGGATCGTTCCATTGGTGAATGACGGATCGTGCGTCCGGCTGCGGCCCGAGCACCCTAACCATGTCTGGTCCTATGACTTCGTCGAGGGTCGGACCCACGATGGCAGGAGATTCCGCATGCTCAACATCATCGACGAGTTCACCAGGGAATGCCTTGCGATCCGCATCGATCGCAAGCTCAACTCGACCGACGTCATCGACGCCCTGTCGGACCTGTTCATCCTGCGCGGCGTGCCCGACCATGTCCGTTCCGACAACGGCCCGGAGTTCATCGCCAAGGCTGTACGGGAGTGGATCGTAGCCGTCGGCGCAAAGACAGCGTTCATCGAACCAGGAAGCCCTTGGGAGAACGGCTACTGCGAGAGCTTCAACTCGAAGCTCCGCGACGAACTGCTCGACGGTGAGATCTTCTACAGCCTCGCCGAGGCCAAGATCATCATCGAAGCCTGGCGGCGATACTACAACACCAAGAAGCCACACTCGTCGCTTGGATACAAGCCACCGGCACCCGAGGCCATCATCTGGCCTGCGCCAGCAAGCGGAGCAGCACCGTCATCTGCCCAGGCAATAGCCCCAAGGCCGAACATGAACTAAGATTGAAACCGGACCACCCTATGGGGTCAGGCCACGATGCAAAGACAAGTATTTCTGGAATCGTGCCCCCGCAACCAACGATAATTGCGACCCCGCTGCATCCGCCGCGGGGTTTTTGCGTTTTTACGCCCGGGCTTCCGCGATACCGCCATCCGACCCAGAAGATTGTCCAGCGCCTCGGTCTCCGACAGGAAATCCGGATCCTTCTTTCCCGCCGCGAAGCGCAGGATCGCGCCGAGATCGCCGCGCAGCACGATGGCCAGTTCGCCACCCTCCGGCATCAGCGTCACCTGATCGACCAGCGAGCGCAGGATCTCCGCCGCCCGGGGGCGGCTGTCCTCGTGCTGCAGGTTCTCCGACAGTTCGGCGATGCGTTGGGCATAGAGCGCCGCCATGTTCGGATGCAGCAGGGGCGGCGGTTCGTCGGCATTGGCCAGCTTCTCCGTCAACTCGGCCTTGCGGGCCTCCAGTTGCGCGATCTTGTCCTTGAGCGTCAGTGGCGGGACGCCCTGCAGGATGGCATCGATGGCCTTGTCGAGCTCCCGGATCGTGCGATCCAGTTCCCGCCGTGCGACCTCCAGGTCGGCGCCGCGCTCCATGCGCAACCGATTCACTTCCTTGGTGAACTCGGCGCAAAACTCCCGAAACAGGTCCGGCTCCATCAGGTGTTTTTTGAGCCCGTTCAGGATCGAGGCCTCGAGCGCGTCGCGGCGGATGTTGACGCGGTTGCCGCAGGTGCCCTTGTTCCGCGCCGTCGAGCAGCCGAGCAGATCCTTGGAAATCATCGAGTAGCCGCCACCGCAGCAGCCGCATTTGACCAGGCCGGCGAAGAGATGCTTCGGGCGCCGCCGGTCGTTCAGCGGATTGCCTTCCGGTCGGCTGCGGGTGGAGAAGGCCAGTTCGCCTTGCCGGGCTTTGACCGCATCCCAGAGGCTTTGGTCGACGATGCGCAGGTCGGGCACGTCCTGTGTCACCCATTCGCTTTCCGGGTTCAGCCGCGACACCCGGCGACCGGTGTCCGGATCCTTGACGTAGCGCAGCCGGTTCCAGACGAGGCGGCCGACATAAAGCTCGTTGTTGAGGATCCCGGTGCCGCGCTCGCGGTTGCCGTGGATGGTCGACGGTCCCCATTCCCGGCCCATGGGTCCGGGTACGCCCTCGCGGTTCAGCGCCATGGCGATGGTGCGTGACGAGAGCCCGGCATTGTAATCGGCGAAGATGCGGCGGATCACGGCGGCCTGTGCTTCGTTGATCGTCCGGTCGCCGCGGATCGGCTCGCCATTGCTGTCGAACTTCTTGACCACATCGTAGCCGTAGGAATTGCCGCCGCCGGACTTGCCGTCCTCGACCCGGCCGCGCAGGCCCCGGCGGGTCTTGTCGGCCAGGTCCTTGATGAACAGCGCGTTCATCGTGCCCTTCAGCCCGACATGCAGCTCGCTGATCTCGCCCTCCGACAGCGTGAACATCTTCACGTCGGCATAGCGCATGCGCTTGTAGATGCCGGCGATGTCCTCCTGATCGCGGCTGACGCGGTCCAGGGCTTCGGCCAGCACCATGTCGAAGCGGCCGCGTGCGGAATCCATGATCAGCGCCTGGAGGCCGGGGCGCTGGATCATGCTGGAGCCGGAGATGGAATGGTCGGAATATTCCTCGACCACCTGCCAGCCTTCCTTCTCGGCCCGCAGCCGGCACATCCGGAACTGGTCGGCGATCGACGCCTCGCGCTGCAGGTCCGAGGAATAGCGGGCGTAGATGGCAACTCTCATGCGCGGGCCTCCTGGTCAGTCGGGATGTTGGTTGCGCCCCTCGCGCTCCTCGGCCTCGACGAAATCCCGTGCCGCCCGCCGGGCCAGCAGGCGGGCCAGAGCGACGAGCCGGGGATCGGGCGAGGGCAGGGGAGCAGCGGATTCCCGGGTGGGTTCAGGGACCACCCGCAGCCGTTCCGCAACTGTCTGCCTCCGCCGTGCCATCGCCCCCTTTCGCTTCCCGCGCGGCAGGACCCGCGCCAAGCCAAGCGTGGCGCAGGGCGGGACGAAATCACAGGCGAGTTCGGGCGCATCGCATCGGACCTCGGCGCAGCACAGCGTAAACCGGCGCTGCCGCGCCTGCTGCAGGGGGCACTGCGCGGCGACGCTGTCGCAGCTTGGCGTAAAAATACAGAAAAGTCGCGGGGGTTCTCGCGGTAGGGAAGGGGATCGGCGGGGTTCCGCAGCTCAAAGACGGAACGCTTCGGGAGGGTGGGGCCGTCGTAGAGGGCGGAGAGCCGCCTGACGTCAGTGCAGCGTGGCAGACGCAGCAACCTTGTCAGAGCGGCCGTTCGGACGGACTGCAGCGAGATCTCAGTCGGGACCGCCGCCAGGGGCGGGAAGCCGACGCTCGCTGCGCGTTGCACGAACGGCCGCTAAGCGCAGTTGGAGACGATAGGCATATCTTTTTGACAAGGCCGAGTAGCGCGGCGTCACGATGCGACGACGAGGCCTCCGTAGACCTTTGCGACTTCTTTCTCCCAAGCCCGATTGAACCAAGTCATATGTGGCTTCACCTGCTGCCTGATTTCTTTGCTGCCCATCACGTCAGCCGCCTTGTAGGCATATTTTAAGAAATTCCGGCGCTTTCCTAGGGTCAGGACTCATAACCAATAAATGACGATTGCGGCGAGGGCGATGGCTGAGAGGAAGACCTTTGGGCATCTGTCATATCGGGTTGCCACACGCCGCCAATCCTTGAGCCTGCCGAACATGATCTCGATCCTGTTGCGCCGTTTGTATCGGCGCTTGTCGTACTTCACCGTCATCTTCCGCTGTTTTCGACCAGGGATACACGCCCGTATCCCCTTGTCTTTCAATGCTTCTCTGAACCAGTCGGCGTCATAGCCGCGATCCCCGAGCAACCAATCGACATCCGGCAGGCTGCTCAACAATGCCCGCGCGCCAATGTAGTCGCTGACCTGA
>NZ_JAFL01000035.1:0-23005 GCF_019633685.1 Paracoccus sp. J56
GCTCCGATCGCGATGGAAGAGAAGCTGCGCTTCGCCATCCGTGAAGGTGGCCGCACCGTCGGCGCAGGCGTCGTCTCCAAAATCATTAAATAAGCGTCGTGGGGGCGTAATGCCCCCGCGCGCCACAGGCGTCGGCTGATCTTTCAACGGATATCGCGACAGGAAGGCCGCTCCGAAAGGGGTGGCCTTTTTTCTTTTGGACGCCCCGGGCTTTACCGGCTCACGCGAGTTTTTCGCGTCAGTAAGGCTGTGTCATGTTAGCCTTTCCCCCTCAGAGGAGGGTACGATCATGACCGAACGCAGGAAGGCTGCGGATTTTCACCCCCGCATTCTTGAGATTTTTGACGGCTACGTGCACGGCCGAATCACCAAGCGCGATTTCATGGTACAGGCAGCGCAATTCGCCACCGCCGGGATGAGCGCTGCCGCGATCTTTGAGGCGCTGCGCCCGAACTATGCGCTGGCCCAGCAGGTTCCGCCCGACGACCCCGCCATCCGGACCGAGACTGTGAGTTACGACAGCCCGCAGGGTCATGGGCGCATCAGCGGGCTGATGGCCCGCCCTGCCGAGGCGCAGGGCAGCCTGTCCGCCGTGCTGGTGGTACATGAGAACCGTGGCCTGAATCCCTATATCGCGGATGTGGTGCGCCGTCTGGGCAAGGCGGGCTATCTGGCCTTTGGTCCTGACGGGCTCAGCTCTCGGGGCGGGTATCCCGGGAATGATGATCAGGGCCGCGAGATGCAGGCCAGCATGGATCCGGCCAGGCTGATGGAGGATTTCTTTGCCGCCTATGAATTCCTGCGCGACCACGCTGACTCGACCGGCAAGGTGGGCGCGGTGGGCTTTTGCTATGGTGGCGGGGTCTGCAATGCGCTGGCGGTAGCTTACGCCGATCTTGCCGCCTCGGTCCCCTTCTATGGCCGCCAGCCCCGGCCCGAAGAGGTGCCGCAGATCCGCGCCCCGCTGCTGCTGCATTACGCCGAGAATGATGAGCGGGTGAACGCCGGCTGGCCCGATTATGAGGCCGCGCTGAAAAAGCATGGCAAGGAATATCAGGCCCATTTCTATCCCGGTACCCAGCACGGTTTTCATAACGACACCACGCCGCGCTATGACAAACAGGCGGCCGAGCTTGCCTGGCAGCGGACACTGGAGTTTTTCGGCGAAAAGCTCTCCTGACACGGTCTGTCAGCAGTCCGGGTCCATTCTGGCCGGGAAAGGAGATTTCGCATGATTGATCATATTGGATTTCCCGTCTCGGATCTGGCCCGCCCGCGCGCCTTTTACGACCGGTCGCTGGCACCTTTGGGCATTGAGCTGATGATGGAGGTGACCGAGGAAATGACCGGCGGTCATGGTGCCCATCTGGGCTATGGCCGCGACGGTAACCCCTTTTTCCGGATCGGCACTGGCCGGTCGGTGCCGGCGGGGGTGCATATCGCCTTTGCCGCGTCTGACCGCGCGATGGTGGACGCATTTCACGCCGCCGCGCTGGCCGCAGGTGGACGCGATAATGGCGCGCCGGGGCTACGGCCGGAATATCACGCCAGCTATTGCGGAGCCTTTATTCTTGACCCCGACGGAAACAATATCGAGGCCGTCCATCACGGAGCGCCCGCATGACCCTGTATCATGGCTCTTGTTTCTGCGGCGCGGTCCGGTTTGAGGCCGAGGGAGATCTGTCCCAGGGCACCATGCGCTGCAATTGCAGCTTTTGCCGCAAGATGCGCTACTGGGAGATGCGTCTGCCCGATCCCGAACGGTTCCGTGTCTTGCAAGGCGCTGATGCCCTGGCCGAGACCCCGCGCCGTCAGCAGGATGGGGCGGATATGCACCACCTATTTTGCTCGCGCTGCGGCACTCGGCTATGGACCGAGGGTAACATTGCCGAGATTGGCGGGCAGTTCCGCATGGTGTGCATCAACGCCCTTGACGATCTGTCCGAGGCTGAGCTGATCGCGGCGCCGGTCTTTTATGCCGACGGTGCGCATGATGCGTGGTGGGACCCCGCGCCGGAAACGCGGCATCTTTGACTTTCGTCCCTCCCTGGCAGGGCGGGGAATTCGGTTGCCGGAAAGGGCGCTGTCAATCACGTTGCCTCACCCGGAAAATCCGTCTAAAGTAGCAGCCGCAACAGAGGAGAACGGTGTCATGGACAGCTCGCACATCTGACCTTTCACGGACGGATTGACGAGGATTCCCATGACTGCTGACTTCCTTGAGGCGGCTTTGCCCCACCCTATGCGCTTTCCAGACGGTTCTGTGAACCGGGGTCTGGTGTATCTGAACCAGGTGATCGACCATCCGAATATCGAGATCGGCGATTTCACCTATGCCAGCAGCTTTGAGCCGCCAGATGACTGGGCGGTGCGGTTGGCACCTTATACCTGTGCGGGCGCGCCCGAGCGGCTGGTCATCGGGCGGTTTTGCCAGATTGCCGACCGGGTGCGGATCATCACCGTCCCGGCCAACCATCCGATGGCCGGCGTATCGACCTATCCCTTTGCGATCTTTGATCACGCACGGGTGGGCGATTACATCGACCAGATCAGCGGCCTGCCTGATACGGTGATCGGCCATGATGTCTGGATCGGCGACGGTGCCACCATTCTGCCCGGTGCCCGGATCGGTAGCGGTGTCATCATCGGCGCGGATTGCGCGTGCCACCGCCGCATTGGCGCGGGCCGATGTCGCGGCGCTTGAAAGACTGGCCGCCTGAGGCGGTTTGACGGAACGAACCGGGCCGCGGCCCGGACCAATGAGAATGAGGTTCAAGATGTTTGGCTGGTTCGAGCGCCGGCTTGATCCCTATCCGGCTGATCCGCCGCAGATGCCGCCGCAGGGTTTGTGGCGGTTCATCCTGCATTTTTCGCGCGGTGCCAAAGGCTTCATGCTGGCCATGGCGGCCTGTTCGGCACTGATCGCGATCGCCGAGGTGATCCTTTTTGGCTATATGGGCGAACTGGTGAACCTGCTGGCCGAGGCAGACCGCCAGAACTTTTGGTCGACCGAGGGCAGTCGCCTGATCCTGATGGGCGTGCTGCTGGTGATCGGTCTGCCGGTGCTGCAGGTGCTGTTTTCGCTGTTGATGCACCAGACGCTGATGGGCAACTTTCCCCAGCGCATCCGCTGGCAGGCGCATCGCTATCTGCTGCGCCAGTCGATGAGTTATTTTCAGGATGAGTTTGCCGGCCGCATTGCCACCAAGCTGATGCAGACCGCGCTGGCTGTGCGCGAAGTGGCGATGAAGTTCATGGACGTGCTGACCTATGTCTGCGTCTATTTCATCGGTGCGCTGGTGCTGGCGGCATCGACCGACGGCTGGCTGGCGCTGCCCTTTGTCGCCTGGGCCGTACTTTACGGTCTGCTGCTGTGGTGGCTGATTCCGCGCATCGGCCGGATCAGCGAGGCGCAGGCCGATGCCCGCGCGGTGATGACCGGCCGGGTGGTGGACAGCTACACCAACATCTCGACCGTCAAGCTGTTCTCGCATTCATCGCGGGAAGAGGCTTACGTTCGCGAAAGCATGGACGGCTTTCTCGGCACGGTTCATGTGCAGATGCGGCTGGCCTCGATCCAGAACATCCTGATCTCGACCCTGAACTCTCTGCTGACCTTTGCGGTCACGGCGCTGGGGCTGTGGCTGTGGACGCATGGCAAGATCGACGTCGGCGCGGTGGCGGTTGCTATCCCGCTGGCGCTGCGGCTTGGCAATATGTCGCACTGGATCATGTGGGAGTTCGCGATGCTGTTCGAAAACATCGGTACGGTTCGCGACGGGATCGGCTCTTTGTCGCTGCCACGCATGGTGACGGACGCCAGGGGCGCCCGGCCGCTTTCTGTGCCCGAAGGACAGGTCGAATTCAGCAAGGTCACCTTCCGTTATGGCGAACAGGCCAGCCAGGGTCGCGGCGCGGTGCTTGATGATCTTAGCCTGACCATCGCGCCGGGTGAGCGTATTGGCCTGGTCGGTCGCTCGGGGGCGGGGAAATCGACGCTGGTGAACCTGCTGCTGCGTTTCCACGATCTTGAGACGGGGCGTATCCTGATCGATGGTCAGGACGTCTCGCAGGTGACGCAGGAATCACTGCGCGCCGCCATCGGGGTGGTCACGCAGGACACCTCGCTTTTGCACCGGTCGATCCGTGACAACATCTCGTATGGTCGCCCCGATGCTTCTGAGGCCGAGATCCGGCGTGCTATCAAACTCGCCGAGGCGGACTTTATCTTCAGCCTGACCGATTCGCAGGGCAGGCGGGGGCTAGAGGCGCATGTGGGTGAACGCGGGGTCAAACTGTCCGGCGGTCAGCGCCAGCGGGTCGCTATCGCGCGGGTGCTTTTGAAGGATGCGCCGATTCTGGTTCTGGACGAGGCGACTTCGGCGCTGGACAGCGAGGTAGAGGCGGCGATTCAGTCGCAGCTCGACATGCTGATGCAGGGCAAGACCGTGATCGCGATTGCGCACCGGCTTTCCACCATTGCCCGTATGGACCGGCTGGTGGTGATGGAGCGGGGCCGCATCGTCGAGCAGGGCACTCATGAGGAGCTGCTGGCACATGGCGGCATCTATGCGGGGCTTTGGGCGCGGCAATCGGGCGGGTTTCTTGAGGCAGAGTGATCTTACCTCTTGAACCGGCCTTGCAGCTGCCGTAATCAGCAGCGCGGCCTAGGGGTATAGCTCAGTTGGTAGAGCATCGGTCTCCAAAACCGAGGGTCGGGGGTTCGAGTCCCTCTGCCCCTGCCAGTCACCTTGACTGGACAGGCACCGCAGCAATCAAAGACAGCGCCGGATAGTGGGCAAGGCTATGCCTTGTGCTGATTCGTACCCGTCAGCCTGCGCGGCTGGCCAAGCTGTCAGGGACATCCGGTCGCAGCCGGAGATGGGGTATGAAACCGGCGCTTGAAAAGCGGCTCGGCACAGGCTATCTGACCCGCTGCAAGACCGAAGGGAAATCCATGGCCAACCCCGTCCAGTTCATCAGCCAGGTCCGCAGCGAGCTTGGCAAGATCGCCTGGCCCACCCGCCGCGAGGTGGTGACGACCACGATCATGGTTTTCATCATGGCGACGTTGGCGTCGGTGTTTTTCTTCCTCGTGGACCTGTTGATCAAGACTGGTCTGTCGAGCGTCATCAACCTGATCGGTAGCTGAGGGCTTGCATTGAGCGGCAGGGGGCGGTATGTCCGCCCGACCTGCCCTTAACGCGGCGTGCATCGATTCGGTCGTGCGCGCCGATTTCGATTTGGCCGGCGCTAGCATAATTTGCGCCCAGTCCGGCCGGGGCGGTAAAGGAATTCAATGGGTTGGCCTTGGTCCGCCCGGAAGGAAACAGGGGTCGATCGAGACATGGCAAAGCGTTGGTATTCGGTCAGCGTCCTGTCAAACTTTGAAAAGAAGGTCGCCGAGGCGATTCGTCAGGCGGTGACTGAAAAGGGTTTGCAGGACCAGATCGAAGAAGTGCTGGTCCCGACCGAGGAAGTGATCGAGATTCGCCGGGGCAAGAAAGTCACCTCCGAGCGCCGTTTCATGCCCGGCTATGTTCTGGTGCGGATGGAGCTGACGGATCAGACCTATCATCTGGTCAACTCGATCAACCGCGTCACCGGTTTCCTTGGCGCGCACGGCAAGCCGATGCCCATGCGCGACGACGAGGTGAATGCGATCTTGAATCGCACGGGCGAGGGCGGGGCCGAAGTCGCGCCGCGTAACCTGATCCGCTTTGACGTGGGTGAAAAAGTGAATGTGACCGACGGGCCGTTCGAAGGCTTCTCGGGCATGGTCGAGGAAGTGGACGAGGTCGCGAATCGTGTCAAAGTGACCGTTTCGATCTTTGGCCGTCCCACCCCGGTCGAACTGGAATTCACGCAGGTCGCCAAAACCGCGTGATCATCTGCGGGAGGCGTGAGCCGCACCGCTAAGTCGGCCCCAAAGCTCATACCGGGCGGGGCGTGATGATAAGGAGAGGGCCAGATGGCCAAGAAAGTTGTCGGCAGCCTAAAGCTGCAAATCAAGGCGGGTCAGGCGAACCCGTCCCCGCCCGTCGGCCCGGCTCTGGGTCAGCGCGGCATCAACATCATGGAATTCTGCAAGGCGTTCAACGCCCGCACGCAGGAGATGGAGCAGGGCATCCCTGTTCCGGTCGTGATCACCTACTACGCCGATAAATCCTTTACCTTCGAGACCAAGACGCCGCCCGCGTCGTTCCTGCTCAAGAAGGCTGCCGGCCTTAAGCCGCAGGGCAAGCGCAACCGCGCCAAGGGCTCGGAAAAGCCCGGTCGTCAGGTCGCTGGCACCGTGACTGTCAAGCAGATCCGCGAGATCGCCGAAGCGAAGATGAAGGACCTGTCCGCCAACGACGTCGAGGCCGCGATGCAAATCATCCTGGGCTCGGCGCGTTCGATCGGCATCGAGGTGAAAGGCTAAGCCATGGCTAAACTTTCGAAAAAGCAAGCCGCTGCCCGCGCCGCCTTTGATGGCAAATCGAACCTTTCGGTCGAGGAAGCTGTCAAGCTGGTCAAGGACAACGCCACCGCGAAATTTGACGAAACCGTCGAGATCGCGATGAATCTGGGCGTTGACCCGCGCCACGCCGACCAGATGGTCCGTGGTGTCGTCACCCTGCCGAACGGCACCGGCAAGGACGTGCGCGTTGCCGTCTTTGCTCGTGGCCCCAAGGCTGACGAAGCCCGTGCCGCTGGTGCCGATATCGTTGGCGCTGAGGACCTGATGGAAACCATCCAGTCGGGCAAGATCGAGTTCGACCGCTGCATCGCCACTCCGGATATGATGCCGCTGGTTGGCCGTCTTGGCAAAATCCTTGGCCCGCGCAACCTGATGCCGAACCCCAAAGTCGGCACGGTGACGATGGACGTGAAAGCTGCTGTCGACGCTGCCAAAGGTGGTGAGGTTCAATTCAAGGCCGAGAAAGCGGGCGTTGTCCACGCTGGCGTCGGCAAAGCCTCGTTCGAAGTCGAGAAGCTGGCCCAGAACATCCGCGCCTTTGTGGATGCGGTGAACAAGGCCAAGCCCTCGGGCGCGAAAGGCACCTATGTGAAGAAGGTCTCGATCAGCTCGACCATGGGTCCGGGCGTGTCGCTGGACCTGACTTCGACCGCCGCCGAATAAGCGGCAAGAATTTCGCCGGCGTCCTTTACGGGGGCCGGCGGATGGCGAGGCAGCGATGCCTCGTCCTGTCCGAGACGGAGGGTGCCGGGAAACCGGCTTAATCGTCCTTCCTGAGATGGGATCAAGACCATTTTCCGGGCCCCGCCCCGGGTGATCTTGGGACCGTCACGGACCCGCCCCGGTGCCGCTTGCGGCGCTGGGAAAATGAGAGCCGGGGGGAAACCCCCAACTTGGAGTGAAACCGTGGATAGAGCGCAAAAAGAACAGGTGGTCGAGGAACTCGGCCAGATCTTTGAAGCCTCTGGCGTCGTGGTGGTTGCCCGCTACGAGGGAATGACGGTTGCCGAAATGCAGGACCTGCGCGCGCAAATGCGCGAAGCTGGCGGGTCCGTCCGCGTTGCCAAGAACAGGCTCGCCAAGATCGCCCTGGATGGAAAGCCTTGCGCAAGCATCGCCGACTATCTGACGGGTATGACCGTGCTCGCCTTTTCCGAGGACCCGGTGGCTGCTGCCAAGGTCGCGGACAAATTCGCCAAGGGTAACGACAAGTTCGTGATTCTTGGCGGCGCCATGGGTGACACGGCGCTTGACCCGGCCGGTGTGAAGGCTGTGGCCCAGATGCCGTCGCGCGAGGAGCTTATCGCTTCGATCGTGGCTTGCATCGGTGCCCCGGCATCCAACATCGCGGGCGCGATTGGCGCACCTGCCAGCAACATCGCGGGCATCCTCAAGACTCTGGAAGAGCGCGAGGCCGCCTGAGGCAATCCCAATTCCGTCGTGGGGTTGAAACCCCGACGTTGGAACACTTAATGAAAGAACGGAAAAATGGCTGACCTGAAAAAACTCGCCGAAGAAATCGTGGGCCTGACCCTGCTGGAAGCCCAGGAACTGAAAAACATCCTGAAAGAAGAATACGGCATTGAGCCGGCTGCTGGCGGCGCTGTCATGGTTGCCGGCCCGGCTGCTGGTGGTGACGCCGGCGGCGCTGCCGAAGAGAAAACCGAATTCGACGTCGTCCTGGTCGACGCCGGCGCCAACAAGATCAACGTGATCAAAGAAGTGCGCGGCATCACCGGTCTGGGCCTGAAAGAAGCCAAGGACCTGGTCGAAGCTGGTGGCAAGGTGAAAGAGGGTGCCTCGAAAGCCGACGCCGAAGAAATGAAGAAGAAGCTCGAAGCGGCTGGTGCCAAGGTCGAGCTGAAGTAATTGGCCCTTGCGGCCAGTTGACTGCAAGAAAACGGGCAGGGTCCGGGGTTTTCCGGTCCCTGCCGAACCTGTCTTGAAGGGCGGTTTCGCAACAGACCTTCCCTCAGGGCATGTTCGGGGTTCGGGAGTCGTGCGGTGGGACGCACGGCACGAATTGAACCCCGCCCTCATTCGCCGCCTTGTGCAGTCCGGGCCCCGACGGCCTGCGCAAGCGAAAGACGAAAGGTTAGACCCTCTATGGCGCAAGCTTATGTCGGCCAGAAACGCATCCGGCGTTACTATGGCAATATCCGCGAAGTTCTGGAGATGCCGAACCTCATTGAGGTTCAGAAATCTTCTTATGACCTGTTCCTGAATTCCGGCGAGAGCGACAGCCACCGGGATGGCGAAGGGCTGCAGGGTGTTTTCCAGTCGGTGTTCCCGATCCGGGACTTTAATGAGACCGCGACGCTCGAATTCGTGAAATACGAGCTGGAAAAGCCCAAATACGACGTGGATGAGTGCCAAAGCCGCGACATGACCTATGCCGCGCCGCTAAAGGTGACGCTGCGTCTGATCGTATTTGATGTCGACGAGGCCACCGGTGCCAAATCGGTCAAGGACATCAAAGAGCAGGACGTCTATATGGGCGATATGCCGCTCATGACTCAGAACGGTACGTTCATCGTGAACGGGACCGAACGGGTCGTGGTGTCGCAGATGCACCGCTCGCCGGGCGTGTTCTTTGACCATGACCGTGGCAAGACCCATTCCTCGGGCAAACTGCTGTTCGCCTGCCGCATCATTCCCTATCGCGGCTCGTGGCTGGACTTTGAGTTTGACGCCAAGGACCTGGTCTTTGCGCGTATCGACCGCCGCCGGAAACTGCCGGTGACGACGCTGCTCTATGCGCTCGGCATGGATCAGGAAGGCATCATGGACGCGTTCTACAACACCGTCCATTATCGACTGCAGCGCGCCGGCAAGGGGCAGGATGCTGGCTGGGTCACGAGGTTCTTCCCCGAGCGTGTGCGCGGCACCCGGCCGAGCTTTGATCTTGTGAATGCCGAGTCGGGCGAGGTCATCACCAAGGCCGGCGACAAGGTGACGCCGCGCCTGGTCAAGCAGTTGGTCGAGCAGGGCGATATCAACCTGCTGCTGCCGTTCGATAAAATCATTGGCCGCTTTGTTGCCAAGGACATCATCAACGAGCAGACCGGTCTGATCTACGCCGAAGCCGGGGACGAGATCACCGTCGAGTATGATCGCGACGGCGAGATTTCGGGCGGCCTGCTGAAAGTGCTGCTGGACAATGGCATCGAGGATATCCCGGTCCTCGACATCGACCATGTCAACGTTGGTCCTTACATCCGCAACACCATGGCTGCGGACAAGAACATGAACCGCGAGCAGGCGCTGATGGATATCTATCGCGTCATGCGTCCGGGTGAGCCGCCGACCGTCGAGGCCGCCTCGACGCTGTTCGGCAGCCTGTTCTTTGATGGCGAGCGTTATGACCTCTCGGCCGTTGGCCGGGTCAAGATGAACATGCGCCTTGATCTTGATGCGCCGGACACTCAGCGCACCCTGCGCAAGGAAGACATCATCGCCTGTATCCGCGGCCTTGTCGAACTGCGTGATGGCAAGGGTGAGATCGACGATATCGACCACCTCGGCAACCGCCGGGTGCGCTCGGTCGGCGAGCTGATGGAAAACCAATATCGCATCGGTCTGCTGCGCATGGAGCGTGCGATCCGTGAGCGTATGTCGGGCGTCGAGATCGACACCGTCATGCCGCAGGACCTGATCAACGCCAAACCTGCTGCTGCTGCAGTGCGCGAGTTCTTTGGCTCGTCGCAGCTGTCGCAGTTCATGGACCAGACCAACCCGCTGTCAGAAGTGACGCACAAACGCCGTCTTTCGGCGCTTGGCCCGGGCGGTCTGACCCGTGAGCGTGCGGGCTTTGAGGTGCGCGACGTTCATCCGACCCATTACGGCCGGATGTGCCCGATCGAGACGCCGGAAGGTCAGAACATCGGTCTGATCAACAGCCTCGCGACCTTTGCCCGTGTGAACAAATACGGCTTCATCGAAACCCCCTATCGTCGGGTAGTCGATGGCACGGTCACTGATGACGTGGTCTATATGTCGGCCACCGAAGAGATGCGCCATACCATCGCCCAGGCCAATGCCGAACTGGATGAGAACGGGCGCTTCGTGCAAGAGCTGGTCTCGACCCGTCAGGGCGGCGACTTCATGCTGAACCCCGTCGATGCGGTCGATCTGATCGACGTTTCGCCCAAGCAGCTGGTTTCGGTCGCTGCCGCGCTGATCCCGTTCCTGGAAAACGACGACGCCAACCGCGCGCTGATGGGGTCGAACATGCAGCGTCAGGCTGTGCCGTTGCTGCGGGCAGAAGCGCCCTTTGTCGGCACCGGCATGGAGGCGACGGTTGCCCGCGATTCGGGTGCGGCGATCATGGCGCGTCGCGGCGGGATCATCGACCAGGTCGATGCCCAGCGTATCGTTATCCGTGCGACCGAAGATCTGGGCGCTGGTGACGCTGGCGTGGACATCTATCGTCTGCGCAAGTTCAAACGTTCGAACCAGTCCTCGACCATCAACCAGCGCCCGCTGGTCAAGGTGGGAGAAAAGGTCGTCAAGGGTCAGGTCATCGCTGACGGTCCCTCGACCGATCAGGGGGAACTGGCGATCGGCCGGAACGTGGTCGTGGCCTTCATGCCCTGGAACGGCTACAACTACGAGGACTCGATCCTGATCTCTGAGCGGATTCACCGCGACGACGTGTTCACCTCGATCCATATCGATGAATACGAGGTTGCGGCCCGCGATACCAAGCTGGGCCCGGAAGAGATCACCCGCGACATCCCGAACGTCGGTGAAGAGGCGCTGCGCAACCTTGATGAGGCTGGCATCGTCTATATCGGCGCCGAGGTCGGCCCGGGCGACATTCTGGTTGGCAAGATCACGCCCAAGGGCGAAAGCCCGATGACGCCGGAAGAAAAGCTTCTGCGCGCTATCTTTGGTGAAAAGGCGTCCGACGTGCGCGACACGTCGCTGCGTCTGCCGCCGGGCGCCTATGGCACCGTGGTCGAGGTCCGGGTCTTTAACCGTCACGGCGTCGACAAGGACGAGCGTGCGTTGCAGATCGAGCGTGAAGAGGTCGAGCGTCTGGCCCGTGACCGGGACGACGAGCTTGCGATCCTTGAACGCAACATCTACGCGCGTCTCAAGACGCTCATCATGGGCAAGGAAGTCGTCAAGGGGCCGAAAGGCATCCGCGCCGGGGCTGTCGTGGACGAGGATCTGCTGGGTCAGCTGAGCCGCGGCCAGTGGTGGCAGCTTGCTGTCGCCGACGAAAGCACCGCCAAGGAAGTCGAGGCGCTGAACCAGCAATTCGACGCGCAGAAACGCGCGCTTGACAACCGTTTCGACGACAAGGTCGAAAAGGTCCGTCAGGGCGACGATCTGCCTCCGGGCGTGATGAAGATGGTCAAGGTCTTTGTCGCTGTGAAGCGCAAGCTGCAAGCGGGCGACAAGATGGCCGGTCGTCACGGCAACAAGGGTGTCGTTTCGAAGGTCGTTCCGATCGAGGACATGCCCTTCCTTGCTGACGGTACCCCGGTTGACCTGGTGCTGAACCCGCTGGGCGTGCCTTCGCGGATGAACGTCGGGCAGATCCTTGAAACCCACATGGGCTGGGCTTCGCGCGGTCTGGGCATCAAGATCGACGAGGCGCTGCAGGACTATCGCCGCAATGGCGACATGACCCCGGTGCGCGATGCGATGCGCAATGGCTATGGCGACGACTTCTATGCCGAGACCTTCGAAGGCATGGATGACGCGACCCTGCTTGAGCATGCCGACGCGGTGCGCGGCGGCGTTCCCATCGCGACGCCCGTCTTCGACGGCGCGAAAGAGGCCGATGTGAATGACGCTCTGCGTCGCGCTGGTTTCGACACCTCGGGTCAGTCCATCGTCTTTGACGGCCGCACCGGCGAGCAGTTCGCGCGTCCGGTCACCGTGGGGATGAAATACGTCCTGAAGCTGCACCACCTTGTCGATGACAAGATGCACGCACGTTCGACCGGGCCGTACAGCCTCGTCACCCAGCAGCCGCTGGGCGGCAAGGCCCAGTTCGGTGGCCAGCGTCTGGGTGAGATGGAGGTCTGGGCTCTGGAAGCCTACGGCGCCGCCTACACCCTGCAAGAGATGCTGACCGTCAAGTCGGACGACGTGGCGGGCCGGACCAAGGTCTATGAGAGCATCGTCAAGGGCGAGGACAATTTCGAGGCCGGCGTGCCGGAGTCGTTCAACGTTCTGGTCAAGGAGGTCCGGGGTCTGGGCCTCAACATGGAACTCCTGGATGCGGAGGACGAGGAGTAACGGATCACCGCGCGGGGTGCGCCATAGTGCGCGCCCCGCAGGTCCCCTCCCGCAGTCCGCGCCCCTGAATAGGATTTGGAAATGAACCAGGAACTTGCCACCAATCCGCTGAACCCGCTGGCCTCGCCGCGGCAGTTCGATGAAATTCGCATCTCGCTGGCCTCGCCCGAGGAAATCCTCGCCTGGTCCTATGGTGAGGTGAAAAAGCCCGAAACCATCAACTACCGTACGTTCAAACCCGAACGTGACGGCCTGTTCTGCGCCCGTATTTTCGGTCCGATCAAAGACTACGAATGCCTTTGCGGCAAATACAAGCGCATGAAATATCGCGGCCTCGTCTGCGAGAAATGCGGCGTCGAGGTCACGCTGCAAAAGGTCCGGCGCGAGCGTATGGGCCATATCGAGCTGGCCGCGCCGGTCGCCCATATCTGGTTCCTCAAGTCGCTGCCTTCGCGCATCGGCCTGATGCTGGACATGACGCTGCGCGATCTTGAGCGTATCCTCTATTTCGAAAACTACGTCGTGATCGAACCCGGTCTGACCGAGCTGAGCTATGCCCAGCTGCTGACCGAAGAGGAATATCTGGACGCGCAGGACCAATATGGCGCCGACGCCTTTACCGCCGATATCGGCGCCGAGGCGATCCGCACCATGCTGGCCAATATCGACCTTGCCGCGACCGCCGAACAGCTGCGCGAAGAGCTGAAAGAGGCCACCGGTGAACTGAAGCCGAAAAAGATCATCAAACGGCTGAAGATCGTCGAGTCCTTCCTGGAATCAGGCAACCGTCCGGAATGGATGGTCATGACCGTGATCCCGGTCATCCCGCCGGAACTGCGCCCGCTGGTGCCGCTGGATGGCGGCCGCTTTGCGACCTCGGACCTGAACGACCTTTATCGTCGGGTTATCAACCGTAACAACCGTCTGAAGCGGCTGATCGAGCTGCGCGCGCCCGACATCATCGTGCGTAACGAAAAGCGGATGTTGCAGGAATCGGTCGACGCACTGTTTGACAACGGCCGCCGTGGCCGTGTCATCACCGGCAACAACAAGCGTCCGCTGAAGTCGCTGTCCGATATGCTCAAGGGTAAGCAGGGCCGGTTCCGTCAGAACCTGCTCGGCAAGCGCGTGGACTTTTCGGGCCGTTCGGTCATCGTGACCGGTCCCGAGCTCAAGCTGCACCAATGCGGCCTGCCCAAGAAGATGGCGCTTGAGCTGTTCAAGCCCTTCATCTACTCGCGCCTTGAAGCCAAAGGTCTGTCGAGCACCGTCAAACAGGCCAAGAAACTGGTAGAGAAAGAACGTCCCGAGGTCTGGGATATCCTTGACGAGGTGATCCGCGAACACCCGGTCCTGCTGAACCGGGCGCCGACGCTGCACCGTCTGGGCATCCAGGCATTCGAGCCGATCCTGATCGAAGGCAAGGCGATCCAGCTGCACCCGCTGGTCTGCTCGGCCTTCAACGCCGACTTCGACGGCGACCAGATGGCCGTGCACGTGCCGCTGTCGCTTGAGGCGCAGCTTGAAGCCCGCGTCCTGATGATGTCCACGAACAACGTGCTGTCGCCTGCGAACGGCGCGCCGATCATCGTGCCGTCGCAGGACATGGTTCTGGGTCTTTACTACACGACCATGGAGCGCGAGGGCATGAAGGGCGAGGGCATGGCCTTTGCCAGCCTCGAAGAGGTCGAACACGCGCTGGCCGCCGGCGTGGTGCATTTGCATTCCCGCATCACCGCCCGCCTGCCGCAGATCGACGAGAACGGCAACGAGGTCATCAGGCGCTTTGAGACCACGCCGGGCCGCGTCCGTCTGGGTGCCTTGCTGCCGCGCAACGCCAAGGCTCCGTTCGAGCTGGTGAACCGTCTGCTGCGCAAGAAGGACATCCAGAACGTCATCGACACCGTCTATCGCTACTGCGGTCAGAAGGAATCGGTGATCTTCTGTGACCAGATCATGGCGCTTGGCTTCCGCGAGGCGTTCCGCGCCGGTATCTCGTTTGGCAAGGACGACATGGTCATCCCGCCGAACAAGTGGGAGCTGGTCGAAGAGACGCAGGACCAGGTCAAGCAGTTCGAACAGCAGTATCTGGACGGCCTCATCACCCAGGGTGAGAAATACAACAAGGTCGTCGATGCCTGGTCGAAGTGTAACGACCGCGTCACCGATGCGATGATGAAGACCATCTCGGCTGTCAAGAAGGACGAGAAAGGCGCTGAACAAGAGCCGAACTCGGTCTACATGATGGCGCATTCGGGCGCCCGGGGTTCGGTCAGCCAGATGAAACAGCTGGGCGGCATGCGCGGCCTGATGGCCAAGCCGAACGGCGAGATCATCGAGACGCCGATCATTTCGAACTTTAAGGAAGGTCTGACCGTTCTTGAGTACTTCAACTCGACCCACGGTGCGCGGAAGGGTCTGTCTGACACGGCGCTCAAGACGGCGAACTCGGGTTACCTGACCCGCCGTCTGGTCGACGTGGCGCAGGACTGCATCATCCGTGAACATGACTGCGGCACCGAGCGTTCGATCACCGCTTCGGCAGCGGTCAATGACGGTGAGGTTGTCAGCCCGCTGTCCGAGCGTGTTCTGGGCCGTGTCGCGGCTGAGGACGTTCTGGTCCCGGGCGAAGACGTGGTCATCGTTCGCAAGAACGAGCTGATCGATGAGCGCAAGGCCGATGAGATCGAAACGGCGGGCGTCCAGTCCGTCCGCATCCGCTCGGCCCTGACCTGCGAGTCGGATGACGGCGTTTGCGCGCTCTGCTATGGCCGCGACCTCGCGCGCGGTACGCTTGTCAACATCGGCGAGGCGGTGGGTATTATCGCCGCCCAGTCGATCGGCGAGCCGGGCACGCAGCTGACCATGCGGACCTTCCACATCGGCGGTATCGCTCAGGGTGGCCAGCAGTCCTTTATCGCTGCGGCGCAAGAGGGCACGGTTGCTTTCGAAAACGAAAGCACGCTGGAAAACGCCAATGGCGAGCTGATCGTGATGAGCCGCAACATGCAGCTGCACATCCGCAGCGCCCAGGGCGACACGCTGACCAGCCACAAGCTGTTCTACGGCTCGAAGCTGTTCGTGCGTGAAGGCGAGCCGGTCACCCGCGGTCAGAAGATGTTCGAATGGGACCCCTATACCCTGCCGATCATCGCCGAGAAGGCGGGTGTGGCGAAATATGTCGATCTGGTCAGCGGCCTTTCGGTGCGCGACGAGACCGACGATGCCACCGGCATGACCCAGAAGATCGTAACCGACTGGCGCTCGGCCCCGCGTGGCAACGAGCTGAAGCCAGAGATCATCATTGTCGACCAGAACGGCGAACCGGTTCGTAACGAACAGGGTAACCCGGTCACCTATCCGATGTCGGTCGACGCCATCCTCTCGGTCGAGGACGGGCAGGAGATCCGGGCCGGTGACGTGGTGGCGCGTATCCCGCGCGAGGGTGCCAAGACCAAGGACATCACCGGGGGTCTGCCCCGCGTGGCGGAATTGTTCGAGGCCCGTCGTCCCAAGGATCACGCGATCATTGCCGAAATCGACGGCTATGTGCGCTTTGGCAAGGACTACAAGAACAAGCGCCGCATCGCTATCGAGCCCGCCCAGGAAGGTCTGGAGCCGGTCGAGTACATGGTGCCGAAAGGCAAGCACATCCCGGTGCAGGAAGGCGACTTCGTGCAGAAGGGTGACTATATCATGGACGGCAACCCGGCGCCGCATGACATCCTGCGCATCCTCGGTATCGAGGCCCTTGCCGATTACCTGATCGACGAGGTGCAGGACGTCTATCGGCTGCAGGGCGTGAAGATCAACGACAAGCACATCGAAGTGATTGTTCGCCAGATGCTGCAGAAGATCGAGATCATCGACAGTGGCGATACCACGCTGCTGAAGGGCGAGCATGTCGACCGCGACGAGTTCGAGGAAGAGAACGCCAAGATCGAAGCCAAGGGTGGCCGTCCGGCCACGGGCGAGCCGGTGCTGCTGGGCATCACCAAGGCCAGCCTGCAGACCCGCAGCTTTATCTCGGCCGCCTCGTTCCAGGAAACGACGCGCGTGCTGACCGAGGCTGCCGTTCAGGGCAAGCGCGACAAGCTGGTTGGCCTGAAAGAGAACGTGATCGTGGGCCGGCTGATCCCGGCCGGTACCGGTGGAGCGACGGCCCGCGTGCGCCGGATCGCCTCGGATCGCGACCATGAGGTGATCGAGACGCGCCGCGCCGAGGCCGAAGCTGCCGCTGCGCTGATCGCGCCCGAAGAAAGCGCCCCGGTCGAGGCGGGCGGCGAAGAGTGATCCAGATCATGATCTGAAGGAAAGGCCCGGCAGAAATGCCGGGCCTTTTCGTTTCTCTGTCCCGGTCGCACACTTGCAGGTCTCGATTGCGTGAATTGCGGGCGGCGGATAACGATATTAGGGGCGAGCCACCATCTGATCAGTTCGCAGGAGAGGTCATGCGCGCAGCGGTCAATCAGAAGATCCGTATCAACATCCTCCGCCTGTCGGCGCTGGCTCTGATACCAGCCGTTTTTGTCATCAACCCGGCCCTGAAATTGCAGGGCTTTGGGCATGAGACTATCGAAGCCTTTGGCATCCTGCTTTTGCTGGCGGGGGTGCTGGGGCGGTTCTGGTCAATCCTCTATGTCGGCGGGGCCAAGAACCGGGTCGTCATGCAGGATGGACCCTATTCGATGACCCGAAATCCGCTTTACTTCTTTTCGACCGTGGCGGCGACGGGGATCGGACTGATGTTTGGCGCAATCAGCCTGGCGCTGCTGATCGGGGGCACAGTGGGCGCGATCCTGTGGGTCACCGCCCGGCGCGAGGCGGATTTTCTGTCCGAAAGCTTTGGTCCCGAATATGACGCCTATGCGGCGCGCACGCCCTTTTTCCTGCCCGATCCGACCCTGTTCCGGACCGGTTCCACAGCGCAGTTCGATACGGCGACGCTGCGGCGCAACCTGTTTGACGCATTCGTCTTTCTTTCCTTCATCCCGATTGTCGAGCTGGTGGATGAGGTAAAGCTGAGCCTTGGCTGGTCACTGATCACTCTCTGGTAGATGATCGGGGGCAGCCATCTTGTGTATCGGACCGCTATGCTAAGGCCTGATCTGCCCCCCGCTGCAACGCCGCCGGTTCTGCCGCCCTCGTCCGTTTTACCGGGCGGAGGGGCGGATAATCTGCGCGGCTCATTGCTGATGATGCTCAGCACTGCTGCTTTCATCTGTAACGACACGGTGATGAAGGCCGTCACCCAAAGCCTGCCGCTTTATCAGGCGATCGCCCTTCGCGGAGGGGTTGTGCTGCTGCTGCTGGTGTTTCTGGCGCGGGCACAAGGCGGGGTGCGCCTGCGGGTGCCCCGCGGCGATATGGCACCGCTGATCCTGCGCACAGCGGCGGATGTTGCCTCGACGGTGCTTTATCTGCTGGCGCTGCGGCAGATGGCGCTGGCCGATATCTCGGCCATCATGCAGGCGCTGCCTTTGGCGATCACTCTGGCGGCTGCATTGTTTTTCCGCGAAAGGCTGGGGTGGAGGCGGATGCTTGCCATCACCATCGGTTTTTGCGGAGTGCTGCTGATCCTGCGCCCGGGGACGGGGGCCTTTGACCTTTGGTCGGGTGTGGCATTGGTGGCGATGCTGCTGATCGTATTGCGGGACATGACGACGCGGCTGTTCTCGGTGGGGGTGGGCTCATCGACAGTTGCGTTTCACGCCGCTCTTGCGGTGGCGCTGTCCGGTCTGTTGCTTAGCGCCGGGGAAAGCTGGCGGTTTCCGACGACGGGTGAATTTGCGCTTTTGGTGCTAGCTGCGTTGTTTCTAAGCGTCGGCTATATCACAGCTGTCGCGACCATGCGGGTAGGAGAGATTTCCTTCGTCGCGCCGTTCCGTTACAGTTCGCTGGTCTGGGCCGTGCTGCTGGGGCTGGCAGTCTTTGGCGAATGGCCCGATATCTGGACCTGGGCAGGCTCAGCTCTGGTCGTGGGCGCGGGGATCTACACCATCCTGCGCGAGGGAAAACTGCAAGGCAGGGATTGATGCGAATACAGATGCTGGGCCTGTGCCGCTTTTCCTATCTGGGCGGCCGCGGTTTCCAGACCGCTCCTGACAGCTTGGAAGAACGACGGGCCTATCTTTACGATCCCCAACGGCTGGCACGCCGCTGGTTCTGGTTTGAACATGTCACTCTGCCCAGTCTGCTCGTGCAAACGGATCCGGATTTTACCCTTGTGCTGATGACCGGGCCGGACCTGCCCGACCCGTGGCTGTCCAATCTGCGCGAACTGGCTGGGACTGTGCCGCAGTTCAGGTTGGCCCTGATCCCGCCGATGGAGTCGCATCTGGATGCCTGCATGGCTGCTGTCGCACCCCATATCGAACCGGGTGCCGATGTCGTTGGCCACTTCCGTCAAGATGACGATGATGCGGTGGCCGTCGACTATATCCGTCATGCGCGGCGTGACTTTGCTGATATGCGGCAGCTGTGGGAACGCAAGCGCAGGCTGTTTTGCGATTATACGCGCGGCGTGGTGCTGCGGGTAAAGCCCAAGGGCATTACGACCGAACTGCGCATCACCCACCACGCCAGTGCGGCATTGACCGTCTATCTGCCACCGGATGCCGAACGCTGCGTTGTTCATTATCCGCATTGGCAGGTGGGTGCGTTGATGCCTGGCGTGGCGCTGGCGAGCCGACCGATGTATGTGCGGCTTTTGCATCACGACAATGACTCGGGCGCTGTCGGGCCGGGCTACAGGACCCCTGTGCAACCCGAGAGTTTTGAACCGGTTCTGGCAGAGCGGTTCCGCATCGACCTTGCGGCCCTGCGGGATGGTACGGAGCGGCTCTTGGCGGGGTGAAGAGTGGGGCAGGGTTGTTGACTCGTCCCCGGTTTGCCCATATACGCCGCTCACCCGTCAGGAATCTGATCGGGGCCCAGAACCTCTGTGGTCATGATCCGGGCCAAAACGCCCCGATCCTCTGGTAATCAACCCGTCCTGCCTCACTAGGGGATAGGATGGGCTGTGGCGTTTCACGATGGGCGTGATTCGCCGTCGAGAAGTGGCGCAGCCGGTGGCTGCGAGTATTGACGAAAGCAAGACGGGGAACCGAATGCCGACGATCCAACAGCTGATCCGCAAACCGCGGCAGCCCAAAGTGCAGCGATCCAAATCGCAGCACCTCCAATCCTGCCCGCAAAAGCGTGGCGTGTGCACGCGCGTCTATACCACGACGCCGAAAAAGCCGAACTCGGCCATGCGGAAAGTCGCCAAAGTGCGTCTGACCAATGGTTTCGAGGTTATCTCCTACATCCCGGGTGAAAAGCACAACCTGCAAGAGCACAGCGTCGTGCTGATCCGCGGCGGCCGGGTAAAAGACCTTCCGGGTGTGCGTTACCACATCCTGCGCGGCGTACTGGATACCCAGGGCGTCAAGGACCGTCGCCAGCGTCGTTCGAAATACGGCGCCAAGCGTCCGAAGTAAGGAGATCCGCACATGTCTCGTCGTCATGCCGCTGAAAAGCGCGAAGTGTTGCCCGACGCCAAATACGGTGATCGCGTTCTCACGAAATTCATGAACAACCTGATGGTGGACGGCAAGAAATCGGTTGCCGAACGCATCGTTTACAATGCTCTGGACCGTGTTCAGGCCAAACTGAAGCGCGAGCCGGTGGAAGTCTTCCACGAGGCGCTGGACAACGTGAAGCCTTCGGTCGAAGTGCGTTCGCGCCGCGTCGGTGGTGCGACCTACCAGGTTCCGGTCGAGGTGCGCCCGACCCGTCGTGAAGCTCTCGCCATCCGCTGGCTGATCGCTGCGGCCAAGAACCGCAACGAACACACCATGGAAGAGCGCCTTGCCGGTGAGCTTGCCGATGCCGTCAACGGCCGCGGTACCGCCGTCAAGAAGCGTGAAGACACGCACAAGATGGCCGACGCCAACAAGGCGTTCAGCCATTACCGCTGGTAACCGGAAGGAAGGCCCTTAATGGCACGCGAATATCCGCTGGAGCGCTACCGGAACTTCGGGATCATGGCCCACATTGATGCGGGCAAGACCACGACGACCGAGCGCATCCTGTTCTACACCGGCAAAAACCACAAAATGGGTGAGACGCACGAAGGTGCGTCCACCATGGACTGGATGGAGCAGGAGGCCGAGCGCGGCATCACCATCACCTCGGCCGCGACCACGACTTTCTGGCAGCGTCACGAGGATCCGGACTACAATATCGATGAGAAAGAGCGTTGCCGCTTTAACATCATCGACACCCCCGGCCACGTTGACTTTACCATCGAGGTCGAGCGTTCGCTGGCGGTTCTGGACGGCGCGATCTGTCTTCTGGACGGTAACGCGGGCGTTGAGCCGCAGACCGAAACGGTGTGGCGTCAGGCCGACCGGTACAAGGTTCCGCGGATCGTTTTCGTCAACAAGATGGACAAGATCGGCGCCGACTTCTTCAAGTGCGTCGCCATGATCAAGGACCGCACCGGTGGCACCCCGTGCCCGATCGCCCTGCCGATCGGCGCCGAGGACAAGCTGGAAGGCATCGTCGATCTGATCAAGATGGAAGAATGGGTGTGGAAAGGCGAGGACCTTGGTGCCTCGTGGATCCGTCAGCCCATCCGTGAAGAGCTTCAGGACGTCGCCGAAGAATGGCGCGGCAAGATGATCGAACTCGCCGTCGAACAGGACGACGAGGCGATGGAAGCCTATCTCGAAGGCAATGAGCCTGACGAGGAAACGCTGCGCAAGCTGATCCGTAAGGGCACGCTGTCGCTGTCGTTCTTCCCGGTCATGGCTGGCTCGGCCTTCAAGAACAAAGGTGTTCAGCCGCTGCTGAACGCGGTTGTGGACTTCCTGCCCGCACCGACCGATGTTCCGGCCTATGTCGGCTTCGCCCCGGGCGACGAGACCGAGACCCGCAATATTGAGCGTCACGCTGCTGACAGCGAGCCCTTCTCGGCTCTGGCGTTCAAGATCATGAACGACCCCTTCGTTGGTTCGCTCACCTTTACCCGCATCTACTCTGGCCAGCTCAAGAAGGGCGACCAGATGCTGAACTCGACCAAAGGTAAGCGCGAGCGCGTCGGCCGTATGATGCTGATGCATTCGATCAACCGCGAAGAGATCGAAGAAGCCTATGCCGGTGACATCATCGCTCTGGCAGGTCTGAAAGAAACCACCACGGGTGACACGCTGTGCGATCCGAACAAACCGGTGGTTCTGGAAACTATGACCTTCCCCGAGCCGGTGATCGAAATTGCCGTCGAGCCGAAGTCCAAAGCCGACCAGGAAAAGATGGGCCTTGCCCTTCAGCGCCTGGCTGCCGAGGACCCGTCCTTCCGCGTTGAAACCGATCTGGAATCGGGGCAGACCATCATGAAGGGCATGGGCGAACTTCACCTCGACATCCTGGTCGACCGCATGAAGCGCGAGTTCAAGGTCGAGGCGAACATCGGTGCTCCGCAGGTGGCCTATCGCGAGACCATCTCGCAGGCGGCCGAGATCGACTACACGCACAAGAAACAGACCGGTGGTACCGGCCAGTTCGCGCGCGTGAAGCTGGTGATCGAACCGACCGAGCCGGGCGAGGGCTATTCGTTCGAATCCCGCATCGTTGGTGGTGCGGTTCCGAAGGAATACATCCCCGGTGTCGAGAAAGGCATCAAATCGGTGATGGATTCGGGTCCGCTGGCCGGCTTCCCGGTGATCGACTTCAAGGTTGCGCTGATTGATGGTGCCTTCCACGACGTCGACTCGTCGGTTCTGGCCTTTGAAATCGCTGCCCGTGCTGCGATGCGCGACGGTCTGAAGAAGGCGGGTGCTAAGCTGCTCGAGCCGATCATGCGCGTCGAGGTCGTCACGCCGGAAGAATACACCGGTTCGATCATCGGCGACCTGACCAGCCGTCGGGGCATGGTGCGTGGCCAGGACAGCCGCGGCAACGCGAACGTCATCGACGCTTTCGTGCCGCTCGCCAACATGTTCGGCTACATCAACAACCTGCGTTCGATGTCCTCGGGCCGTGCGGTGTTCACGATGCAGTTCGACCATTACGAGGCCGTGCCGCAGAACATCTCGGACGAGATCCAAAAGAAATACGCGTAATCCCGGCGGTGCGTGGGCGACCACGCACCCTACCAACCCCGTAGGGTGCGTGCTTGCACGCACCGTCAACACAAGGAGCCATTCTCATGGCAAAGGCAAAGTTTGAACGTACGAAACCGCACGTCAACATTGGTACGATTGGTCACGTTGACCACGGCAAGACGACTCTGACGGCAGCGAT
>NZ_JAFL01000036.1:0-22472 GCF_019633685.1 Paracoccus sp. J56
CATCACAGTCTTCTTCTCACCGTGCTTGGCGGCCAGCCCCGCCATCATCTTCGCGAAGATGCCTTTGTCGCTCCAACGCTTCCAGCGGTTGTAGAGCGTCTTATGTGGGCCGTACGCACTTGGTGCGTCGCGCCACCTTAAACCATTGCGATTGACGAAGATAATGCCACTCAGCACGCGTCGATCGTCAACGCGAGGTTTGCCATGGGACTTCGGGAAGAAGGGCTCCAGGCGCGCCATCTGCGCATCCGTCAGCCAGAAAAGATCAGACATGTTCACCGCTCGATTTTCGAACCGTGAATCACGCCGACAAGCGTAAATCAATGGGTCCTGACCCTAAGGTTTTTTACAGGGAATTATTCTTGATTTTATTTATAATAAATAAATCTCAATCTATTGATATGAATGAAAATTCAAGCGATATTCTGGGCATGAAAACCTCCGGCCTGAAATATCGCTTACGCTTCAGCCGCCATCAATAGTCATCGCGGCTGCCGACCGGCCTGCCGGTGGGGTTTCCGCACATCACCCAGTGTCAGAACCTGAAGCATTTCGCCCAAGGAAGGGCATCTGCTGTGGTTTCGTGACCTTCTTACCGCGCCACTGCCTCACGGACCAATGCGCCGTGGTTAAGGATCACCTTCCGGCTGAGGTCATGCGCAGCATGGATCGCGGCAGGAATATCGGCTCCGCCGATACGTGCAGCCAGATATCCGGCGTTGAAACTGTCGCCGGCGGCGGTGGTATCGACCGGGGTTTCACGCGGCAGATCCTCGATCAACCCTGCGCCCTCGCGGCCGCCATAGTGGATCGCGGCACCGCCCGCCTTGACCACCACCTGCCCCGCCCCCCGGCTTAGATAGCGGGCAATCGTTGCCTGCGGATCGCCGTCGCCGAAAAAGCTGTGCTCATCGTCAAAGCTTGGCAGGACGAGATCGGCGATGGCGGCAGCGGCTTCGATCTCATTGCGCATGACTGGCAGATCCGGCCACAGCCGGGGGCGCAAGTTAGGGTCAAAGACCACCTGAGTGCCCGCGGCGCGGGCGGCGCTAAGCGCCTGGATCAGAACTTTGCGGCCCGCGTCGGGCAGGATGGCAAGCGTGATACCCGAGAAATAGGCGATCGCCGTCCCTTGCAGGGCTGAGGCAAGCACAGTCGGATCGTCCGCCAGACGCTTTGCCGCCGAGGTGTCGCGCCAATAGCTGAAGCTGCGCTCGCCATCCTTTAGCGAGATGGCGTAAAGCGCAATTTCGCGCTGCGGGTCGCGAGAGACGTGGGTGGCGTCGATCCCCTCGCCGGTCAGGAAATTGACCATCTGTTGCGAAAACTGTCCCATGCCGATGCGGCTGCAATATGCAATGCGCCAGTCGGAGGACAGCTGATGGCGCAGATACCATGCGGTATTCAGCGTGTCCCCGGCAATGCCCAGCCGCCACAGCCCGTCCTGACCCGATGGCGACAGCTCGACCATTGCCTCACCGATGGAAAGGATCGTCTTGCTCATGAATTCAGCTCTGTCGTGATGGCCGCACGTAATCCGTCGCGGCGGATATGGGCAAGGTTTTCCTGCACCGCGCTGACGAACCCCGCGTTTGCGGCCAGATCCGGCGGGGCAAGCCCCGGCAGCGCAAGGATTGAACGGGTCAGTGCCTCATTATCTGCGCCCGCTTTGCGCACCAGATCCAAAAGCAGCGCCCCGCGCGGATCGTCCGGTGGCTGGGTCACCGAGGCAAGCCAGGCCAGCCAGATCGCGGTTGCAAAAGCATAGGGGCCGGTATCGCCACCCGCGCGCAGCAGATCAGCAGCCGGGGCAAACCAGCGTTGTGGCAGTTTCTCGGTCCCGTCCATGGCGATCTGGCGGGTCTGATGGGCGATAGCCGGATTGGCAAAGCGGGCAAGTAACGCCTCGGCATAGGCGTCGGGATCGAGTCCGGCCTCTTTGGGCAAAGTGGCCGCCGCTGCCTGCATGTGACGGCGGATCAGTGCGACCAGCGGCGCATCCGCCATCGCATCACGCACATGAAGCAGGTCGAGCATCTGCCCGGCATATGCGATGAGTGAGTGGCTGCCGTTCAGCATACGCAGCTTCATCGCCTCATGGGGGCGAACATCGCTGACGAAAAGCGCGGCCCCTGCCTCCCACGCCGGGCGGCCTTGCGGGAAACGATCCTCGATCACCCATTGGCTGAACGGCTCGGTTTCTACTGCGGCAAGATCGCGGCACAGGGTCATCGTCTCGACATCGGCAAGCGTGCGCTTGGTCGTGGCGGGGGTGATACGGTCCACCATGGTGGCCGGAAAGGCGACATGATCCGCGATCCACGCGCCCAGATCGGTGTCAAGGCGGCGGGCGAACCCCAGCACACCAGCCCGCAGCAGAGGGCCATTGTCGGGCAGGTTGTCGCAGCTAAGGACAGTGAAAGGTGCGACTCCGGCCTTGCGGCGGGCCGCAAGCGCGGCGGTGATGATCCCCAGGACGCCCTGCGGTTTTTGCGGCCGCGCCAAGTCGGTGGCAACGGCGGGATGGGTAGGATCTGCATCCATCGCGGCGCGGTCGATCCCATAGGCCTTTTCCGAAACGGTCAGCGACAGGATGCGGATTTTGGGGTCACAGGCTGTGCGCAGGATCGCCGCCGCATCTCCGCCGATTGCCGGGCCATGGGCACCGATGATCCGGGCGCGATCGGTCCCGGACCGTTCAAGCACGGTGAACAGCCCGTTCTGTGCGTTCATAGCCTCGGGGATGTCGCGGCTGCGCAGGTTGGCGCCAATGATGCGCCAGTCCCCGCCCTCTGCCGCCAGTGCATCATCGGTATGGACGGCCTGATGGGCGCGATGAAACGCCCCAAGCCCAAGATGCAGAATGCCAAAACCATGCGCCGCCCGGTCATAGCCGGGCAGTGCGACCTCGGGCGGCAGACCGTCAAGGCTGGTCAGGCGCGCGGTCACAGCCGCGCCCCGTGGCTAAGGGCCAGCTCAACCCCGCGCAGCTCAGCGAGCCCTTTCAGTCGGCCAATGGCGGGATAGCCCGGCTGGCCACCACGGCCGATATCGTCAAGAATGTCCTGACCATGATCCGGGCGCATCGGGATCACCGCGTCAGAGCGGCCAGCGTCGCGGCGTCGGGCCTCTTCGCGCAGAACGGCGGCGATCAGCGCGATCATATCGGTCTGACCGGCCAGATGCTCATCCTCGAAGAACGAACAGGGGGCCGTGTCGGTGTCACGGCGCACGTTGCGCAGATGCAGGAAATGCACCCGGTCGCCCAGCCGTTCCATCATGCCGGGCAGGTCATTTTCAGGCCGAGCCCCAAGCGAGCCCGAGCAAAGCGTGATGCCATTTGCCGGCAGGTCGACCGCTGCCATACGTTCGGCATAATCGGCCTCGGTCGACATGACGCGGGGTAAGCCCAGCAGTGGGAAGGGCGGATCGTCTGGGTGGCAGCACAGGCGCACGCCGATCTCTTGCGCGACGGGAACCACCTGTTCAAGGAAGTCATGAAAGTTCCGGCGCAGAACCGCATCCGTCACCGGTGCGTAGCTGTCCAGCAGCGCCCGCACGTCCTCAAGCGTGAAATGCTCAGCCGCGCCGGGCAGGCCAAAGACGACGTTGCCTGCCAGTTCCTTGCGGCGCGTTTCGTCCATGGCGGCAAAGCGGCGGCCGGCCTCATCGCGCAGCTCTTCCGGGAAATCCTCGGCTGCACCCTTGCGTTGCAGTATATGCAGATCGAAGGCCGCAAAGTCGATCAGATCAAAGCGCATGCAGCGCGCGCCATTCGGCCGCCGCCAGGCCAGATCGGTGCGCGTCCAGTCCAGAACCGGCATGAAGTTATAGCAGATCACCTCGATTCCTGCGGCCTTAAGATGGCGCATCGAAGTGATCCAGTTCTGGACATGGCCGCGCCAATCGCCGGTCTGGGTCTTGATCGCCTCGCTGACGGGCAGGCTTTCGACGACCTCCCATTTCAGCCCCGAGGGCGCACCATCGGTCATCACCGACAGTTCAGCCTGCCGACGGGCGATTTCCTGGGGCGACCAGACGGTACCCGTGGGCACATGGTGCAGCGCGGTGACCACGCCCTGTACCCCCGCCTGCAGCATGTCGTCGATCGAGACCCTGTCTTTGGGACCGAACCAGCGCCAGGTATGTCGCATTCGTTTGTTCCTTATTCTTCAGGCAGCATTGCCTCGGTCCCCGGGCCAGAGGCATTCGGGACCGAAATTCCTGATATCATTGACGCCGCAAAGCGCCATGGTGATGTCCATTTCGCGCCGCAGGATGGTGAGCGCCGTCTCGACCCCCTTCTGACCCATGGCGCCAAGGCCATAGGTAAAGGCGCGGCCGATAAAGACGCCGTTCGCACCGCTGGCGATGGCTTTCAGCGCCTCTTGTCCGGACTGGATTCCGCTGTCGAGATAAAGCGGGAAATCCGGCCCGACAGCGCGACGGATCAAGGGCAGGGCGCGGATGGTCGAAGGCGCGCCGTCAAGCTGACGCCCGCCGTGGTTCGACACAAGGATCGCGGCGCAACCGGTATCCAGCGCGCGGCGGGCGTCCTCGGGATCGTTGATGCCTTTAAGGATCACCGGCCCGCCCCATTTGCGGATGATCTGTTCGACCCGCGCCCAGTCAAGCCGCTGATCGAACTGGCGCGAGGTCCAGTCCATCAGATCACCCAGACTGGTGACCCCGCGTGCATGGCCGACGATATTGCCAAAGCTGCGCCGGCGCGTGCGCAGCATCCCCAAGGCCCAGCGGGGATGCATCGCGATATCAATGAGGTTTGGCAAGGTCATGCGCGGTGGCGCGGTCATGCGGTTCTTTAAGTCCTTATGGCGCTGACCCTGAATGGTCAGGTCCAGCGTCAGCACCAGGGCCGAGACCCCGGCGCGGCGGGCCCGGTCAAGGACGCTGTCCAGAAACTCTTCGTCCCGCAGGGTATAGAGCTGGAACCAGAAAGGTGCGCCTGTCGCCCTGGCCACATCCTCGATCGAGCACATGGACATGGTCGAAAGCGTAAAGGGTACGCCTGCAGCCAGCGCAGCACGGGCGGCGCAGATCTCTCCGTCCGGGTGCTGCATACCCAACAGCCCGACCGGCGCCAGCGCCAGAGGCATTGAGACCGGCTGGCCCAGCATGGTGGTTGCAAGGTTGCGGTTCTCGATATTGCGGGCAACGCGCTGGCGCAGCAGGATCCGTCCGAAATCGGCACGATTGGCGCGATAGGTGCTGCCGGTCCAGGCCCCGACATCGACATAATCATAGAACATACGCGGGACACGTTGCCGGTGCAGGCGGCGCAAGTCCTCGATTTCGGTGATTACTGGCATCGCTCAGGCCCCGAAATCAAGCTGAACCTTGACCGCCTGAGTCCGGTCGCCTGCAAGGTCAAAGGCGCGCTGCGCCTCGGTCGCAGGCAGGGTTTCTGTAACCATGGGCGACAGGTCGATCCGGCCTGTGCTGATCATCTGGACCGCTTGTGCAAACTCGCGGTCAAACCGGTGGGTGCCAAAGACGCGTAGCTCTTTGGCGACGATCAGGTTCAGCGGCAGGGGCAGGGTGCCCGCGACACCGATCTGAACGATGGTGCCCTGCGGGCGGGTCATACTGATGGCCTGCGCGATGGCATGGGGATTGGCCGAGCATTCCAGCACCACGTCGACGCGCCCCTTGCCCTCGGCCAGATCATTCAGCGCCTCGGGGTTTTCGGCAACGTTTACCGCACGGTCGGCCCCCATGCGGCGCGCGATCCCCAAGGTGAAGTCCTGAACATCGGTCACAATGATTTCTGCAGCACCGTGCAGACGGGCAAGTGCGGTGCAGATCGCGCCGATGGGGCCAGCGCCTGTGATCAGCACGCGACGGTCCGAAAGGTCGGGCGCCATGGTCAGGGCATGCAGACAGACCGCCAAAGGCTCGGCCCCGGCTGCAGCCTCTGCCCCGATATCATTGGGCAGCGGCAGGCATTGCGCGACGGGGTGGTACAGCCGACTGCGGAAAAATCCATCCTCATGCGGCAGGCGCATCGCTGAACCGCTAAAGCGCATTGCCAGGCAGTGCCGATCCTCGCCCGCGCGGCAATACTCGCATTCGCCGCAAGGACGCGAGGGTGACAGTGCCACCAGCTGACCCGGCGCAAGGCCCGAGCCTGCGGGGGCGGCCTCGACCACCCCGGCGGCCTCATGGCCCAGAACGATGGGTTCACGTACCCTGACCGGTCCAAAGCCGCCGTCGTGATAGTAATGCAGGTCCGATCCGCAGATGCCCCCGCGCAGAACGCGGATCAGGGCGGCGTCCCCGCCGGGCTGCGGTTGGGCCAAGGGCTCGATCCGCAGGTCGTGGGCAGCATACAGGCGGCAGGCGATCTCTTGTGCCATGTCAGTTCCCCATCAGTGTCGACGGCAGCCAGGTGGCAAAGGGCGGGTAATAGGACACCAGCAGCAGTACGATGATGTTCGAGATAAGAAAGGGGATCACGGCACTGATTACCCGCGCCAGCGGTTCGCGTGCGATGTTGCAGGCGACAAACAGGCACACCCCGACCGGAGGCGTGGTCAGCCCGATCATCAGGTTCAGGACCGCGAAGGTCGCAAAATGCAGCGGCTCGATCCCGACGCTGGTCGCAAGTCCCAGCAAAGGCACGAACAGGATGATAAGCGCGGCGATCGTCTCCATGAACATGCCGACGAACAGCAGCAGGATGTTGATCAGCAGAATGACCAGGATCGGGTTGTCGGTGATCGCCAACACGCTGTTGACCAGCATTTGCGGAATACGTTCGGACGCGAGGATCGAGCCAAAGACGTTGGCAAAACCCACCAGCGCCAGAATTCCAGCCGAAGAGATGGCGCTGTCGATGACAATGCGGGGCACAGCGCGGATCGGCAATTCGCGGTAGATGAAGGCACCGACGACAAAGGCGTAAAGGCAGGCAACGATCGCGGTTTCGGTCGGGGTGGCAATGCCGGTCAGAAGGCCACCGATGATCAGGCCGGTCATGGCCAAGGCCCAGAACGCCGACAGGAATGCTGCGAGCAGTTCGCTGAAACCTTTCCACTCTTGCCGCGGATAGTTGCGGCGTACGGCGAGGATGTAGCAGGTCACCCCCATGGCGATGCCCATCAGAACGCCCGGTACCGCCCCCGCAAGAAACAGCTGGCCGACCGAGATGCCCGACAGCGCGCCGACGATGATCATCGGGACGCTTGGCGGCAGCATCGGGCCGACGGTGGACGAGGCGGCGGTGATCGCAGCGGCAAAATCGCCGGGATAGCCGGATTTCTTCATGCCGGGGATCATCACCCCGCCGGTTGCGGCGACATCGGCAACGGCAGTGCCCGAGACGCCGCCGAACATCATCGAATCCGCGACATTGGCCAGTGCAAGCCCGCCGCGCATCCAGCCGACCAGCGCATTGGCAAGCCGGATGATCCGCTCGGTGATGCCGCCAAAGTTCATCAGGTTCCCGGCAAGGATAAAGCCCGGGATGCACAGCAGCACAAAAACATCCATGCCGGCATACATGCGCTGCGGAATGATCACCACCGGCAGCCCAGCCGACAGGATATAGGCCAGCGATGCAAGCCCAAGACAGACGGCAACCGGCACGCCCAGTGCCAGCGTGACGACGAAAGTGGTCAGAAGCAGGAACAGATCCATGGACTCAGGCTTCCTCAGAAAGATGGGGCTGCCCGTCATCGTTGCCCGCGATCATGCCGATCACACGCAAAAGGGCGAAAAGAAACAGCATCACAGACAGCAGCAGCACCGAGGCATGAATGATGTCCATCGGCCAGCGCAGGCTTGGGGATTGCTGGAATGCCCCGATCCTGGTGAATTTCCATGCCGGCCAGATCATCACCGCGCCCAGCCCGGCCGTGCAGATGGCGGCAATAAGGCGCATCCACCATGCCCGGCTTGCTGATACGGTTTCCTGCAACAGGTCGACGTTCACCAGTTCGCCCGTCATCAGCGACATGCCGATGCCCAGCGCCGTCATGTAAAGCAGCAGATAGCGCGACAGCTCTTCGGTCCAGACCGGTGAAGGCAGGCCAAAGGTACGTGTGGTGATCTGAAGCGTAACCACCGCGATCAGCGCAAAGAAGACCACGCCGATGGCGAACCGGCAAAGCGCCGCAAGACCGCGCTGCAAGAGAGCCAGATTTTTCATGGTTCCAAACCCCTGATGGCATTTGCCGGCCCGCAAAAGGGACAGACCGGCGGACACAAGGTTGCGGTCACTGTTTGAAGAGATCTTCGACGATGGGACGAATGCTTTCGTCGACGCTCTTGATCACTGCTTCTCGCGAGGCGTCGGCAAAAGCTTTCTGATCAACCTCGACAAAGGTCATACCCTTGGCCTCGAGATCGGCGCGGATCGCATCCTCATCCTGCAGAAACTGCTGACGCTCGTATTCCTGGGCGATGCGGGCGGCCTCCATCACATGGCCCTGATCCTCTTCCGAAAGGCCCTGCCAGACCTGCTCGGCGATGGTCAGATAGATCCAGCTGCGCACATGTTCGGTCAGGTTCACATGGCTTTGCACCTCGTTAAGCGAGGCAGTCTGGATCAGTGCCACCGGGTTTTCCTGCCCGTCGATTGTGCCGTTTTGCAGCGAGGTGAACACTTCGGAAAAGGCCATCGGCGTCGGCTGGGCGCCTAGCGCGGTCCAGGTGTCGACGAACAGCGGCACGTTCGGGACCCGCAGCCGCATCCGGTTCAGTTCGCCCGGGTTGGTGATGGCGCGGTTTGCGGTCAGGTTGCGCGGGCCGCGCGCGAAATAAGCGATGGGGCGGACCTGGGCGCGTTCGATGATCTGCGCCTTGATCTTTTCGCCGATCTCTCCTGCTGCGACCTCATCCATATGCTCAAGCGAGCGATAGGCATAGGGGATGGCCAACAGCGCCGCCATCGGCGCCCAGTTCTGCAGGCTTTCGCCGGTGATGGTCATTTCGACCGTGCCCAGCTGCATGCCGTTGATCAGGTCCATCTCGCGGCCAAGCGAGTCGTTGGGGAACACCTCGACTGCGATGCGGCCTTGGGTCCGCTGCTCAAGCTCTTCGGCGAATTTCAGCGAGGCCTTGTGCCAGGAGTTCTGTTCATTGGCGAGATGGCCAAGCTTGAGCGTCAGTTCAGCGGCCGAGGCGGTCAGGGCAGATGCAGCGGTCAGGCAGGCCATGGCCAGCGCCGCAAAGCGGCGACGGTTCAGGGTGATCATCGTTCTCCTCCGGGATGATACGTCAGGGTATGAAAAGTTCGGGTCGGCTGCGGCTGATTTCGGGCAGGTCGTTCAGCAGTTCGCGCAGATGGCGGCGCATTGCGGCCTCGGCCAGCGCGGGGTCGTGATTACGCAGACCGTCCACGATTTCGGCGTGCTGGCCGATAAGCTTTTGTATGTCGAAGGTTCGTGCCGTGATGTAGCGCAGCCGGTTCATCTGGGATTTGAGGCCCTCAAGCACCTCCCACACCGCCTCTTGTCCGACGGCGATGGCCAGCAGGCGATGAAAACGGTCGTCAAGGCGTACGAAGGTTTCGGCGTCATCGCGGGCCACGGCTTCGCTTTGCTCGGCGATTTCCTGATCCAGCTGTGTGATCAATCTGTCGTCTGCCTGTTCGGCCAGCATGCGGATCAGGTCGCTTTCCACTGCCTCGCGGATCAGCCGGGCCGAAAGCACCGCCGAAATCGAGATCCGGCGGATATAGGTTCCCCGCTGGGGTCGAACCTCGGCCAGCCCGTCGGCGGTCAGCCGGATGAAGGCTTCGCGCACCGGCTGGCGGCTGACACCGATCTGCTGGCCGATCTCGGTCTCGCTTAGCCGTGTGCCGGGGGGCAGGGCCCCGCGCAGAATGGCATCCCGCAACCAGTCATAAACCTGGGGCGCCGTCGAAAGCGTAAAGTCGATGGTTGGCTGCATTGAGATGATTCCTCTTCCCGCTCAATTCATAATGCATACTTGCATACTAGTAAATACTTTGCCTGAGCATCGAACTGAACCGGACGATTTCACACATGATTTGATGGAGGAAAGATTGACCATCGCTGGGAAAAATGGCCGATATGCCGGGACCATGCCGGCACGGGCGCCGGTCCGCGATCACAGCACAGGAGGCATCGCTATCCATGACAAACAAGGGTTCTGCGCCGCAGTTTCTTTCGTATCGGGATGCGATTGGACGGCTGAAATGGGTCGATGCGGTTGAGGCCCTGCGTCATGGTCACACCCTGCCGCGTGCCGAGATCCGGGACGCCTTTCTTGGCCCGCCGACCGGAACGATGATGAGTCGCTCGGCCTATATCGAGGGGCTGGGTTATGGAGCCAAAACCTTTACCGTGCTTGACGGCAATGCCGCGCGGGGGCTGCCGACGGTTCAGGGGGCGATGCTGGTCTTTGACCACGATACCGGCGGGCTTTTGTCGATCGTGGACAGCCCGCTAGTCACCGAATTCAAGACTGCTGCAGATTCCGTGCTTGGGGCCAGCCTGCTTGCACGCGCCGACAGCCGGCATCTGCTGATCGTCGGGGCGGGGACGGTGGCGACAAGCCTTGTCAAAGCTTATACGGCAGTGCTGTCCGGCATTGAGCGTGTTTCGATCTGGTCTCGACGACCCGAGCAGGCACAGGATCTGGTCGCAAGGCTTGAAGGGGTCAACGCTGATCTGATTGCTGTGACGGATCTGAGGGCGGCGGCGGCAGATGCCGATATCATCTCATCAGCTACCATGGCACGCCAGCCAGTCATTCTGGGCGATTGGGTCCGGCCCGGTACCCATGTCGATCTGATCGGTGCCTTTAAGGCCGATATGCGAGAGGCCGATGATGCGTTGATGGCGAAAGGCGCGCTGTTCGTGGACAGCCGTGCCACCACGCTTGGCCATATCGGAGAGCTGATGATGCCCATCGCCTCGGGCGCGATTACGGCGGGTAGCGTGCTTGGCGATCTTTACGACCTTGTGCAGTCCGACGCTCGCCGCCGTCAATCCAACGATGAGATCACCGTTTTCAAGAATGGTGGCGGCGCGCATCTGGATCTGATGATTGCTGCCTGGATCGCCCGCGCCATGGCGGTCTGAGGACGTCACAGGTCGATCACGACATCGCCCAGGGGACGCGCGCAGCAGGCCAGAATTATAGTCGGCCTCGACGTCCTCGTCGGTGATCCCGCCGTTATGAACCATTTGAACCTGACCCGAGAGTTTCAGCACCTGACAGGTGCCGCAGCCCGAACGGTGTTCATGATGGTTTCCCGACGTGCCGGCACACAGGCTTTTGCCCAAGGCGGCAAAGATCACCACGGGCATCAGTTCGTGTAGCGATGCGACCTTTGTGGACGGCGTGGGCAGTTGACAAAGACAATGTCTGGCGCGCGCCAGAAATCGTATAAAAATGCCGTCATCGACATCATTGGCGTGATTCCTGACCCGGCCGAGATGAACAGGTATTTCGCTGCAGATCGGCGCAGGATCGAAAAGCTGCCTCCCGGTCCCCGGGCACGCAGGTGCATACCCGGGGGCGCAGATGATCAAGCATCCAGCGCGTGCCGACCGAACCCGGCCGGGCCTTGACCGTCACCGTCAGCGATCCCGGCCGCGAGGGCGAGGATTAGATGGCAGAGGTCCGATGCCCGATACCCTGAGGCACCGGCTCATAGGTGAAAAGCGCCCCCGAAGGGCTGCGGAATGCAAAGGTCATAACATTCGGCACCTCTTGCAGGCATGAGACGCTTTCCAGCTCTTCGGTATCGCTCCAAAAGGACAGGGCGGGTCTTGTCGCTGCGGTCATCGTCACTCGGCTGCCATGCGTTCAGGGATGAGGGCACGTTCCATCCACGCGGCATACCAGTCGATGAACTGGATCACCCCGCTTTCCCAGTCGGGCGCATAGGGACCGGGGACATAGGCCGGCGAAAGGATGCCCTGCTGGTTCGTCTCGACGATCTCGCGATCCTCGTCATTGGTGGCGATCCAGACCTCGGTCAGGCGTTTGAGGTCATAATCGACGCCCTCAACCGCATCCTTGTGAACAAGCCATGTGGTTGTCACCTCGGTTTCGGTCGGGCTGATCGGCATGACCCGGAACGTCAGCGAATGGTCGGGCAGGAAATGATTCCAGGTCGAGGGGTAATGGAACGCCAACAGTGAACCCGCGTCAGGCAGCGCCACCCGGCCAAGTGGCTTTTGTACCCCGGCCTTGCCGTCCATCGTATAGCTGACCGCGGTTTCCTGCAGCGGCATCCGTGCAAGCCGGAACTGTCCGTCCCCTGACAGCAGGAACTGCGCCGGAGCGCCCGCCGCCGCGCAACGGTCGAAATGCGCCTGCAGCTGTGCTGAGATCGAGCCATCAGCCGCGACGCCCGCAACTTCGGGGTCCAGCGGGAATGACCGGCACAGGGCAGGGTGGTTACCGCTGCAATGATAGCATTCGCGGTTGTTTTCCCAGACCAGCTTCCAGTTGCCTTTTTCGATGATCGTCGAGCTATGGGCGACCTTGGCATCCTCAAGGTCATGGACCTCCAGATAAGGGGCGGCCTGTCGGGCGAAATCGTCGAAATCCGGGGGATCATCTGACAGGCAGACATAAATCAGCCCCCTGAGATTGCGCAACGCGACCGGCCGCAACCCATGCCGCGCCGGGTCGAAATCGGGGCCCATATTGCTTGCCCAAACCAATGAGCCGTCAAGGTCGTAGGTCCATTGATGATAGGGGCAGACCAGCTTTGCGACCTTGCCCTGATGCTCTTTGCAGATGATTGAACCGCGATGCCGGCATGAGTTGTGAAAGGCGCGGATCTGATCGTCGCGACCCCGGACAATGACGATGTTATAGGCGCCTATACGCATGGTGGCATAGGCGCCGGGTTTTGCAAGCTGGCAGGCCGGGATGGCATAAAGCCACTCGCGGTAGAAGATATTCTCAAGATCCTGCTGATAGATCTTGGCCGAGGTGTAAAAGGGCTGCTCCAGCGCATGACCGGGAATGCGGCGTTGAAGCAGGGTACGAATATCAGGATGGGTGGCGTTCATGTTCGGCTTCCCGCTGAGGATTGAACTTATCCGGTAATCCGTCAGAAGAAGCCTGCTTGACAACGGCATAAATTTTCATCCTGGATTAGTTCATCTAAATTGAAGGACCGCCGTGCCCAGCCCCTATGACTTTGCCTCAATGACGGCGCTGATCTGTTTTGAGGCGGCAGCCCGCAACCTTGGCTTCAAGGCCGCTGCACAAGAGATGAACGTGACCCCTGCCGCGATCAGCCATCAGATCAAGGCGCTTGAGCAGGATCTGGGCTGCGCGCTGTTCTTGCGCCGCCATCGCGGGGTCGAGCTGACGGAAAAGGGGGCATTCCTGCTGGTCGCGCTGCAACGCGGCTTTGAGACAATATCGGATACCGTCAGTCAGCTGCGTGATCGGCCGGATACCGCCGACGTGACCATTCGCGCCACCACCGCCGTCAGCGCGCTGTGGCTGACGCCAAAGATTACCGCATTCTGGAAAATTCACCCCGAAATCACCGTCTCGCAGATCATCAGTGATGTGGCCGCTACGACAAGCCGCCACGACCTCAGCATCGGCTATGCTGCGACGGGCGATGACAGTGGCGAATGGCGCGAGATATTCCGCGACCAGATCCGCGCCTATGGCACGCTACGCTTTGCCAAAGAGCATTCAATCAGCCGGGTTGAAGACCTGCTGCGCGCCCCTTTGATCCATATGAACGATGACAATAACGGCTGGACGAATTGGAGCGATTGGTTCCGGGCGCTTGGCCATCCGCCTCCGACGGGTCGAGGCCTGTTTGTCACCAACCATATGATTGCGCTGCAGGCGGCCGAGGATGATGTCGGCGCGGTGATGGGGTGGGAAGGTTTGATGCCGCGTGCCCTTCAAGCCGGGCGGCTGACCTGTCTGGTCCCGGAAAGCATCCCTTCGCCCTTGGCCTTTTCCCTGCGGCTTAGCCCGCGCGCCTCAAAACGCGCGCGGCTTTTTGCAGATTGGCTGACGCAGGGATAGGCGGCAGGGGTGGTCAGACCTGATCACCCGCGTCAATGGTCATGCGTCTTGCCTTGTCGGTAGCCGCCGCCAACGCAACGGTTACGGCCTTGGCAAACCCGGCAGCTTCGGCGGCCTCGATCCCGGTAGCGGTGGTGCCACGATAGCCACGATAGGCGGCGAGCAGCTCCGGTGCCTCGGCCATCCGACCTTCAAGCAGCCGCGCGCCGCCGACAACAGCCGCCTCGGCGGCGCGCCAGGCGATGACATCAGATACACCCTGTGCCCGCATGAACCCGGCCATCGCAACCGCCATCATTGCCGGATAGGCCGCACCTGAGCCGGGCAGGGCGGTCATGAGGTCAATCTGAGCTTCGGTCTCAAGCTCGTCCGTGGTGCCTATGGCTGACAGTACGCGCCGGACCGTGGCCCTGTCGGCCTCGCTTACCCCTTCGGCGGCCCAGAAGGGGGAGTAGGACGCGCCGATCTCGGCCGCAGCGTTGGGCATGGCACGAACGATCCGCCCCCTGCAACGCGACAGGGTACGGGCGTCGATCCCGGCCATGAACGAGATGATGAGCCGTCCATCCGCTTTTAGCTCCAGCGCCGCCCAGTCCTCGGGCCTGACCGAAACGACCACCACTTCGCTTTGCGCGACCAGATCGGCGGCATTCGCCACCCAGATGACGTTCTCATACCCGTGATAGTCTGGTCTTGGACCGCTGCGGTTTAGCAAGACTAACTCGTCAGGCCGGGAAATGCCGCGCGACAAGAGGCCCGCGCCCAGCGCAGAGCCAAGCCAGCCTGTCGCGCCGATGATGCCGGTCCTCATGCTGCCGGCTTTGTCCCGCCGGCATAGGCGTTGATGGCATTGTCGAACTGGATAGTGCCGACATCGCGCCCATCCCCGGCGGTGACAAGCAGTGTCTGGACCCGTGCCTCGGCCATCTGACGAAGCGCCTCGGCCAGCGAGGCGTTGGCGTCGATGCGGGGCGCGTCCCCGGTACCTTCCTGGGCAGGTGACATGATTGATGACACCTTGAGCACCTTGCCACGATCGACATGCTGCACGAAATTCGCGACGTAATCATCGGCCGGCCGCAGCACGATATCCTGTGCCGAGCCTTGCTGGATCACCAGGCCGTCACGCAAAAGCGCGATCCGGTCACCGATACGTAGCGCCTCATCAAGGTCATGGGTGATGAAGACGATGGTCTTTCGCACCTCTTGTTGCAGATCCAGCAGCACGGTTTGCATGTCATAGCGGATCAGGGGGTCGAGGGCCGAGTAAGCCTCATCCATCAGCAGGATCGGTGCGTCATTGGCCAGTGCCCGGGCCAAGCCAACGCGCTGTTGCATACCGCCCGAAAGCTGGCTTGGATAGTTCTTTTCAAAGCCCTTCAGGCCGACCCGCTCAATCCAGCGCATGGCAGTACGGTAACGCTCGGCCTCGGGAATGCCCTGTACTTCAAGCCCGTAGGCGGCGTTGTCTAGCACGGTGCGATGGGGCAGCAGCGCGAATTTCTGGAACACCATCGCCGTTTTGTGGCGGCGGAATTCGCGCAGCTCGTCCTGAGACATGTCGACGACATTGCGGCCCTCGATCTCGATCTCTCCGGTGGTCGGGTCGATCAGCCGGTTGATATGGCGGATCAGTGTTGATTTGCCCGAGCCGGACAGGCCCATGATCACCTGAATGCTGCCCGGCGTGATCGAGATATTGATGTCGCGCAGGCCCAGCACATGGCCGTGATTTGCCTGTAGTTCCGCCTTGGTCATCCCCGCGCGGACGGCGTCCACATAGGCGGCCGGCGTCGGGCCAAAGATCTTGTAAAGATTGCGGATCTCGATACCGATCGGATCAGCCATGGCTTGCCTCACGATGTTTTTGCAGCCGCTTGCCCCAGGCCTGGCTGATGCGGTCGAACAGAATGGCGATGCCGACGATGGCGAAACCGTTGAACACGCCCAGGGTGAAATATTGGTTATTGATGGCACGCAGCACCGGCTGGCCCAGCCCCTGCACCCCGATCATTGAGGCAATCACCACCATGGCAAGCGCCATCATGATGGTCTGGTTGATCCCTGCCATAATCGTCGGCAATGCGAGCGGCAGCTCGGCTTTGACGAGCTTTTGCCAGGCCGAGGAACCAAAGGCATCGGCTGCCTCAAGCACCTCGGGGTCGACCTGCCGGATGCCAAGGTTGGTCAGGCGGATCATCGGGGGCAGGGCATAGATCACGACCGCGATCAGCCCCGGAACCTTGCCGATACCCAAAAGCATGACGACCGGGATCAGGTAGACAAAGCTTGGCATGGTCTGCATCACGTCAAGCACCGGGTTCAGCACCGCGCGAAAACGGTCAGAACGAGCCATGAAAATGCCAAGTGGCAGGCCGATGATGATCGAAAGAACCGTCGCGGCAAGGACCATCGACACGGTTTTCATCGTATCCTCCCACATGCCGAACAGGCCGATCAGCACGAGGGTCAGGATCGAGCCAACGACAACGCGCCAGCTGCGGCTTGCGCCCCAGGCAAGGCCTGCGACCACAAGCAGGATGATCGGCCAGGGGGTGCCGGTCAGCAGCCGTTCGGACCAGATCAGCAAAGTTTGCAGCGGGCTGAAAAAGCCCTCGATCATGTCGCCGTAACTGCGGGTGAAATTGCGAAATGCTTCATCGATGACCTTCTTGAGGTCACGAAGATAGCTATCGTCGAGCTGGGGAAATGAGGTTGACCATGTCATGGTGATCTCGTCCGCGCTGGATCGGAAAGGGAAGGGCGGGCAGCATCGGCGCCCGCCCGGAAAAGGCGCTGCGCTTACAGCGCGGCCTTGATGCGTTCCGCCGCCTCGGGCGTGACCCAGGGGGTCCACATCGCCTCGTTATTGCGCAGGAATTCGCGCGCCCCATCCTCACCCGTGGCCTGGTTGTCGGTCATCCACGCCATCAGCTTGTTCACAGTCTCATTCGTCCAGCTGCGTTTGGACAGATAGTCGATGACTGCGGGATCTGCCTCATCAGCGAATTGTTTGGAGACCAGCGTAAAGACGTTATCGACCGGAAAGGCGTTCGGTTTGGGATCCTGACAGTCAGGAATCGAGGTGCAGCGCTTCCACTCTTCGGGGTCGTGCTCCATGCCGAAATCGACTGCGACCATGTCGTATTTGCCCAGCAGCGAGGTCGGCTCCCAGTAGAAGCCGAGCCACGGCTCTTTGCGTTCATAGGCACGCGCGATCGAGCCATCGAGCCCGGCAGCAGAGCCGGTATCAACCAGCGTGAAACCGTGGCTTTCGATATCCAGCGCCTTGGCAAGCTGGGTGGTGACGACAGTGCCGCCCCAGCCTTGCGGACCGTTGTACACTGCGCCTTTCGAGGCATCCTCGGGGGCCGGGAACAGTTCGGGATGGGCGAGGATTTCCTCGATCTTGTTCAGGTTCGGATGCTCGTCCAGCATATAGCGCGGAATGAACCAGCCCTGCTGGCCGCCATCAGACAGCGAACGGCCAAGCGAGACGATCTTTTCCTCTTTCAAGCCGGCATCGACGATCTCGGGCATGAGGTCCACCCAGGATTCGGGAACGACCTCGGGCTTGCCCTTTTCGACCAGCGAGGTGATCGAGGGCACGGTGTCGCCGGCAACGATCTCGGCATTGCAGCCATAACCTTCGTTCAGGATAAAGCGGTCGAGCTCGGCCAGAACCTCGGCGCTTTGCCAGTTCATGCTGGCGATCGAAAGGCTGCCACAGTCGGCCGAGGCAGCCCCGGCCATCGCCATCAGCGGCAGGGCAAGGGCAGTGCCGAAACGAATGGATTTTTTCATGGTTCTTTCCCTGTAGCGACATTGGTTACGGCTGCCCGGCCCGTCGCCGAAGGCGGGGCGCCTGATTTGGGTCAGGAGGATATTCCTGCCGGCTTGCGCCGCGGCTGGCATGTCGCCGCCGTGGCAATTCTGATAAGGAAGGCCGACCCGGTCACCAGCGGCGGGGCCGGGGCACGTCGGGCCAGAGGTTTTAGGTCGGAAGGGGCAAGATCGGACAAGATGATGCCAGCCGTGAAAGGGTTTTCCGGACGATCAAGAGCCGCCTGAGTTTTATCCTGTCCGCTTCGCGGGCATGGGAATGCAACGATTGCGTCACATCCTGCAACGATATCGTCATTCCCGTATGCACATTCCGGGGCAGGGGGTCCGTATTCCCTCGCCGTCCCGATCATGGTGGCGGTCGCCGGAACGGGACGAAACGGGCGTTGAAGCGGGCGATTTCACGCGGGGCCGGGGCCTCGCCAGTATAGATTTCAACATAGGCCGGGATGCGTGTCAGCCGCGTCTCGATATCCTCTTGCGCACGCATCGAAATATAGCCGATCTGGGTCAGATAGATCGTGCGCGCCCGCACATCGGCAAGTGCCGGGTTGTGTCCCCACGTGGTCAGCATGTCGCGCAAGGCACTAAGCCGTGCCTCATCCGCAGCCTCGATCCGCGCCGCCACCTTACGATCCTGCAGGGCCCAGCTGCGCACCGCGAATTCCAGTCGGGAATCAAAGGCGTCCAGCAGAAAGCAGGCCAAAAGATTCAACATCGCCTCGGTCTGCGTCTCGGCATATTCCTGGGTCGCAGCGATAAAGGGCCGGGTGGTCCGCGCCTCCCACCCTTCGATAAGCGCGGTCAGCAGCGCCTCTCGATCCTCGAAGAACCAGTAGAAGCTGGTACGCGACAGGTTCAGTTGCCGGGCGAGAGGCAGGATTTTAACCGCGTCAATGCCGCTGTCGATCAGCGCCCGATAGCCAGCCTCTAGCCAGCCTTCGCGTGACCCACGCCAGCCCGTTTCAGGAGCAACAAGGTTTTCCATGTCTGCCTGCATAGCCCGCTGCACGATTCGGCTCAACCCGATTGTTCATAGATGCATACTTTAGGATCATGCGTGAATTTTTTATTGACACATATGAACATTTCTCGCCTTGCTTATGGGGACGAATCCACCTCCACAGGCAGAGCCATGTCGAACGATCCTCTTTTGCAGCCCTTTCAGCTAAAGCATCTGACGCTTCGCAACCGGATCATGATCACCAGCCACGAGCCGGCCTATCCCGAGGACGGCATGCCAAAAGACCGCTACCGTGCCTATCATGTCGAACGTGCCAAGGCGGGTGTGGCGCTGACAATGACTGCGGGTTCGGCAGCAGTATCGCGCGACAGCCCGCCGGTCTTTAACAACATCCTTGCCTGGAAGGATGAGGTTGTGGGCTGGATGAAGCGCCTGGTCGATGAATGTCACGATCATGGCGCGGCGGTGATGATCCAACTGACCCATCTGGGACGCCGCACACGCTGGGACAAGGCGGACTGGCTGCCGGTGGTCGCGCCCAGCCATGAGCGTGAGGCGGCCCATCGCGCCTTTCCCAAGCGGATCGAGGACTGGGACATGACCCGCATCATCCGCGACTTTGCTGATGCAGCCGAGCGTATGAAGGCGGCGGGTGTCGACGGTATCGAACTTGAGGCCTATGGCCATCTGCTTGAACAATTCTGGTCGCCGCTGACCAATGACCTTGACCCGCCCTATGGTGGTTCTCTGGAAAACCGGCTGCGCTTTACGCTTGAGGTCCTGCAAGCGATCCGCGACCGTTGCGGACCCGAGTTTATCGTCGGTCTGCGCTATACCGGTGATCAGATGCAGCCGGGCGGCATGACCGCTGGCGAGGGGCTGCAGGTGTCGCAGATGCTCAGGAACAGTGGGCTTGTTGATTTCCTGAACGTGGTGCGGGGTCACATCGACACTGATCCGGGGCTTACAGATGTGATCCCGGTGCAGGGGATGCGCAACGCCCCGCATCTGGAATTCGCGGGGCAGATCCGCAAGGCCACCGATTTTCCGACCTTCCACGCAGCCAAGATCCCGGATGTACCGACAGCGCGCCATGCCATCGCCTCGGGACTGCTGGATATGGTTGGCATGACGCGGGCGCATATGGCCGACCCCCATCTGGTCCGCAAGGTGATCGAGGGGCGCGAGGATGATATCCGCCCCTGCGTTGGTGCGAACTATTGCCTTGACCGCATTTATCAGGGCGGGCTGGCGTTCTGCCTGCACAACGCAGCTACTGGTCGTGAAGAGACCATGCCGCATGTAATTCCGGCTGCTACGGCCAGAAAGCGTGTCACCATCGTGGGCGCTGGTCCTGCCGGACTCGAGGCTGCTCGCGTTGCTGCCGAGCGGGGCCATGAAGTCACCGTCTTTGAGGCCGCAGATGAACCTGGGGGCCAGATCCGCCTGACCGCGCTGGATGAGCGTCGGCGCGAGATGATCTCAATCGTCGCCTGGCGCATGGCGCAGTGCGAAAAGCGGGGCGTCACCTTCCGCTTCAACACCTATGCCGAGGCCGAGGATGTGTTGACGACCACCCCTGACGAAGTCATCATCGCTACTGGCGGCCTGCCTCATACCGATGTGCTGGGGCAAGGCAACGACCTTGTCTGCTCGGCATGGGACATCCTGTCGGGTGATGTAAAGCCGGGCCGGAATGTACTGATCTTTGACGATGCAGGCGATCATTCTGCCCTGCAGGCGGCTGATCTGATCTCGGCCACCGGAGCGAGGGTCGAGATTGTCACCCCGGATCGCAGCTTTTCACCCGAGGTCATGGCAATGAACCTCGTACCTTATATGCGTAACCTGCAAAAACGGGACACTACCTTTACCGTGACTTGGCGACTGCAATCGGTGACGCGCGATGGAAATATGCTGCGGGCGCGGCTGGGCAGCGACTATGGCGATTTTACCCGTGACAGGATGGTCGATCAGGTCGTCGTTAACCACGGCACCAGGCCGCTGGATGAGCTGTATTTTGCGCTGAAGCCGCTATCCGCAAACCTGGGTGAGGTGGATTATGACGCGCTGACATCGGGTCGCCTTCAAGCGGTTCACAAGAATCCCGAGGGTCGTTTCCGCTTGTTCCGTATCGGCGACGCGGTCTCTGCGAGGAATACCCATGCCGCGATCTATGACGCGCTCAGGCTGGTCAAGGATCTGTAAATACGAACAGCACCCCCAATGAGGAGGCAATGCGAGATGCCCAGACCTCAAGTTCTGCAAGACTTCCTCGATATCGCACTTCCGGCCATGCAGGCGCGTGCCCATGACGGCAACTCGCCTGCCTCGCTGGAAGCTATTGCCGAGGCGAGCCGATCCGAGGGGCAGGGGGGTGCAGCCCCCCTTAGGCTTCCTGTGGTGGATATTTGGCTTGCTGAGGCGTTGAACCGGCAGATCGAGGATCGGGATCTCACCAGTCTTTTGCAAGCGGTGAGGCGCCTTGCGCCGTTGCTCTGCTGGCGAAGACGAACAGGAGACGCCACCGCCAGCCCCGGGTTTGCGGAAAATCATGCCAATGCAATGCTGCTTGGTCCCGGTGGTATTGAAGAGCGGCGTGACATCTGGCTGGGCTTAAGCCTGCTTGCCCCAGGTACGCGTTATCCCGACCATCAGCATATGCCCGAGGAAACTTATCTGGTACTCTCGCCCGGCAGTTTCCGCAAACCGGGACGGAACTGGTTTCAGCCGGGGATCGGTGGCAGCTTCTACGTTCCGCCGAATGCGATCCATGCCATGCGATCGGAGGATGAGCCTTTACTCGCACTCTGGGCGCTTCGCAGTATGGGCAGCTAAGATATCGGGGCAGTGATACCGGCATTCATGCTGGTCCCTTTGGGCGCCGTTGCAATATGTCAGCACGCTCCCCATCAAAACACCGGAGTTATATTTGTGGTTCTCCGGTCACCACACAGCTGCGCGAGGTGGCCGGATGACCAATACTTCAGCTGCTCAATAGCTGATAACGCGAATTATGTAATTAAACTGTGCTGGTACGTTTGATCCACTATGATAGCTGTGCTGCTTTCCGCCCCATCTGCGATCACTAGTAATGGGGCATCCTGCAATGAAACACATCGCAAGATGTAGCTTGCTGACGATCTGCCGCTAACCCCCAGTTTGATATCGGAGGAACGGCGAAGTCCACAGGCTATCCCCTCATGGTCGTTGTGCACATCACTCTTAGATGGTTTGCCTGCGCAGCGGAAAGTGCCACACAGCCTATCATTACAGTTGCGTTTTCATCTCATTTCTGAATCACTGGGCTACCATGATTTGAAAGAGGTGGACCCGCCTGGTGAGACAGTTTGGCGGCTTGGCTAAGGTGGATCGGGTTGGTTTCTATGCCGCCAGTCGCTCCGTCATTTCCGCCGTAGCATAGACCTCGTCGGGTGTCCTGCCGCCGAAGGTCGAGTGCGGGCGTCTCTCATTGTAGTAGGCTATCCATGAACCGATCCCGTTGCGGGCTTCGCTTCCGGTCTCGAAGGCGTTGAGGAAGACGCACTCGTATTTGAGGCTGCGCCACAGCCGCTCGATGAAGACGTTGTCCATCCAACGGCCGCGCCCGTCCATCGAGATGCGGATGCCGGCGTCCTTCAGCGTGGTGGTGAAG
>NZ_JAFL01000037.1:0-21776 GCF_019633685.1 Paracoccus sp. J56
CAGCTGGCCATAATGTTCGCCGGGCGCTTCGACGCCTGAACGTATCTGAAAACCGCATGGGCCCGCTCAGATACACAGAGTTCCTGACACTCCCCCTGCCAGCCTTTCAGCTGAAAGATCCGCTGGACGGTGTTTTTGTTGAAGCCCAGAAGCCACGCGACGGTCCGGTAGCCGAAGGACGGCTGTTCCTCGATCAGCTTCTTGATCGGCTCGGCAAACCTCGGGTTCACACGGGGCGCGGCTTTGGTCGGGCGATAGTAAACCGACCGCCGCGCCACGCCGAACCACGTGCAAAGCTGAGAGATGGACACCTGCAGACCGTCCTCTTTAAGGCCTTGATAAAGCTTCAGGATCATCATCCGTCCTGTTGCTCCAGCAAGGCCTGCAACTTTTTTCGCGCACGCAGTTCAAGCATGGCCTCGCCATAGGCCTCCTGCAGATCCTTCAGCTGCTTCTCGTATTGCTCGCGGATCTCGAGCGGGTTCGCGCGCAGCGAGTTCTCCATCCCGCGCTTTGCGTCATCGACCCAGTTTTCGATCTCAGATGGGCTGAGGTCGAAAGAACGGCTGGCCTCCGCCACCGTCGTTTTGCGCTTTCGATGATCTCGACCACCAGTGCGGTTTTGCGCATCAAAGTCCAGCGCTTGATGCTGTCGTCCATCGTCATACTCATCGCTATTCGTCTCCACTATAGCATGAGCAGAAAAATCGTGGGTCGTTACATCTGCCGCGTCTCGAAGAGGTGATCGAGCCCGAGAGCCTGACCTGTGCTTGTGGCGGCTGTTTGCACTGCATGGGGAAGATGTGTTGGAGCGGCTGGACATCGTGCCTGCCCAGTTCCGCGTCACCGTTACCAGAACATGGGCATCCGAAGTATGCTCAACCTTGGCCATAGCCGGTCTGCTATTGTGCGGCAGGGCGGAATGATTGCCTTGGACATTTCGAAACAGTTTGCAATTCGCGTCCCCGCAACCAAATTACATAAATAAATCAAACGCTTGCCTGATGGTATCCTGATACCACAGGCCATTTTGCGTTTTGCGTCAACACCACGTCAACAAATCACGAGTCCCCCTGCGCGGAGCCCTGATCGGGCGAAACCATCCGGCCAGCAGCGCTGCGGTGGGACCGGAATTCATTATTTTTCAATTCCGGCCACAGCAAAGCTTGTACTTTCGGCCTGAGCCGCAGGAGCAGAGATCGTTCCGTCCGGGGCGGGGAGTGGCCTTGTGCGGCATGCCGGGCAGATTGGCAGCAACTGTTCCCACCAGTTCTGGACGCGACTGGTGCAGGATCGTCGCCACACAGTTCGGGATCAAGTCGGGCGCTTCAAGGTCGATCTCGTCGATCTCTTCATCGCTGAACTTGCTTTTGCCGGTGTAGATGTCCTGCAACGCCATCAGGAAGATCATCGTGGTCCGGGTTTCTTCATCGGCCTGATCGAGAAGCTTCTCCCATGCATCCGGTCGCAGGCCCATCGCGCGGGTGAACCCATCCACCCAAGGCTCCCAGAGCGTCTCGTCACTGTTCGGGTCTACTTCATAAATCGGCTCAATCCAGAGCGACCGCGTCATGGCTTCCGCAACGGAATTGTAATGCGTCATGACGGCGCCGATCGTTTCTTCTGCCGCTTTCTGGTCGGCAAAATGGGCCTCGCCGGTTTCGCCCCACACTTCAGGCAGCCATTCCGAGGGTGCGATCATCTCGGGGCAAGCCAGAACACCGGTCACATAGCCGTCGAGCTCGCTGAGTGTCATCGGCAAGTTGTCGGCAGGCAGGGCATGCAGAAGTTCGCTCAAGCGATCCAACCGTTTTTCTTCCTTATCCATGCCCCGTTCCTTTTGTCGCCTGCCGGCCTGATACCCAAATTGCGCCAAAGATTGAAACCCTTGGGGCAAATGCTGAAGCTGAGGTGCTTGAACCCCTCATGCCAGCCACTCATCCAGCTTGGACCAGCGCTGCCGCCCTGAGACGTTCTTTACCGCGATCGCCACGGCCTTCTTCTGCCCGACCAGCACCACGAGCTTTTTGCCGCGGGTGACCCCGGTGTAGATCAGGTTGCGCTGCAGCATGGCGTAGTGCTGGGTCATGACCGGGATGACCACGGCCGGATACTCGGACCCCTGGCTCTTGTGGATCGTCGCCGCATAGGCGGGGACCAGCGTGTCGAGTTCGCCAAAGAGGAAGGTCACCGTCCGGCCGTCGAAATCCACGGCAACTTCCCCATCGTCGAGATCGACATCCTCGATCATGCCGATGTCGCCGTTGTAGACGTCCTTGTCGTAGTCGTTCTCGATTTGCATCACCTTGTCGCCCGGTGCGAAGACCCAGCCGAAGCGCTCGACTTTCTTGTCGCCAGCGGGGTTCAGCGCAGCCTGCAATTCGACGTTGAGGGATCGCGCGCCAACGCCGCCACGGTTCATCGGGCAGAGGACCTGGATGTCCTTGATCGGATCAAAGCCGAACCGCTGCGGGATGCGCTTGGCGACCAGCTCGACGATTCGCGGCACCGCCTGCTCCGGATCCGCCGCCGGCACGAAATAGAAATCCGCCTCGCCATCGGACTTGCCAAGATCGGGCAAGTGCCCCGCATTGATGGCATGTGCCATGGTGATGATCTTGCTCTGGGCTGCCTGCCGGAACACCTCGGTCAGTCGTACCACAGGCACGGCGCCAGAGCCGATGATGTCGGCCAGCACCTGGCCGGGGCCCACAGAGGGCAGCTGATCAATGTCGCCGACGATCAGCAGCGTCGCGTTGCTAGGCACCGCCTTCAGGAGCGACTGCATCAGCAGCACATCGACCATCGAGCTCTCGTCGACGACCAGCAGATCGCAATCGAGCGGGTTCTCGTCATTGCGTTTGAAGCCGAAGGCTTTCGGGTCGAATTCGAGCAGCCGATGGATGGTCTTGGCTTCCATGCCGGTGGCTTCGGTCATGCGTTTGGCCGCGCGGCCCGTGGGCGCGCAGAGCAACAGCTTCACAGCCTTCGCAGCCAAAATGCGCAGGATCGAGTTCACGATCGTCGTCTTGCCCACCCCGGGGCCACCGGTGATCACCATCAGCTTCGAGCGCAGCGCCAGCCGGATCGCCTCGGCCTGGCTGGCAGCAAGAGTGAAGCCTGTCTTCTGCTCGATCCAGGGCAGGGCCTTGTCCGCATCGATCTCGGGCCAGGGCAGGGCGCCCGCGCGGATGCGCCTGACATGCTCGGCGATCCCGCGCTCGGCCAAATACAGCCCGGTCAGGAAGGTGCAGTCCGCGTCCCGGACGCGATCGGCGGTCACGGTCTCTTCGGCCAGTTCCTCTTGCAGCGCGCTGTCGATCAGGGGGGCAGGGACCTCGAGCAGCTTGCCCGCGAGGCCGATCAGCTCGGCGCGCGGCAACCCGAAATGCCCTTCGATGCCATAACCTTCTTTCAGCATTTGGCCGATCATTGGACGATTGCCCCCTTTCCCGGGTTCGAAATGCAATCGGCAGTCAGCAGCTCGCGGCCGAGGGGTGCCAAAGCCTCCGATGATCCGGGCTCCGTTGCCCTGTCGGGAAATTCATCACGGACATCGCAAGTCTTGCTGCGAGTATGTGCCTGCATCGCACATCTCCTGTCAGAAACGGGTTCAACCAGTCTCCGTAATCAGGGAGGAAGTCCCTGGGCGCACGCAGCACACGCCTTGCTGACAAGATTGCGATGCCGCCGGGTGGATCAAGGGGCAGGGGGCAAAACCAGGCCATGAGCCTTACCCGTGATCGCTCCGTGCGACGGATTCCCGTTTCGAGCGGACATCCCGCGGCGGCCGACCACATCTGGTTGCCGGTCAGCCCGCCCTGCACCACGGAATAGCCATGGGGATCAGGGTCTCGCGGATGATCGCGTGCTTGCGGTCGGCCAGCCCGACGGTGCCCGCGCCCGCCGCCGCCAGGCCGATCTGTTCGGCGGTCGAGCATTGGAAGAGCGAGAACATCATGTTGCTGACCGTGTTCGAGCCGGCGACGAAGGCGCCCATGGCCCTGATCAGCGGCGCGAATATCGGCCAGGCATCGCCCACCACGGACGAGACACCCTGCGCCAGCACGATGGGCAGGCTGGCATGGCTGTCCGAGGCCGAGTTCAGGAACACCTGCACCATCGGCACGGCGAGCAGCAGCGGCCGATGCGCCCGCGATCATGGTCGTGCCCATGACCTCGTCCGGCCCGGCGCGCAGATCGGCAGGGCGGTGACGGGATAGGCGACCAACTGGCCGATTTCGCCAGCGCCACCGGCCGCGTGAAGACCGTGGCGATGGGCCGCTGGGCCAGGGACCGGCGGGTGCCGGAGGGCGCGTTCTGTCGGCAGGCGGCGCTGCCTCCTGGAGGGATCAAGCCGCCGTCGCGGACAGGAGGATGGCTCCCAGGTCACTGTGCCGACCGGCGTGTAAAATATTTACATTCCAGATATGCTCGTTGTCAAATTATTAACAAAACTCCCTTTATAAATAAATACTTAACACGAAAGCGGCGATCTGGTTAACATTGTGCTCGAGCTTTCCCGCGGCCGCCCAGGAGGGGGCATTTCGGCATGACGCTGCGGGCAAGGGGAAATGATGCGATCGCTGTGAGGGGGAGCCATGAGCATTGAATCGATTAAGAAACATCCTGTTCCGGCTGGTTTTGAGGCTGCGCTGGTCACGCCTGGGGACTATGCGCGGCTCTATGCCGAATCGATCTCGGATCCGGCTGGGTTCTGGGGGCGCGAGGGGCGGCGTCTGGACTGGATCCAGCCCTATAGCCGGGTGAAGGACACCGATTTCACCCTGGGCCAGGTCTCGATCAAATGGTTCGAGGACGGGATCCTGAACGCCTCGGTCAATTGCATCGACCGCCACCTGCCCCGGCGCGCGACCCAGACCGCGATCATCTTCGAGCCGGATGACCCGAACCAGCCCGCCCGCCACATCACCTATGCGGAACTGTCGGACAAGGTGAACCGCTTTGCCAACGTGCTCCTGTCCCAGGGGGTGATGCGCGGCGACCGGGTGGTGATCTACCTGCCGATGATCCCCGAGGCCGCCTATGCCATGCTGGCCTGCGCGCGCATCGGCGCCATCCATTCCATTGTCTTCGCCGGCTTCTCGCCCGATGCGCTGGCCAACCGCATCAACGATTCGGGCGCCAAGCTGGTGATCACCGCCGACACCGCGCCGCGCGGCGGCCGCAAGACGGCGCTGAAGTCGAATACCGACGCGGCGCTTCTGCATTGCTCGGACCGGGTGCGCTGCCTGGTGGTCAAGCATACCGGCGACCAGACCAGCTGGATCGAGGGGCGCGACGTGGACGTGTTGAAGCTGATGGAGGAGGTCAGCCCCGACTGCCCGCCGCGGCCGATGGGGGCCGAGGATCCGCTGTTCATCCTCTATACCTCGGGCTCGACCGGCAAGCCCAAGGGCGTGGTCCATACCACCGGCGGCTACCTGCTTTATGCGGCGATGACGCATCAATACGTCTTCGACTACAAGGACGGCGACGTGTTCTGGTGCACGGCCGACGTGGGCTGGGTGACCGGGCACAGCTACATCGTCTACGGCCCGCTGGCCAACGGCGCCACGACGCTGATGTTCGAGGGGGTGCCGACCTGGCCCGATGCCGGCCGCTTCTGGGCGGTGTGCGAGAAGCACCGGGTCAACCAGTTCTACACCGCGCCGACCGCGATCCGGGCGCTGATGGGGCAGGGGCCGGAATGGGTCGAGAAGCACGACCTGTCGAGCCTGCGGGTTCTGGGCACGGTGGGCGAGCCGATCAACCCCGAGGCCTGGGTCTGGTATGACAAGCATGTCGGCAAGGGGCGCTGCCCGATCGTCGACACCTGGTGGCAGACCGAGACCGGCGGCCACATGATCACCTCGCTGCCGGGCGCGATCGAGACCAAGCCGGGCTCGGCGACGCTGCCCTTCTTCGGGGTCAAGCCGGTGGTGCTGGATCCGCAGAGCGGGGTGGCGCTGGACGGCGACGGGGTCGAGGGGGTGCTGTGCATCGCCGACAGCTGGCCGGGTCAGATGCGCACGGTCTGGGGCGACCACCAGCGGTTCATGGAGACCTATTTCCAGCAATATCCGGGCTATTACTTCACCGGCGACGGCTGCCGGCGCGACGAGGACGGCTATTACTGGATCACCGGGCGGGTGGATGACGTGATCAACGTCTCGGGGCACCGGATGGGCACGGCCGAGGTGGAATCGGCGCTGGTTGCGCATGAGAAGGTGGCCGAGGCGGCGGTGGTGGGCTATCCGCATCCGCTGAAGGGTCAGGGCATCTATGCCTATGTGACGCTGATGAACGGGGTCGAGCCCAGCGACGGGTTGCGCGCCGAGCTGGAGAAATGGGTGCGCACCGAGATCGGGCCGATCGCCAAGCCGGACCTGATCCAATGGGCGCCGGGCCTGCCGAAGACGCGTTCGGGCAAGATCATGCGCCGCATCCTGCGCAAGATCGCCGAGGACGATTTCGCCGCCCTCGGAGACATCTCAACCCTCGCTGACCCAAGCGTCGTCGACGAACTCATCGAAAACAGGATGAACCGCGCCTGAAGACGGGCGCGGGAAATGCCTCCCCGCCCTTCCGCCGGGCGCCGGGAGGCGCAAATCCCAAAGGCGGAGCGAGACATGTCTGAAAAGGGAGGAAACGAAGGACATGAGTGACAGACAATCGTCAAACGCATATTGGCAGGCCAATCTGAAGCTGATCTGGCTGTGCATGATCATCTGGGCCCTGGTGTCCTATGGCTTCGGGATCGTCTTGCGGCCCTTGCTGGCGGGCATTTCGGTGGGAGGAACCGATCTGGGCTTCTGGTTCGCGCAGCAAGGCTCGATCCTGGTCTTCATCGTGCTGATCTTCTTTTATGCCTGGCGCATGAACAAGATGGACGCCGAACACGGCGTGGAGGAGTGAGGAGCATCCCATGAGCCAGTTTACCCTCAACCTCCTTGTCATCGGGGCATCCTTCGCGCTTTACATCGGCATCGCGATCTGGGCCCGCGCCGGTTCCACGGCCGAGTTCTATGCCGCCAACCGCGGCGTCAGCCCGGTCATGAACGGCATGGCCACGGCGGCCGACTGGATGTCGGCGGCCTCGTTCATCTCGATGGCGGGCCTCATCGCCTTTACCGGCTATGACAACTCGACCTATCTGATGGGCTGGACCGGCGGCTATGTGCTGCTGGCGATGCTGCTGGCGCCCTATCTGCGCAAGTTCGGCAAGTTCACGGTGCCGGAATTCATCGGCGACCGCTTCTATTCCGGCACGGCGCGGATCATCGGCGTGATCTGCCTGCTGATCATCTCGATCACCTATGTGATCGGCCAGATGACCGGCGTCGGCGTGACTTTCTCGCGCTATCTGGAGGTCTCCAGCTCGACCGGGCTGTGGATCGGCGCGGCGCTGGTCTTCGTCTATGCCGTTCTGGGCGGGATGAAGGGCATCACCTATACCCAGGTGGCGCAGTATATCGTGCTGATCATCGCCTATACCATCCCGGCGGTGTTCATCGCCCTGCAGCTGACCGGCCATGTGCTGCCGCAGACGGGACTGTTCGGCACGCATGACGCCTCGGGCGCCAAGTTCCTGGCCAAGCTGGACCAGGTGGTGACCGACCTGGGCTTCCGCTCCTATACCGGGCACCATAACTCGACGCTGGACATGGTACTGTTCACCATGGCGCTGATGATCGGTACCGCGGGCCTGCCGCATGTCATCATCCGCTTCTTCACCGTGCCGAAAGTGGCCGATGCGCGCAAATCGGCGGGCTGGGCGCTGGTCTTCATCGCGCTGCTCTATACCGTCGCGCCCGCGGTGGGCTCGATGTCGCGCTTCAACCTGACCGCGACCATGTGGCCGGGCGCCGAGACGGGCGAGACCTTCAGCCAGCCGGCCGTGTCGCTGGAGGACATCCAGAACCGCGAGGACTTGAACTGGATGCGCAACTGGCAGCTGACCGGCCTGCTGAACTGGGAGGACAAGAACGGCGACGGCCTGATCCAGTACTATAACGAGGCCGGGGCGGCGAACGAGCCGCTGGCCACGGTGATCGCCGAGCAGGGCCTGCAGGGCAACGAGCTGACCACGGTGAACAACGACATCATGGTCCTGGCCAACCCGGAAATCGCCAACCTGCCGGGCTGGGTCATCGCCATCGTCGCCGCCGGCGGCCTGGCGGCGGCGCTGTCCACCGCGGCGGGCCTGTTGCTGGCGATCTCGGGCGCGGTCAGCCACGACCTGATCAAGGGCGCGATCAATCCCGGCATCAGCGAGAAGGGCGAGCTGTTCGCGGCCCGCGTCTCGATGGCGGTGTCGATCCTGGTCGCCACGATCCTGGGCCTGAACCCGCCGGGCTTTGCCGCGCAGACGGTGGCGCTGGCCTTCGGCCTGGCGGCCAGCTCGATCTTCCCGGTGCTGATGATGGGCATCTTCTCGACGCGCATGAACAAGGAAGGCGCGATGGCGGGGATGCTGGCCGGGGTCATCTCGACGCTGGTCTATATCTTCACCTACAAGGGCTGGTTCTTCATCTCGGGGACCAACATGCTGCCCGATACCGCGGATGCCTGGCTGTTCGGCATCTCGCCGGCCTCGTTCGGCACCATCGGCGCGGTGATCAACTTCGCGGTGGCCTATCTGGTGTCCGCCGCCACCAAGGAGCCGCCCGCCGAGGTGCGCGACCTGGTCGAGTCGATCCGCGTTCCGCGCGGCGCCGGCGCGGCGCAGGCGCATTGACGAACAGTCGCGCCCCCTCGCGGGGCGCGGCCTTTCCGCCGTTCGGCAGGGCAGGGACCATGAACGACATCGCCGCATTCATCGCCACGGTTCATCCCTATGACAGCCTGCCGCAGGACGAGCTGGCGCGGGCCGCGGCGGCCTTCAAGCGCAGGGACTATCCGGCCGGCGGCGTGATCTATCGCCGCGGCGACCGGCTGGCGGGGCTTTACCTGATCGAAAGCGGCCGGGTCCGGGTCTCGGATGCCGCGGGGGATTCCGTTTCCGAGCTGATGGCGCGCAACTCCTTTGGCGAAAGGGGGCTGCTGCGCGACGGCGTGGCAGTCACCACTGCGACGGCCATCGAGGATTCGACCGTGCTGATGCTGCCCCGCGCCGAATTGATGCGGCTGATCGGCAGCCATCGTGCGGTTGCACGCTTCTTCGACCGCAGCGGCCTGCCCGGCAGTCGCGAAAGCGATCTGGCGCTGCTGAAGGTCGGCGACCTGATCGGGCGGCGGGCGCCGCTGACCTGCACGCCCGAGACCCCCGCCATCGAGGCCGCCCGCGCCATGCGCGATGCTCGCGTCAGCAGCATCGGCGTGCTGGACGGGGAGCGGCTGGTCGGGCTGGTCACGATCCGCGACATCTCGAACCGCATCGTCGCCGAGGGGCGCGACGTGAACGTTCCCGTCGCGCAGGTGATGACGCCCGATCCGATCACGCTTTCGCCGGCGGAGCTGGGCTATGACGTGCTCAACATCATGCTGGAGCGCCGCATCGGCCATCTGCCGGTGGTCGAGAAGGGCCGCTTCGTCGGCATGGTCAGCCAGACCGACCTGACGCGGGTGCAGGCGATCTCGGCCTCGGCGCTGATCCGCGACATCGCGCAATCGGGGGATGTCGCCGAGATGGCGGCGGCCACCGCACGCATTCCCGCATTGCTGGTGCAGCTGGTCAACGGTCATCACCGGCACGAAACCATCACCCGCATGATCACCGACATCGCCGATGCCGTGACCCGGCGCCTGCTGGTCATGGCCGAGGCGCGGCTGGGGCCGCCGCCCGGCCCCTGGCTGTGGGCGGCCTGCGGCAGCCAGGGGCGGCAGGAACAGACCGGCCTGTCGGACCAGGACAATTGCCTGATCCTGGGTGACGATTGCGACCCGGAGGATCCCTGGTTCGCGGATCTGGCGCGCTTCGTTTGCGATGGGCTGAATGCCTGCGGCTATGTCTATTGCCCCGGCGAGATGATGGCCGTCACCCCGCGCTGGCGCCAGCCGCGCCGGGTCTGGCGCGGCTATTTCCGCGACTGGATCGCCCATCCCAGCCCCGAGGCGCAGATGCTGGCCTCGGTCATGTTCGATCTGCGCGCCATCGGTGGCGATGCCGCGCTGCTGGAGGGGCTGCAGGCCGAAACCCTGGGGATGGCGGCGAAGAACTCGATCTTCGTGGCGCATATGATCTCGAACGCGATGAAGCACCGCCCGCCTTTGGGGCTGATCGGCGGCTTTGCCACCGCGCGCACGGGCGAGCATCGCAACCAGATCGACATGAAGCTCAGCGGCGTCGTGCCGGTGGCGGACCTGGCGCGCATCTATGCGCTGCAGGGCCAGCTGGCGCCCGTCAACACCAGGGCCCGGCTGGTCGAGGCGCAGGCGGCGGGCATCATCTCGGGCAGCGGCGCACGCGACCTGATCGCGGCCTATGACCTGATCCAGACCACGCGGCTGGAAAACCAGGCCGCGCAGATCCGCGCGGGCGAACGGCCGGGCAACCATCTGTCCCCCGCCGCGCTGCCCGATTTCCAGCGCAGCCATCTGCGCGACGCCTTCGTGGTGGTGCGGGGGATGCAATCGGCGCTAGGCCACGGCAAGGGAATGTTGGGATGAGGGGCATATGACCGGGATCGGGGTCGAATTGCTGGGCGTGATCGCGGTCGGCGTGGGCGCGGCGGCGCTGCTTTATGCCGGGATGCACCTGCTGCGCAAGCTGGGGCTGGCGCCGGCGCGCTGGCTGCTGCCGGCGGGCATCGGCCTGGCGATGGTCGGCTATGCGGTCTGGAATGACTACGCCTGGTATGACCGGGCGGTCGCCCGGTTGCCCGCGGGTGCGCAGATCCTGCTGGTGGGTCGCGACAGCCAGCCCTGGGCGCCCTGGACCTATCTGGCGCCGGTGGTGATCCGCTTTGCCGCCCTCGATCCCGCCGGCATCTCGGAGACCGCCGAGGGCACGCGCCGGGCCGGAATCACGCTGGTCGAGCGGCGCGGCCCGACGCTGGTCGTGCCGCAGGAATTCGATTGCGCCAAGGGGCTGGTCCGGCCGGCGCGCGGCGCATGGTCGCCGCCGGGCCCCTCGGACCCGGCCTATTCCGTCGTCTGCGGAGGAGGGGGATGATGGCCAGCATCTTGGTGGTCGAGGATGAGGACAATATCGCCACCGCCCTGGATTTCCTGCTGTCGCGCGACGGCCACAAGCACCGCCGCATGGCCACGGGCGCCGGCGCGGTCGACGAGATCCGCGCCAGCCATCCCGATCTGGTGCTGCTGGACGTGATGCTGCCCGATGTCTCGGGCTACCAGATCGTGCAGGACGTGCGGGCCGATCCGGCGCTGAACGACGTGCGGGTGCTGTTGATGACCGCGCGCGGCTCGGTGGTGGAGCGCCGCAAGGGGCTGGCGCTGGGGGCGGACGGTTTCATCGCCAAGCCCTTCGAGCTGTCCGAGCTGCGGGCGGAACTGGCGCGGCTCCTGGGCGGGCGATGCTGACGCGGCTTTCGCTCCGGCTGCGGGTGCTGCTGATCTTTGCGGGGCTTGCGGCAGCGATCCTTGCGGCCTTGGCCGTGGCGCTCTGGGTGGCGGGGGCGGGCCTTGCGGGCCGGGGCGTCCCGGTCCAGGCGATGCTGGACGCCCTGGTCCAGGCGGCGCTGATCGCGGGCTTCGGCGCGCTGGGGATGGTGGTCTGGATCTGGTTCCTGTTCGACCGCAACGTGGCCCGCCCGATCGAGCTGCTGGCCGGGGGCTTGCGCACCGGTCAGGCGCCCGAGATCGAGGAGGCCCGCTATCTGGCCGATCTGGGCCCCGCCGCCCGCGATGCCGCCGAGGCGCGGGCGCGTTCGGCCGAGGCGCTGGCCGATGCCATCGCCGAACATGCCGCCGACCTGCAGCGCGAAAAGGCGACGCTGGAATCCATTCTCGCCGATATCGGCGCCGGCGCGGTGATGACCGATCCGGCCGGCCGGGTGATGTTCTACAACGCCTCGGCCGCGCATCTTCTGCCCGGCATCGCGCTGGACCGCCCCATCGAGCGCCACCTGCCCGGTGGCGCGCTGGAGGCCGGTGCGGCGCGGTTGGCGGCGGGGGCGGCGGCGACCGACCTGATCTGCCTGAGCTCGGCCGGGCAGCGGCTCTGGGGGCGCATGCGGCGCATCGATGGCGGCACGCTGCTGATCCTGAACGACCGCCCGCCGCAGCGCCCCGCGCCGCGCGACCTGCTGGAGACTCTGCGCCGCCATGCCGCGACCCTGGTGCCGATGCTGGGTGCGCTGGAGGGTCCGATCCCGCCCGCGCTGGCCCAGGCGATCCGGGCCGAGGGGCAGGGGCTTGCCAATGCCCTGCGCGCATTGACCGAGGCGATGAGCGGCGATGCCCCGCGCGGAGGGGCGGGGCTGAACGAGCTGGCCGCCGGGCTGGATCCGGCGCCCGACCTGCCGCCGCGGCTGATGCTGATGGCCGATGCGGCCGGGGTGAACGGGCTGCTGCGCCATCTGGACCGACGCCTGCGCGAACAGGGCGCGACCCCCCGCCTTGCCGCTGAGGTTGAGGCCGAGGCCGAGGCGTCCGAGGCGCGGCTCTTGCTGCTCTGGACCGGGGCGCCGCTGCCCATGGACCGGCTGGAATCCTGGCTGGCCGAGCCGCCCGACCCGGCGCAGCCCGAACTGACCGGGCACGAGATCCTGGCGGCCCATGCCACCGGCATCTGGACCGAGGCGCGGGACGGCCAGGCGCGGCTGGTCCTGCCGCTGCCCATCGCCTCGCACCGGCCGGACCGCGCCGGGCTGACCTATGACTTCGCCCTGGCGCGACGCGGCGCGGCCTCGTCGCGGCTGGCCGACCTGACCTGCGTGGTCTTCGACACCGAGACGACCGGCCTTGATCCCGCGACCGACCGCATCGTGCAGATCGCCGGGCTGCGCATCGCCCGCGGCCGCCTGACCGGCGAGCGTTTCGACACGCTGGTCAATCCCGGCCGGCCGATCCCGCCCGCCTCGACCGCCGTGCATGGCATCACCGATGCGATGGTGGCCGATGCTCCCGACATGGTCACGGCGCTGACCGCCTTTCGCCATTTCACCGAGGACGCGGTGCTGGTCGCCCATAACGCGCCCTTCGACATGGGCTTCCTGCGCCGCGCCGCGCCCGAGACCGGGGCGCATTTCGACAATCAGGTGCTGGATACGATCCTGCTTTCGGCGATGCTCTGGGGCCAGTCGGCGCCGCATTCGCTGGATGCGCTGACCGAGCGGCTGGGCATCGTCATCCCGCCCGAGGAACGTCACACCGCCATGGGCGACACCCGCGCCACGGCCGAGGCCTATCTGCGGCTGATCGCGGCGCTGGAGGCGAAGGGGCTGGAGCGGTTCGAGGACATAATGGCCGAGGCCCGCCGCCACCGCCGCCTGATCGATGACGCGAACAGGCCTGCGGGTGACGCCGCATCCGGCTCCGGCCCGTCCGCAGGCTGACCGCGCGGCCCCTGCGCGGCCATGGGGAATGCATTCCCGCCGGCCGGATCGGCGGAACGGACAGGCCGCGCCGGCCCGCTCCGCTGCGGCCCGTTCCGCTGCGGCGCGGCCGGGTCAGGCAAGCTCTCGCCGCTCTCCGAGCAGACCCTTGACGATGGTCGAGGCGGGAATGCCGGGGAGGTTGGGGCTCTTCGGTATCGCCCACCGACAGCAGGGGGCGGATGCGGCCTTCCTTGCAGGCGCCCATGGCCAGGGCCGGGGTGAGGAAGCCCGGCTGATTTCGGACGAGACGGGGCGAGGTGACGCGGAATCAAGATGAAGTCGCGTCCTTCCAGGTCTTTCGGCCGCTTCGGCCGGCTGCCGGGCCCGTCCCGGTCGCAGGGGAAAGCCACGGCCATGCCGGAGGAATAGACGGGGATTCCCATCAGTTCCCCATCGCCCTTCGGACGCAAGGGCGACAAGCCCGCATCCAGCCGTCCTGCGCGCAAAAGCAGAAGCTGCGCTTCGGGCAACAGGCGGCTGAAACGGCATTGCCAAGTTGGGTGATTGTGGGCGCAAAGGGGGGCGAAGCGTGAGCGCTTATGCGTTCATCTCGAGCGCATAGTCGTTCCACAGGCTGAAGGCGTCAGCCCGTGCGTGGCGGTATGAAGATGCGGTGAGACGATAGCGGCGGGGACGGAAGAGGGTGTTGATCTGGTCATGGGCGGCGAGGAATCTCTGCGCCTGTCGTTGAAGCGTCCCATGATCTTCTCTCGCCGTCGCGTTGGTCTGTGTGAGCCCTCGACCAGGTTGTTCAGCCCCTTGTGTGCCCTGTGGTCGGCGTCGGGAGCCAGGTTCCGGATTGGCTTGAAGTAGCTGCGCAGCTTGTCGGTGATCATCACACGCGGCTGGCCGAATTGCGCGATGAGCCTTGCCAGAAAGCGCCTCGCGGCTCTGGCGTTCCGGCGGGTTTGCACGAGGATGTCGAGCGTGTGGCCATTGGCGTCAACCGCCCGCCAGAGCCAGTGTTTCCTGCCGCGTATCGGGATGACGACCTCGTCCAGATGCCACTTGTCCGACGGCCCCGGCCTATCGCGCCGGATGCAGGTGGCAAACTGCGCGCCAAAGCGGTTAACCCAAAGCCTGATGCTCTCGCGGCTGACGATCACGCCGCGCTCTGCCAGAAGGTCCTCGACGTCAGCCCCGCTCAGGGCGAAGCGGTGATATGCCCAGACGGCGTAGGCAATGATCTCACGGGGAAAGCGAAACCCCTTCAGGCGCGGCATGGATGATGGCGTTTTCATCCGAGATCCTGTAGCAGGCGCTTCACGACACAACAACTTGGCAATGCCCCTCGAACATCTTTTCCCTCCGATGAGCATTGCGCAGATGCGTAGCAGGTGAGGAAAAGAAGATCTAGGTCAGGGGCTTATCCGGAGGCATCCGCGTAGGTTCTGTGGACAGTTACCTGATCCAGAGGTACCCTTGCACTGGCGAACTTTCCTATAAGCGGTTCAAGCCTGATCGGTCGCTCTTGGCACGATCCGGGTGCGTCTCGCGATCTGCCATCCGCCCGATGTCGGGCCTCTCCAGCCTCATGTCGCGGCCTTGAGGTTCAGCCGTTCCTCGAGCTTTGCGGCCGTCTCCTTGCGCTCGCTGTAGCGGTCGGTCAGGAAGGCCGACAGGTCGCGGGTCAGCAGGGTGAACTTCACCAGTTCCTCCATCACGTCGACGATGCGGTCGTAATAGCTCGACGCCCGCATGCGGCCGGCCTCGTCGAACTCCTGATACGCCTTGGCGACCGAGGACTGGTTGGGGATCGTCAGCATCCGCATCCAGCGGCCCAGCACCCGCATCTGGTTCACCGCGTTGAAACTTTGCGAGCCGCCCGAGACCTGCATCAGCGCCAGGGTGCGGCCCTGTGTCGGACGGATCGCCCCCATCGACAGCGGGATCCAGTCGATCTGCGATTTCATCACCCCGGTCATCGCGCCGTGGCGTTCCGGGCTGGTCCAGACCTGGCCCTCGGACCACAGGCACAGCTCGCGCAGCTCCTGCACCTTGGGGTGGTCGGGCCCGGCATCCTCGGGCAGCGGCAGGCCGTTGGCGTGGAACACCCGCGTCTCGCAGCCGAAATGCCGCAGCAGGCGCTCGGCCTCCAGCGTGGCGAAGCGGCTGTAGGAGCGTTCGCGCAGCGAGCCGTAGAGCAGCAGGATGCGCGGCGGATGCGTCGCGCGGGGAATGTCCGGGATCGCGGGCGCGCGCAGGCAGTCGGGCGACAGGTTCGGCAGGTCGGGGATCATGCGCGGGCCTCTTGCGGGGTTGCTGCGGGGAACCAGCGGCGGCCCAGCCACAGGGCGGCGTTGACCAGAAGGATCAGCACCGGCACCTCGACCAGCGGGCCGATGACGGCGGCGAAGGCCACAGGCGAGGCGAGGCCGTAGGCGGCGATGGCGACGGCGATGGCCAGCTCGAAGTTGTTGCCGGCGGCGGTGAAGGCGATGGCGGTGCTGCGGGGATAGTCACGCGCGATCAGTCGCCCAATGGCGAAGCTGACGACGAACTGGATGGCGAAATACAGCACCAGCGGCACGGCGATCCTGACGGTGTCGAGCGGCAGGCGCACGACATCGCCACCCTTCAGGCTGAACATCGCCACGATGGTGAAGAGCAGCGCGGCCAGCGTGATCGGGCCGATCCTCGGCAGGAACAGGTTTTGATACCATTCCTCTCCCCTGCGCCGGATCAGCACATACCGGGTCAGGAAACCGGCGGCGAAGGGGATGCCCAGATAGATCAGCACCGCCTCCGTCACCGTCCGGAAGCCCACCTCGATCACGCTGCCCTCCAGCCCGAACAAGGGCGGCAGCACGGTCAGGAACAGCCAGGCATAGGTCGAGAAGAACAGGATCTGGAAGATCGAGTTGAAGGCCACCAGCCCGGCGACATATTGCCCGTCGCCGCGCGCCAGCTGGTTCCAGACCAGCACCATGGCGATGCAGCGCGCCAGGCCGATCAGGATCAGCCCGGTCATGTATTCGGGATGATCGCGCAGGAAGATCACCGCTAAGGCGAACATCAGCACCGGCCCGATCAGCCAGTTCTGCACCAGCGACAGCACCAGCACGCGCTTGTCGGCAAAGACCCGGGGCAGGTCCTCGTAGCGGACCTTCGCCAGCGGCGGATACATCATCAGGATCAGCCCGATGGCGATGGGAATGTTGGTCGAGCCCACCGCCATGGCGTGCAGCGCATCCGGCAGGCCGGTGAAGACCGTGCCCAGCAGGATGCCGAGCGCCATGGCCGCGAAGATCCAGAGCGTCAGGTAGCGGTCGAGAAAGGAAAGCCGGCGGGCCGGGCTGTCGGGGGTCATCACCTGCTCCTTTCAGGCCGGGCGGATACGGTTGCCCTGGGCATCCACGACTTGCTCGCCGTCCTCCTTGCTGAAGGCGGCGCGCTGCGGCGGCAGCAGGTCCAGCACCTGCTCCGAGGGCCGGCAAAGCCGCACCCCCCTGGGGCTGACCACGATGGGGCGGTTGATCAGCACCGGATGTGCCAGCATCGCCTCGATCAGCGCGGCGTCGGGTAGTGCCGGGTCGTCCAGCCCAAGCTCGGCATAAGGCGTGCCCTTCTGGCGCAGCAGTTCACGCGGCGCGATGCCCATGCGGGCGATAAGCTGCTCCAACATCGCGCGCGAGGGTGGCGTCTTGAGGTATTCCACCACATGCGGCTCGATCCCGGCATTGCGGATCAGCGCCAGCACATTGCGCGAGGTGCCGCAATCCGGGTTGTGATAGATCACGACGTCCATGCTGTCTCCTGCCTCGCTTGTGCCTTCGGAGCATCCGATCTCGTGCAGCCTGGAGACGAGGCTGGCGCGGTCCAGAGTGCCGATCGGCAGGGCGGCAAAGGCTTGGATGCGCGCCTTCATGTAGCGCAGCGTCTCGACGAAGGCCATGTCGCGCTGCAATTCGCTGCCGGTCGCGGCTGCCGGGTCTGGAAGGCCCCAATGCGCTGTCATCGGCTGGCCCGGCCAATAGGGACAGGCCTCGCCCGCCGCGTCGTCGCAAACGGTGAAGACGAAATCCATCACCGGCGCGTCGGGCCCGGCAAATTCGTCCCAGCTTTTCGAGCGCAGCCCTTCGGTCGGGTAATGGTAGTTCTGCAGGATTTTCAAAGTCCGTGGATGCACCTCTCCCTTCGGCTGGCTGCCGGCCGAGAAGGCGCCGAACCGCTCGCCGCCCTCCTTGCGCAGCACGCTTTCGGCGATGATCGAGCGGGCGGAGTTGCCGGTGCAGAGAAACAGCACGTTGAAGACACGAGGCGAGGCGTCAGCCATGCAGGGCATCCTTGCCGGATTCACAGGAGCAGGACAGCGCGGCCGCGACCGGCGCGCAGATGTCCGGGTGGCCGTCGCAGCAATCGCGCATCAGGAATGCGATCAGCCCGGCCAGCGTTGGGAAGACGGCGCTGTAGATGATGAAGCGCCCCTCGCGCCGGGACCGGATCAGCCCGGCATGTTCGAGGTGGGTCAGGTGAAACGACAGCCGCGAGGTGCTGGCGCCCCCCAGGGTCTCGCCGATGGCCCCGGCCGCCATGCCCTCCGGCCCGGCCTTGACCAGCAGCCGGACGATGCGCAGTCGGGTTTCCTGCGACAGCGCCGCAAAGCCGGCAAGGGCGCGTTGCTCTTCCATCGAATCAACCTCTCAAGATATGTTGAGACAATGAAGGTGAGACCTGATGCTGTCAAGCCAGCAGGTGCGTCTCGACGACGGCTGTTCGGGGAATCCGCGGAAGGTCAACCTTGAAGCGGACGCAGTTCAGCATCTGTAAAGTCTCGTTTCCCATATCCTGGACGCGCGGAGGAAATAGCTGACGTGACATCATCGTATCTCGAGGGCGCGGGCCCCGACGGTCGGTAACGACGCTGGCGGCGCTTAAGGAGCCACGAGATCGGAGCGACATTCTTTCCAGCCATATGACCAGCTTGCACGATAGTTTCGATCCGGAGGGCGCAATTCCACCCCCTCGACCCCATGTCTTGTTCATCCGAGCGGGATCTCCGGGCGGTGCCATGGAGGACCCCATTGTGGGCACCGACCCAAAGAACGACGCTCTGGACCCGAGGGACACACGTCAGGCCCAGCAGGGCGAGCCGCCGGAAGCCCCGCAGCAGGGCGACAACGATCCGAAAGACGACCCCATGCGGAAGCCTGCTGACCACAGATGACGGCCGGCTGCCATTCGAAAGGCGAAGCGGGCGGAAACCTGCGGACCTCCGATCTTCCGGTAAATTGCCGCACCAAGGCGTGGTCGAAATCTGCGCTGGTATGCGGCATTCAAAAGCTGGCAGGTGAAGCGGCGGATCCAGGTCCGCCGTTTTCGCTCGTCCAGATAGCGAGGTTTCCATGACCAAATGTGTTGCCCTGACCGACGCGCTCACCGGAGCTACCGAAATCTTTGCTCAGCCGCCGTGGCATCTTGAGGGGATCCGCCATTTCCAGAATGGGGATCTGGTGAAGCTCGTCCATGACGACGGAACAACCCGGCTCATGCCGATCAGATCCTGCACGTCCGGGCTGTTCGAGCGGTTCCGGGACTGGTGACGCGACACGCGCCAGCCATGCTGACGGTCAAGCCGGCCGATACCGATGCAAAACGGGTATCCGGTCTTCGTCCTTCGGGGCAACCAGCAATCGCCTGACACGAGGCGCCAGGCAGCAACCGATGGAAGGCAGGAAGGTGGCAATCGAAAGCCCGGATCAATACGAAGCCGCTATAGAGCACCTGCTGCAAATGCTCTTTCTGGCCACCGAGCGGCCCGGCCTGCTCATGACGACGGATTTGCGGGAACACCTCGCTCTCGCCGCCCAGAAGCGCGACAGGCACGGAGATTTCGGCGCGGCGCGATTGCTGATCGAATGGGCCGACCGGATCGACGCGGCAGCGGAAAGAACCGATCCCGCGCCTGAATAGGAATCGCAAAAGCCGACCGACGCAAAACTCGTCGTAACGGCCATCGAATGCGCTGACCTCATCCTGCCGTTGCAGAACCGCCTCGTTGTCACCGAGATTTCTTTCTCGGGCTTTCCGGAGGTTGGTCGATAGGCGAATGTCTCCTATGGCCTGCAGCCCCCTGACACCCCATATCAGCCATGCCTGTTCGAATTTTTTCGTCCGGCAACAGGGAGACCCAGACCGTGGATTCCGCAGACATCGCCAGCACCCCCGAGAAACGACCCGAGCCGCAGCATGATGCAGGAGCGCGCCGGCGTCGGAAAAGGGACGGGAACGAGCGCGGCATGCTGATTCGTGCCGCGAGCGGCATGGACGATCCGACGACCGATCAGGCGTGATCGATGGGTCGGCAGGCCCAAGAGGAGCGACCGCATAAAGGGAGGGGGCGAAAATGGTCTCATTGGTCGAGAACAGCGACAGAGATATCAGGGAACGGCTGAGCGATATCGAGCTCCGCTTGAGCGAGCTGGAACTGCAGGGCCTCCAGGGCGGGGTCTATTCCAACCCCGGCGGCAAGGAGCAGAGCCTGAGGGATGTCCTGGCCTGGCTGGAGCGGATGACCCCGGTGGTGCGCCGGCTCTACTGGGCGATCAAGGAGGCGGCTCCCCAATTCGATGGGCCGGACAGAAAGGCGCTCGACCAGGCCGTGGGCGCGCTCGATGCATGGCAATCCGCCCATTCGCGGCTGCATGAGACGATAGCGGAAACGAACGCCCGGGAACTGGACGGCAAGGAACAGGGCGAAAGCTGAGGTTTGGAGTCTGCGGTAAAAACGGCCTTTTTCGGAATTTTCCGCCGATGCGGGTCGCAAATTCTTTCCTTGCCGAACAACGGGTAATGGGCCGGGATCGCATGATTCCCGGAATTTCCTCGTAAACTCAGCCGGCATGACCTATATAGGAGCTGCATCTCTTGTTTTCGGACCCTGTTCCTTGCGGCTCAGCTTCGATCTTCAGCTTTGCCGGGCCGCTGCGCTATGTGAGCGGCATTTTTGAAAGGAACAGCACGATGGCCAATGGCACCGTGAAATGGTTCAACTCCAATAAAGGCTTCGGCTTCATTGCCCCGGAAGCGGGCTCGAAGGATGTCTTCATCCATATTTCCGCGCTCGAGCGCGCCGGTATCCATCATCTGAACGATGGCCAGGCGATCGCCTATGATATCGAGCGTGACCGCAATGGCCGGGAATCGGCAACGAATCTCGTTCTCTCCTGAGAGCAGCGCCGAAGGGTAATACAGGCGGGGTCGGCTTCATGCCGTCTCCGCTTTTCCTTGAGGAGGGTGGGCATGCGTTGCCCGCCATTCCGACCGTTCCGACAGAAAAGTTTCATTATGGAAATTCACTGGGGTACGCCCCTTTCATTCGTCATTTCGTCTGCAGGCGAAGTGCAGAAGTTCAGCACGATCGAGCAGGCGAGATACTGGCTCCGCAGGAGGTGGCCGGTTTCCAATACGGCCCAGCACCATGCGCTGGAGCAGCTGGATGCCGCCCTGCACTGCCTTGTATCGGTGGGATCGGCGCGACGGGCTTTCATCGCTGCTGCAAAAGCTGCCGGTTTCGTGCCCGAAACCTCGATCGCACAATCCGCACGTCCCTTGTCCGCTTGCATGGCGACGATCTGAGACCGGGGTTGGTCCTGCTATGGCGGTGCCTGTGCGGGAATGGAAATGCTCCGCAGAGTGACCAGCCGAAAGCCAGCTGGTCGATCCTGAACAGGCTGTGGGGCCTCGGCCAAGAGCTATCGCAAGAAAGATAAGCTACCGGGACTTTCGAGTGCCTCGGATATTCCGATGCCCTTGGCGTACAAGCCAACCCTGCGCTTAGGTCATGTTGACAAATGGCGGAGCCAGAGGCGGATCGACGTGATGTCGATGAAGCCCAGGAAGCTTTCGGCGGTCTTGTCGTAGCGGGTGGCGACGCGACGGGCATTCTTGAGCTTGTTGAAGCACCGCTCAACGAGATTGCGCAGGCGGTAGAGCCTGCGGTCAACGGCGACCCGTAGCTTCCGGGTTTTGCGCATGGGGATGACCGGCACCACGTCGCGCACCTCCATGGTCTTGCGGATGTTGTCGGAGTCGTAGCCGCGGTCTGCGAGCAGAACGCTTGGCTCGGGCAGGTTGTCAGCCATGACCAGATCGAAGCCGAGGTAGTCCGATGTCTGCCCGGCCGTGATCTCGGTTCTCATGGGCAGGCCTGCCGCATTGACCCGCAGATGGATCTTGGTCGTGAAGCCACCTCGCGAGCGGCCGAAACCTTGGCGCGGAGTCCCCCTTTTGCGCCCGCTGCCTGATGATGAGCGCGAACCACGGTGCTGT